>JBOFBL010000559.1:0-3623 GCA_051645545.1 Casimicrobium sp. | reverse complement strand
CGTATCGAAACGTCGTGGTGCGACCGAGCGGATCGGTGTGCGTCAAGCGTTGACGTAGTTCGTTGAAGCTCTGAAGCGTGGTACGAGGAGCCTCACCTTCAGCACGCGGCGCGGTATAGGCCACCACGTTGTAATCCATGTCCCACGTCCAGCGCTGCACCCGACCCAGCTGATCGAGCGTGCTGGTGCGGCCTAATCGTTTGCCATCTTTATCCGTGCCCCATTCGTAGGTGACATCGAATTGCTCGCCATCGCTCGTCCAATGCTTGACCACGCGCGGAGCGTCTTCAAAGCGCTTCCATTCGTAGAAACATTGCAGGCCACCAGGCAAGCAGTGATACGTCATCAACCCATCGTTGTAATCGAATCGGCGGGCAACCTGTCCCAAGCGGTTGACGACTTCGACCAACTGTCCGCTCGCGTCGTAGCGGTATTGCACCAAGATCGCGGGCATCTCGTCGGTACTACTGTCGGTGGGATCGCCCGCGTTTTTTGCACCTTGTTGGATGCGTATTTGAGCGACGCGCGCACCACGATCGCCGGGCACATTTGCGTAGTCGATTTGCAGCAAACGACCCGTGGTGTCGGTCATCTGCTGCAACCGCTCTGCCTCGTCATAGCGCAACTCAATGAAGTTGCCATTGCGATCTTCAATGCGCGCAAGCTTGAGCGTTTGCGTCACGAAATCGACGCCCGCCAATCCCGTACGCGCAGCGTTGAGTGCGGGACGGAACAGGCGATAAATGCCGTCAACACTCGACACGACGTATTGTCCATCTTGCGCACGCATAAGGCTATAGCCTTCGGCAAGGTTGTACTGCGCTTCGCCGGGCGCGACGTTTTCCCAGCGCACATCGCGGCCCTGCTCGTCGAAATACGTCACAAGCGCTTGATTAGCTTCGTCGTAATGCAACTTCAACTCGACTTGGAATTCGTTGGTCCAGCCTTGGCCAAATAGGCTGTTCGTGCGCGTATCGCGGCTGTTATAGAAGCGCGACCACTTGAGCGGCAACGGGCCAGCAAGTTCGAAATCGGTATCGTCGTCACCATTCAATATCTTCGCGCCAGTCGGAGCGTGGATGGGGCTGCCAAACCAGCTACTAGTTAGCGCGCCGATTCCCATATTGATGCCCATGGCACCAAGGCAGGGTAGCTTCGAGAGAAGTTTGCCAGGCGCTTTAAAAATACACGCCAGAGAGCGTCCAATGAACGCAAGGCCAATCACTGTGCCAAGAATGCGGTCAAGCAACGGGACTTCATCCTCTACGTCTCGCACACGTGCTTTCGGATCACCGACTATTACGTTAGGAGAACCATCGCTGATTTGCGCACCACATTCAACGAAATCTCCCTTTCGTGCGAACACCGCTTGGTTGACGAAAACTATTTCCGATCCTTCCGCAATGAGGTTCGGTTGCTTTCCAGGGTGTTTGTCACACAGCACTTTGTCGATAGGCCTATCAGGGGTTGCGCGTGCGGCGCCTTTTGATTTTTTATTAACGAAGACGTTCGTCGAGGCTTCGATGATTTTGCCCGTTACCGTGAGTTCTTCGGGCACTATTGCATCCACTATCTTGGGAGTGACAACAGCAGTAACCGCCCCTCCAACCACTGCGCCGAACACCGTGGCACCTGTGACTGTAGCCGCACCTGCGGCCAAAACTACCGCCCCCGCCGCTGCCGCACCAATAACGAAAGGAGCCGCAGCCACAGCGATTGCACCAATGACGAGCCCGCCAATAATGCCAACGGCGACCCCGGTCCAAAACCGCGCACGCGCATTAGTGTGCGCGATGGGATCTTCGAATCTAGCGGCGGCTTGTCCAGACATAAATGTTGCCTAAAGTGATTGGGCTCTGAGCTTGAATCTAGCGCTGCGGCGTCGCGTTACTAAGCGCGAAGCGCAAACGACGCAAGCAGTTGTTGCCACACTGATTTGTCTGCATCGGTATGCGGAGCAAGTGATGAGCAGGTAAAGATCAACAGGTGATTGCGATTTGTAAGCTCAAAGACTGCCTGCAATTGATGCGTAAGCTGACTGCTCTGCTTAAAGCGCGTTGCGATCTGTACGCCGGTAACTTGCGTTGCAGGATTGGAGCCCAGCGCCGCTGGCGCACGTCCGATCTCTTCGAATTTGTTGACGCGACGTGATAAATCTGCAAGTTGTCTTTTTATGAACCCGTCGAGTGCTTCCCCGCTTTGTAGCCGATCCCGAGTCACGACCACTGAGAGCGCGCGCCCATCCGGTGACATCAACATATTCACTGAGCGATCTACCAACGTATCTGGGATTGTTAAAACGCCTTCGTCTATTTCGTATTTCATGCTGTAAACCACTCTCTAAAGCGTAAGCCCGCTATTCCGCACAGTTAAGGTAAACGTTGCCTTCGGCAAGATGAACGTTAGCGCCGCCTCCTTGCTCGTCAATTAACGTTTCGAAATGCAGGAGTCCTTTCTTTCCTTTGATTTCAATGGTGCCATCGGCAAGCAAAGTAATCGATGAGCCACCACACAATAAAACGATCTTCTGCGCGGCTTGAAGAGACACTGCATCCTTGTTGCCTGAGATCACGACACTTTGCTCGCCGATGATGTTGGCGTTTGCGGTCAGTGAGGCGAGCGTATTCTCCGACTTAGAAATTAGGTTCATATTGCCCGCTTGCGCAAACGAGCCTACATCTCCGCCCGAAACGATATTGAGTTGACCACCGCCTGCAACGTGCGTATACATGCCGGTCTGTGCGTGTTGAGACAGTTGCGCACCCGTTCTGAAAGTCACGTTTGAAGCTGCGCGAATTGCGGCGCTTTCCCCAGAGCTAACGAGAATAGGTTTGGGGCTGATCATCGTTTGGCCTTCGGGACTCACAATCGAGACGACAGGTTTATCGATTTTCTTCGAGAGATCGAGCATTCGCATCGAATCATCCATTGCAGGATCGGCGACCGTCGGCATCGAATTTTCGCCACCGCCACCCGCCCCACCAAGCGCGCCTGCAACGGCAGCAATGGCGGCGCTGGGCGAGCCGCCAGCCACAGCGGAGGCTACAGCGCTTGTCATCTGAGCAATTTGTCCCTTGTTACCGATGACTGCTGAAAGAATATCGCTCGTGGCAGATCGTGCCTGATCAGTAAATTTGCTGAACGCTTGAGCAGCGGCAAGCGATGCTCCCATGTGTTCGTACCCATCCGGATTCTCATGCGAGATCTTTTGCTTGAAATCCTGCGTATAGGTCGTAATCAA
Source organism: Casimicrobium sp. (assembly GCA_051645545.1). Taxonomy (GTDB): domain Bacteria; phylum Pseudomonadota; class Gammaproteobacteria; order Burkholderiales; family Casimicrobiaceae; genus Casimicrobium. The sequence continues at coordinate 382 of JBOFBL010000559.1, read as the reverse complement.
CAGGCCTTTGTCCGCCCGCACCGCGCCCCACTCATTGGTGCGCAACTCGAAGCCGTAGCTGCGCTTGGCTTCGCTACCCTGATTCATCAGGTAGCCCATGTGCAGATGCGTGTTGCCGTGATCGGTGGAGAGCTCGATATGTTCGATACCCGCTTTGTCCTCGAAGCGCAGCATGTGCTTGCCGCCGCCGCCCTTGCTCCAATTGGTTTGGATACCCGATTGTGTTTTGTGCTTTGGCAACTGCCACGGCGGCATATTGTCTTCGTTGTAGAGGCGGTGGGTGATGATGGGGCGATCCGGGTCACCGTTGATGAAGTCGATCAAGACCTCTTGCCCAATGCGCGGGATGTGGATCGCACCGAAGTTACTGCCCGCCCACGGG
>JBOFBL010000558.1:0-9400 GCA_051645545.1 Casimicrobium sp. | reverse complement strand
CGACCACCCAGTGCAACGCCGAAGCGCTGCCGTTTGCGGATAAATCGTTCGATGCGATAACCATTGCGTTCGGGCTTCGTAACGTAACGCACAAAGAAAAAGCGCTCGCCGAAATGCATCGCGTGCTGCGCACGGGCGGGCGGGCGCTCGTGCTCGAATTTTCGCAACCGAATTCGCTGTTCAAAGCGCCCTACGATTGGTATTCCTTCAACGTGCTACCCCGCATGGGCGCGAAGATTGCGGGCGATGAGGAAAGTTACCGCTATTTGGCCGAGAGCATTCGCATGCACCCGAAACAAGAGGCGCTTAAAGCGATGTTTGAACAGGCTGGATTCAAACGCGTGGAGTTCTTCAACCTTACGGGTGGTATCGTTGCCGTTCATCGTGGTTACAAGCTCGATTGATGATGCGAACGCCTCAACAATGTCGAAGCAAACGCCCGAACAGTGGTGAACAAAATAGCCGTGCTGCCGTTGTGGACGGGAAATCCTGGTTCCTGTTAAACAAATGGCCGGTTGCAAATTCATCGTTCGGCTCTATATTCCCGGGTGTGGCAGATTGATTTCATCAGTCTCCCTGTGCGCCACAAGAACTTCTGTAGGAGCCTTTTTCATGGCATCTAAACTTCTCAAAACAATTTCAACGCTAGCCTTCGCATCCATCATTGCGTTGTCGACATCGGTCGTTGATGCGAAAAAATTCGGCGGTGGTAAATCGGTTGGCTCGCAGCGCGACTCGGTAACGCAGCGCCAAAGTGGCGCTCCATCGGCTGCCCCGGCCACAGCGGGTGCAACAACGCCTGCTGCTGGAGCGGCTGCGACGGGTGCGGCAGGCGCTGCCGCCAAGAGCACGCCGAAATGGCTTGGCCCGGTGGCCGGTATTGCCGCTGCGCTCGGTTTAGGTTACTTGATGTCGCAGATGGGCACCGCTGGCCTGATTGGCTTTTTGCTAGTCATGATTCTGTTCGTAGTCGGTATGTTCTTCCTTGGGCGCATGCTCCTGAAGAAGAATGCAGCAGCTACGCCGAACGGCGCGCCATTGCAGTACAACGCGCCGCAGGCTGAGCCCGTAATGCGCGCGCCTGCCGATGCGGTCGTGGGGGGTGGCGTCGCTGCGATGCCTGGACTGGCTGGTGGATTCGGCATTCCTGCGGGCTTTGATAAAGCCGGCTTTGAAGAGAACGCCAAGAAACAGTTCATGGCATTGCAAGCTGCGAACGACAAAGGCGACTTGGATGCTGTGCGCGATTTCTCGACCGATGAGTTCTACAACCAAATCGCGAAAGAGGTGATTGGCGGCAACAAAGAAGCGACTCAAGTCGACGAATTGAACGCCGAACTTCTTGGCATTGAGACTGAGCGCGGTAATTACTGGGCAAGCGTCCAATTCACCGGCAAGATGCGCGAAGACGGCATGGTGATGGCCTCGCCGTTTAGCGAAACCTGGAACCTTGTGAAGCCGGTCGATGGCAGCAAGGGGTGGTTGCTTGCTGGTATTCAGCAAGGATAATCGCTAGCGCTTCGGAAAAAGCCGACTCAATGTCGGCTTTTTTGTTTCCATCGCTCTGCGAAAATAGCGACATGCTGCCATCATCTCTCATCGCCCGCGCGCTCTCGCGCCTACTCTCGCACGACGAGGGCGCGAAAAAATTGCTCGCTTCGCATGCGGGCGCGACTGTGCAAGTGCGCATGCCGCCACTCGTCACGACGCTCAAAATCGCAAGCGACGGATCGCTTGAAAACGGCGAAGTGGAGGCGAAAGAAAACGAACCGACCGTTGCGGTTGAATTTCCGCTGACTGCTCTACCGCTCATCGCGCAAGGGCAGGAAGCCGCACTGCGCGCCGCGAAAATTTCCGGTCAAGCTGCGTTACTACAGGATATGTCGAAAGCGTTCTCGTCGTTGCCGCTTGCTGCGGAAGCGGAGCTCGAACGTGTCGTCGGCCCGATTCTGGCGAATGAAGCGACGCGTTTTTTCAAAGCGCTTAAAGCGTTTGGCAACAACGCGCAAATGAGCTTAGAAGCGGCATCAAAGCGCTATGTTCACGATGAGGCGAAGCTAGTAGCCGAACGCGAAGAGGTCGCGAAATTTGCGGCAGATATTCAGCGCTTGCGTATTGATGTGCAGCGGTTGCAATCGCGGGTCGCGAAGCTGTAGGAGCGGCTCTGCCGCGATCAGCGTCAACATCAAAACCAAAGACTATTCCACCAAGGATAGTCGCCAATATCATCCACAAGTTTCGCGTTTACTGGATTGGCGACGATGTATTGTGCAACCGCACCTAGGTCATCGTCTTTACGCAATGCACGATCGTAGAACCCTGCTTGCCAAACCGAAACCCCGGGCGTGCCGCGAACTTCGTTTACGGATGACGCAATCCCGCGTTTGTATTGAGCAATCGCCGAAGAAAGCGTTAACGTTTCGCCGAGCTCAACGAGTAAATGCAAGTGATCGGGCATCAGCGCCCAAGCGTATAGTTTCGCGTCAAGCGTCATCGCATCGCGGTGCAACCTGCGGCACGCTACAAAAGCAATCGTTGAGTTCGCGAACGGTTGCGTGCCCTCTACGCAGCGTGTGATGACGTGATACGCCTGACCGTGCATCGAAACGCGACCTCGTCGCAATGCGGCGGCTTGTGGAGGCGTTGATCGCGGCATAGCCGCTCCTACAGATTGTGAAACACATGACGTAGCGCGCAGCGGCGCCGCTACTCCATCTCCGCCTTCGCCGCCTCCACGTCGAGACATTCCATCGCATCCGCAGGCGCAATCGCAATCGCCTCTGCGTAGAGTTTCTCAACTTCTTTCATCTTCGCTTTACCGAAGAGCTTGAACAGGCCGTCAGCGTACTCGGTACGGGCAATCGCGGACGTCGGATTGAGCTTGATCGCTTTTTCGTAGTTATCAACCGCTGCGTCTTTGCTTGCGCCGTACGTCATTTTGCCGATCATCGCGCCGACTTTTTCGATGACCTCGGCATTGAACGTGCCGAGCGCGATGTGCGCGTCCGCATGTTTCGCGTCGAGCTTGATTGCAGTTTCGAGCGAGCCGCGCACTTTGCCGCCGATGCCTTGCGTGAGTGCCTTGGCGACGCCGATCAATTGTCCGTAACGACCGAGTGCATAAGCATGCAAGTAGAAAGCATTAGCGTTTTTCTTCTGCGCAGCTTGCAATTCTTCGCAACGCGCAGCGATTTCTTCATACGCTTTTTGTTTCTTTGCGTCGCTCGTTTCAAGGTAGTTGTTGTAGATGCACGCGGCTTTGTTCGCAGCGTTATATCCATCTAAACCTTCGGCAATGCCCGCGTCGAACGCGCCCTGAAAGTCGCCCGCGTGATAGAGACGCCACGCCTCTTCAACCGCCTTGTTTGTCGGAAACGGTTCGCAGTCGCCCTTATGCAAGCGGGCCCAATTTTTCTTGAGCGCTGCGCCGTCGTACACGAATTCGCTGTTGTCGTGGGGGAAGGCGATCCAACCCGATTTTTTTGTTGCCATCTTGTCTCTCCTTGTTTATTAGGACGTCGCCGCGTTGCGGCTAAGACGACGAGCCTCGCGGCTCTAGGACGACGCGGCCTTGCCGCTATGACGCAAAGCTTCACAAACATCGTTCTTCAATCGGAACCTGATCGGAGAGCGAAGATCGTGAAGCTTTGCGTCCTAAAGCCGCGAGGCTCGTCGTCCTAGCACTGAAAGTGCGTCGTCTTAGCCGCAACGCGGCGACGTCCTGCTTTACCGATACTCTGCCGCCAATTTTTCAAACAACAATCGCGCATCGCCCGTGAGATACGGCGCGATCATTGCCATGACTTGAAACACGCCCTGGCCCATCGCTTTGGCTTCGTCGAGATTGCGCGGGTTCATCACATAGGCGTAGCTGTGCCAATAGGTTGCGGTGAGCACGACGTTGGTTGCAACCGCTGCGATTTCGCCTTTCGATGCGTTGAGCTGACCGCGATCTTTCAGATCGTTCATCATGCGCTCGGTACTCTTCTGCGAATTTTGCAAGAGCGATTTGAAATGCATCTCGATCACGCGGTTCTTCGACAGCAGATCGTTTAGATCGCGATAGATAAAACGATACTTCCAAATTTTTTCGAAGACGAGATGCAACCAAAACCAGGTGTCTTCGACATCGACCGCTTGCCCTTTGCGCAAACCGAAAATTTCATCCATTTCCTTTTCGAATTGGAGAAATATTTTGGTGACGATTTCGTCTTTGCTGCGGTAGTGGTAGTACAGGTTGCCCGGCGAGATGTTCATCTCGTCGGCGATCGCATTGGTCGTGACGTTCGGTTCGCCAAACGAATTGAACATGCCGAGCGAAACTTCGAGGATGCGCTCTTTCGTTCGACGAGGGGCTTTACGTTCCATGACGAATTCCTAGCAAGAGAAGCGTGTTCGCGCCGCAATCGAGACTCTCAATTGCGATTCGCGTCGATTTTGCTGCATGCGGAAACGATACGCAAGCAATTTAGAGCTAGCATCCTGAAACTATGTCCATAAGCCCGATTTATACGGATAAAGAAGCCTAGAAATTTAATAGTCGAAAAATAATAAAAAATGCATAATTGCCCAATTAAATCGGACGATAATACATAGAGTTACATTAAGAAAAACGATCTATCGATTACCGCCAATGCGCCGTGCGGCGACTGCGCGATTGAGTGCTTCGTTTACGCGTTCGCTAAATTCGCGATTCACGGGTGTAGCAATAAGTGTGTCGTGTGCATTCGCAATGCTGCGGCGCTTCAGCGTACCCTCTGGCAGGCTCGCGAAGATGCCTTCAGTGCGATTGTCGGGTGCGCTGCCGGTCGTGCGCATATGAAAGGTTTCGAACGCACCTTTACGCGACGTTAAACCGAAGTAATCGCCGAGAAAGTGGCCACGCGCAAAGGGTGCCGTGTTGAGATTGAATTCTGGTTCCGCTTCACTTTCATGCCACGTGATGCCGTCGGTGCTCGTGGCCATTCGCAGCACGGTGCCAAGCGTTGCTGTCGATGCGCTGTTTGCGCGAAGATCGTAATACGCGACACCGATTACACCGTCGCCGCGCACATTCACAATCGGCGTGAAAGCCTGCACGTCGGCGCGCGCGTTCACCAGGCGCGGCTGACTCCAGGTAAGCCCTGCATCGTTCGAGCGCACGTACACAATGCCGTCGCGCGTGCCGCCACCGAAGCGCGCGTCTTGCCACACCATATGCAAGCTGTTGTTCGTACCCGACGCAATCGATGGCAGTCCGACGCCATCTCGAATCGCGATATTTGTTTCTGGATCGCGCGCGCCGATGCCGAGATATTCGGCAATGACGATCGGCGTCGACCACGTCACACCGCGGTCGGTGGAGCGAACCATTTTCATTTGTCCTCCAACGATTTCTAAGCGCTCGTTACGACGGATTTCAAGGAAAACATTGACGAGGGTGCCATCGCTCGCCATCGCAAGATTGTTGCCGAAAGTTTGATTGCGGGCGCCGGGATCGTAAATGCCGCGCGAGGTTTCCCAGGTTGCGCCGCGATCGGTGGTGCGCGAAAACCATGCTGGCCCCGAACCGTCCGGGGAGAGGCGTCCCCATACCGCGTATGCAAAACGCAAGTCGATCGGATCGACGATCATCATGTTCTTATCGTGAAACACGCTGGGCGAAGCGTCGCGCACGAGCGTGACGGGCGTTTGCCAGTTGCGTCCGCCATCGGTACTACGCGCAACGATCATTGCGCTGACGGAGTTAGCAGCGAAAGTGTCGCCGCTAAAAGCGAGCGCCATTTGATATGCGGTACCGTCGTTGCCGATCGCACTCCACGGATCGGTGGCGCGATCATAGTCGCCGCCATTGGCGGCATTGCCACCTGCGCAGCGTGAGAATGGCGCGGGGGTTGACGCCCAGTTTTTTCCGCCATCGAACGAGACTGCGCCGCCGAGCGCGGCTGCGCCACCGTTTGACCAGCGATCTTGTTGCCAGCTTGCGAGCAAATGATCTTCGTTGGCGGAATTGCGCGCGATATGCGGTTCGACTTCGGCGCCACGATTGAGCGTTGCACCGGGTGAAGCAACGCCATCGCAGCCTGCTGAAAATGGCGATTGCGTAGGTGTCACTGTGCGACGGAACGCGACGGTATTGGTGGCACCCGGCGTGTTCGCGGCCGTGGTGCAAAACGCGATGCCCTCGGGCGTCCAGCCCGAGCTGTTCATCGCGTCGTATTGCGCGCGACTCGTGGTGTAGCGATGATTGGGTGTGCGTCCATTGGCCGCCGCTCGGAAGCTTCGATAAATTGCGATGGGCGCGCTCGCGTCACAACTGCCGGTGGCGTTCGGCGCGAAGGTTGCGAAATCCAGGCCTTCGTCGTTGAAACCTGCGGGTAGAGGATTCCTGAGAAAGGCGCAATCCTGGTCGAGCCGCGAATAAAAATGCGAGCTTACAAACGGATTTGCAATCGATACATAGAAACGACAGACGGACGTGGCGGTGGGTGGCGCGCCGTTCGGTGCGAACGCGGCGAATGTTGCGCCGGTGCGTCCGATGATGTTGGGCAGGGTGTCGAGAAAGGCTTGTTCGTCGGCGCGTCCGGAAATGAAGTACGCGTCGAGTCCACGGTGGTAATACTCAACGACGGTGATATTGGGCACTTGCGCATGCGACAAGGGTGTGACAAGCGCGGACACACTCAGCAATGCAACGACTGAACCTTGTCGTTTGACTCGAGTCCAGTATTGGGCGAACGAAAGGAGGAGGGTGTTTATCGTGTTCATCTGCGCGACAATACACGCGAACGAGTCGGTTGTGAACCCGTGCAGAGACCCAAAAAACTTATTGCGGAGCGTAAATGGAAACGAATGCCTTGATGTGGTTGCTAGCGATCGTGCTGATGGCGGTTGGGTTAATCGGCACGATATTGCCTGCGCTGCCGGGGGTGATTCTCGTGCTTGCGGGTGCAATCGTGGGGGCGTGGATCGACGATTTCACCAAAGTGCCAGTGTGGGTGGTGGTCGTGCTGTCGGCGCTCGCAGTGATTGCGTGGGTGACCGACTACGTCGCGACGCTCATGGGTGCGAAGAAAGCGGGCGCGAGCACGCTGGCCTTAGTTGGCGCGGCGCTCGGCACGATCGTTGGCATTTTCATGGGTTTGATCGGCGTGCTGTTCTTGCCATTAATAGGTGCCGCAGCGGGACAGTACTTAAGCGAGAAAAACACGAAGAACGCAGCGAAAGTGGGCTTCGCAACCTGGCTCGGCTTGCTCGTTGGAACGATCGTGAAAGTGGTGATCGTTTGCGTGATGCTTGGGATCTTTTGGGTGGCGTACTTTTTCTAGAACGGCTGCCATCGCCGTTTGTACGCAGTACTTTTTGGGCAACCAACTCATTGTCCAAACGCCCAATTTACTTGGGCGATAGACATAGTTTTCCCCTAAAAAGAAAATGATCGTAAAAACGACAACGCCTCAATAAATTGAGGCGTTGAAGCATGAAGTTGTGATTGCGGAATTTTCGGGGTGCCGCAACCATCACCCGGCGGCGCGCAGTGAAGCGCGCATTGAAATCGTTATGCGGCTTGTTTGCGCAATGTCATCGACATCATCGACGTGGGGAAAGAATCGACCCATGCATCGTCTTTGTCATGCTGAATCCAATCGGGTTGCGCGGTGGACACGACGCGTTTCACATCGCCTTCGAGCTTGCCACCTTCGGCAACAACAAACTTAAGCGCACGTGCCTTGCCGAGCATTGCACCGGTTTTAGCGATCGCCATCGTGCCGTGAACTTGCAGTGTGCCTTCGAAGGTGCCATGCAGTTCAGCGGCACCGACGCGCGCAGTGCTTTTCACTTTCGCGCCTTTTTCGAGAATGAGTTTTTGCGCGAAGATCGGCGCATCAAGCGTGCCGAATACGCGGAGCACGCGACATTGAATGATGTCTGCGCTCACGAGCTCTGCGTTTGCACCGACAGTGAGTTCGCCGTCGAGGCATGATGAGGCATTGGTTTTTTCTTTACCAGGGCGAGCCATGAACGATTCAACGTTGGCCCATTCTTGAGCGCTAAGCGCCACCGAATAATCGCGACTTCTTGATTTTTTCTCGCTACTCGATGGCGCTGTTTCTGCAAGCGCTGGTTCGTCATTAAAGCTGGGCTTTACACCGCCACGTACGGCGGCGATCTTGCGCGTGAACCATTCGTCAATCATGCCCATTTGCTTTTCCCTCGGTTTCCACCCGTTTGACCCTATAAGGCAAACCGCGTGCCAGCCCTAAAAAGGCTGTTTTTCGATGTTTTTGGGGAAGAGGTAAGCAAAGCGCTGACAAAAAGCGTCAGCGGTGCGCGCAGATTTGTCGAAACGCTATGAGACGTACGCAATCGAGAACGTTGATCGTCGCTTCGTACATCGAGCGCAAGACAATGTCATGCAATCGATGCGAGTGATCGCGACAGCTATTGGGAACAGAAAAAACAAAAAAGGCTCGCATTGCGAGCCTTTTTTTAACGGTGAGAACGACGAATTACTTCGCGAGTTCGCTCATCGTTGCACCGTCGAGCTGACCGTTCACCGTCAGGCGACGATCACGCTGGAAGGCGCGAATCGCTTCAACAGTTTTGCGACCCATTTGCCCATCCGCTGCACCTGCGTCATAGCCCAAACGCGAGAGTTTGGCCTGCGCATCGCGCACCGACATCGCAGCGCCCGTTGGGCCTGCTGCCTGGCTCGACGCGACTGACGCGCCTTGCTGCTGCGAAGAGCCTTCAACCGCCAAACGACCACCGGTGCCCATGCCACGATCGCCCATCGACTGCGGCGAGTAATTCTTCACCGCATTGATGATGTTGTTGTAAGCATCAGTGAAAGCCGCCGTCACCACTTTGCCTTGCGGCGTATTGGTGTAGCCGCCCGCGCCGCCCGCACCGCTCGAACCGAGCACGACCGCGCCCAGGCTGAAATCGGTATTCGACGACGAGCCTTCGGCGGCTGCGACTTGTACACCGGAGCGGTTATCAACGAGTGTCAACATCACCGCCGCTTCATTGGTTTGAATGCCACCGGCAATCGCGCCGATGATGCCAGCCGTGCGACCCAGACCGCCGAGCGCGCCACCGAGGCCGCTCGTACCGCGGGCGCTGATAAGCACTTCAGGCGTCAACGAGTAGTCGGCAGAGACCATCTGACCCTTGCCGAAGTTCGAGTTATTACGCAACTCGCCTGAATTTTGCAACGCACGTTCTTGCTGCATATTGGCCATTGCGCGACCGCGCTCAACGACGATGAAGCAGTTCGATTGCTGAATCAGCAGACGCAGCACGGGTGTGGTCGAGCTCAAACGATAGCGCTCAACGTACTGGCGATACCAATCGAGATTTTGATCTTCCACCAGCGCAATCGTGCCAGCCGGGCGATCGCAGCGACCGAGCACCGAAT
>JBOFBL010000557.1:0-1372 GCA_051645545.1 Casimicrobium sp. | reverse complement strand
GGGTATTCCGATGGCGTTTGCTGCGGTTCGTAGCGACGTGCCGTGGCAAGCGTGGGCATTGATTGCCGCAAACTTTTTCTGGGTGATGGCCTACGACACCGAATACGCGATGGTCGATCGCGATGACGATCTGCGCATCAGCATCAAAACCTCTGCGATTTTTTTCGGAAAGTATGATGTGCTCGCGGTGATGACGAGTTACGCGCTTTTCTTGTTCGGCATGGCCGCGATCGGTATGTCGTTTCGCGCCGGATGGTTTTTCTATTGCGGGCTCGTGCTAGCGGTGATTCTTGCGATACATCACTACACACTCATCAAAGATCGCGATCGCGCAAAATGTTTCATTGCGTTTCGCGGTAACAATCTGCTGGGGCTTTGTGTGTTCGTCGGCGTGGCGCTCGATTTCGCCGTGCGAATGAATGCCTGGCCACGCTGGTACGAATGATTCCAGCATATTGCTTTATCGCCCAATTTTATTGGGCGATAACGTCTTTTTTATTATTTCTCAATAAGTAAATTTATTTGCTTTACTGCCCAATTAAATTGGGCTGTAAACAATAAAGCTAAAGCAACTATTTCTTAGCTTTTTGCTTATTCAAAAGCGTCTTCAGATAGCGCCCCGTGTAGGACGTAGCAATATTTGCAACCTCTTCCGGCGTACCTTGTGCAACGACTGTGCCGCCGCCATCGCCACCTTCGGGGCCCATGTCGATCACCCAATCCGCAGTCTTGATGACGTCAAGATTGTGCTCGATCACAACCACCGTGTTGCCATGATCACGTAATCGATAAATCACTTTGAGCAAGAGATCGATGTCGGCGAAATGCAAACCCGTCGTCGGCTCATCGAGGATGTAGAGTGTGTTGCCCGTATCGCGCTTTGAGAGTTCGAGTGCGAGCTTTACGCGTTGCGCTTCGCCGCCTGAGAGTGTCGTCGCTGCTTGTCCGAGCTTGATGTAGCCCAATCCCACTTCATCAAGCAGATTCACTTTCGCCGCGACGTTCGGCACCGCTGCGAAAAATTCTTTCGCAACTTCAACAGTCATCTCGAGCACTTCGCTGATGTTTTTGCCGCGATACTGAATGTCGAGCGTTTCGCGGTTGTAGCGTTTGCCGTGACACACGTCGCACGCGACATACACATCCGGCAAGAAATGCATTTCCACTTTGAGCACGCCATCGCCTTCGCAGGCTTCGCAACGACCGCCTTTCACATTGAATGAAAAACGACCAGGCTCGTACCCGCGCTCGCGCGCCTGCGGCGTTTGCGCAAAGAGTTCGCGCATCGGCGTGAAGAGCCCTGTGTAGGTTGCGGGGTTTGAGCGCGGCGTGCGACCGATGGGGCTTTGATCGACGTTGATGACTTTATCGA
>JBOFBL010000556.1:0-3260 GCA_051645545.1 Casimicrobium sp. | reverse complement strand
GGCACTGCCACGAGTTCACCGGTAACCGGCACAGCGAGTGCGGCACGTGCGGGTTCCGCGAAACCGGTCGCGATTGAGTTCGCAAACATCGGCGATCGTTTGTACGAAGTGCCGTTGCCTGCGGGGAATTATTCGCAGCTCGAAACGGACGGCAAGCGGCTCTACTTCCTCGCGCGAGATGCTGCAGTCGATGCGAAGAGTCGCCTGATGTCGATTGCGATCGACGATTCGCGCGGCAATCCGGAAATGTTTTTGGACGACTTGGCATCGTATGAACTTTCGCTCGATCTGCGTAAATTGTTGATTCGCAAATCGAGCCCGACGTCGACCGAACTGTTCGTCTACGATGCGGCGGCAAAACCACCAACCGCACCCGAAGCGCTCGCGAAAGCACGCGTTGATTTAGGCGGGCTCGCATTGGAACTCGATCCGCGCGACGAATGGCGGCAACTCTTCGACGACGCGTGGCGATTGCATCGCGATACGTTTTACGATCCGAATTTACATGGCGTCGACTGGAAAGCACAGCGCAAGAAGTTTGCCCCGCTTGTCGAACGTGTAAACGATCGCACAGAGTTGGACGATGTGCTCGCGCAGATGATTTCCGAATTGCGCTTGCTGCACAGCCAGGTCGGCGGTGGCGATGTTCGTATGGGCGCGGACAACGTTGATGTTGCCTCGCTTGCGGCCGATCTTGTCGCCGCGAAGGGCGGCGTGAAGGTCGCAAAACACATCAACGGCGATCCCGAACAAATCGACGAGCGCTCGCCGCTGGCTCGCGCTGAATCTCGTGTTGAGGTGGGCGAAGTCATCACACAGATCAACGGACGAGCAGTCGCGAATGCAATCGACGTAGCGCGCGAATTGCGCAATCGCACCAATCGGCAAGTGCTGCTCACGGTTAAAAAAGACGAGAACGCGACGGCAACGCGGCAAGTGATCGTGGTGCCGATCAATGCGCAACGCGACGTTCAATTGCGCTATCTCGCGTGGGAGCGCGAGCGCGCGAGCGTGGTCGAGCGCGCGGGGGCGGGCAAGCTCGGGTACGTGCATTTGCGCGCGATGGGGCGCAACGACATGGCGGCGTTCGTGCGCGAGTTCTATCCGGTGTGGCAACGCGAAGGCTTGATCATCGATTTGCGCAACAACAGCGGCGGCAATATCGATAGCTGGATCTTGAGCATCCTGCAGCGTCGCGCATGGGCGTTTTGGACCAATCGCACGACGCGTGAACCGTATCCGAATCAGCAATTCGCGTTTCGCGGACACGTCGTTGCGATCGTCGATGGCGGTACGTACTCGGATGGCGAAACCGTTGCCGAAGGATTGCGTCGATTGGGAATTGCAACGTTGATTGGCAGTCGCACTGCGGGTGCGGGCGTGTGGTTGTCCGATCGAAATGTCCTCGCTGATAATGGCATTGCGCGCGCAGCGGAGAATCCTTATTTCGATTTACAGGGCAGATGGTTTGTCGAAGGCGCCGGTGTGACGCCCGATATCGAAGTCGATAACTTGCCACACGCAACGTTTAAAGGCGAAGACGCGCAACTGCAAGCAGCGATCAAGTTTCTGCAAGACAAGATTGCGAAAGAGCCGATTGCAAAGCCCGTGCCGCCGCCGTACCCGGCGTATGCGAAGTGAGTGCGATAGGAGTCTAGTTGACTAAACTCATCTTTTTTTGAATCCCAGCACAATTGTTTGTCGCCCAATTTAATTGGGCGATTGATGAAATTAATGTAATTTTCGATATATAAATATTTTTCATTGTTCGCCCATGAAAATTGGGCGATTACCGTATGTGCTAATGGCGCTAAAACGCTTGTACTGTTGATCTTTGTCAACCGCTGCATATTGAATTTCGGGCAATTTCCCTCAGATTGAGAGTAACCAAATCAATCGGGGGCGATCATGCGCTTCGACAAACTCACCACCAAATTTCAACAAGCGTTCGCCGACGCGCAATCGCTCGCGCTCGGACTCGATGCCACGCAAATCGAGCCGCAGCATTTGCTGACGGCTTTGCTTGACCAGGAAGACGGCGGCACCAAATCGCTCCTTCAACGCGCAGGCGTGAACGTCGCAAAACTCTCGAAGGATTTGCAAGCAAGCATTGAACGTTTGCCGCGTCAGCAAGGTGGCGATGGCAACATCAACATCGGTCGCGATTTGAATTCGCTGTTGAATTTGACCGATAAAGAAGCAACCAAACGCGGCGATCAATTCATTGCCAGCGAACTCTTCCTGCTCGCGCTCGCAAATGACAAGAGCGAAACCGGTCGCATTTTCAAAGATGCGGGTGCCAACGCGAAAACGCTACAAGCGGCAGTCGATGCCGTGCGCGGTGGTGGCAACGTCGATTCGCAAGAGGCCGAGGGGCAGCGACAATCGCTTGAGAAATACACAATCGATCTGACTGAACGTGCGCGTTCCGGCAAGCTCGATCCCGTGATTGGTCGCGATGATGAGATTCGTCGTGTGATTCAAGTGTTGCAACGTCGCACAAAAAATAATCCGGTGTTGATTGGTGAACCCGGCGTCGGCAAGACAGCCATCGTTGAAGGGCTTGCGCAACGCATCGTGAACGGCGAAGTACCGGAAGGACTCAAAAACAAACGCGTGCTTTCGCTGGATTTTGCGGCAATGCTCGCGGGCGCGAAGTATCGTGGCGAGTTCGAAGAGCGCTTGAAAGCCGTGCTCAAGGATCTTGCGAAAGACGAAGGCCAAACCATTGTCTTCATCGACGAGCTGCACACGATGGTCGGCGCCGGCAAAGCCGAGGGCGCGATGGACGCGGGCAATATGTTGAAGCCCGCGCTCGCACGCGGCGAGCTGCATTGCGTGGGCGCGACCACGCTCGACGAATATCGCAAGTACATCGAAAAAGACGCTGCGCTTGAGCGTCGTTTTCAAAAAGTGCTCGTGGGTGAACCGTCGGTTGAATCGACGATTGCAATCTTGCGCGGCCTGCAAGAGAAATACGAAGTGCATCACGGCGTTGACATCACCGATCCAGCGATCGTCGCCGCCGCCGAGCTTTCGCATCGCTACATCACCGATCGTTTCTTACCCGACAAAGCGATCGATTTGATTGACGAGGCCGCGAGCCGTATCAAGATGGAGATCGATTCGAAACCCGAAGTGATGGACAAACTTGATCGCCGCATCATTCAATTGAAGATCGAGCGAGAAGCGGTGAAAAAAGAGAAGGACGATGCGTCGAAAAAGCGCCTCGCTTTGCTCGAAGAAGAAATCCTGAAACT
>JBOFBL010000555.1:0-55504 GCA_051645545.1 Casimicrobium sp. | reverse complement strand
TGACAACCACTCACAAACTCAGCAGGGCAAGTCGAACTACTCTCGCGCTGGGGTGGGGGGCCGGTAAGAACCTATGATTTGATGGCGGCGATTAGGTTGGCTTTTAGGCGGTCGCGGATGGTTGTGCGCGCAATACCGTAGAAGTCGAACGCCGGCGCGTAACGCGCGCTTGTGGCTTGCAGGAACACTAGGCGCAGACCGCCGGCGGCGGTGCGCTCGTAGATGCCTGGGGGTCGGTCGCTGTTTTTTGGCGTGCCTACGAAATAGTTTTTGCTTGCGTCGCTGGCATTTAGTGACCGTGAGAGATTGAGAATGTCGGCTTTGCTCACGTTGCCGAATTGATCTAGCGTTGACGCTTCGCCTGGGATCATGTATCCGTTTACGCGCACATTTCGAAATTGAAGCTCGAACGGCTTGAGGCTCCTTTGCCCGCCGTCGATCTGATAAGCCAAGTAATTGGCCTGTGAGTCTTTAACGAATACCGCCGCAGTTGGCACGGCGCGCGTTGCCGACTGGATGCCGATTGCTTGACGAGTCCACGCATTGGGCCTATCAAATACGACCGGTATCGTATCGGTCAAGGCGGCTTGCGCATCTTTGACTGTTGCCGTCATCGCGCGGATGACCGCGAACGAACTGCGCTTTGCTATTTCGGCAATGATGCGATCAAGGCTCGCATCGTCTGATATTTGCCGGAAGCTCACGATTTCGATGCGCGCAGTTGCCCGCCACGAATTCTGCACAACGTTCGGCAGTTTGCAATCGTTGGTTTCGGCAGATTTTCGCTAACGCCTTGATTTATAAAGAAAAGAATTTTTGCAATTTAGCTAAAAACTGTGGCGCTTATCCGGGCATGTTGCGCGCCTCGCGACGCTCGACGCGATTGGCTACCTTAGCGCGCGCGATCATGTTGCGTGCCTTAGCCCGCTCGCGCTCGCGGTATTGCCTTTGCTCATCGGTCAATTTCCTGCGATAGAGCGTTTTGATACGAGCCAATCTTTTCGGATTTGTTCTCTCCAGAAAACCTGAATCACACATTTGCTCAAGCCCGTTTCTTAGAGTATCGCGGTGAACGATCACACGCATAGATTCAAGCATGCCACACAACTCACCCACGCCATACCAAGTGTTGTCGAACCACTCGAAAATGCCTTGAAGCTCTTTCGCGCCCTTGAATTTCAGCGCTCGCCCGCAAAGCAGCTGATCGGCGGTAAACGCCGTATCGTTCTTAGTTGAACAGTTTTCTAACACGCACACCCCCTGCCCACACCGACGCATCGCGCGCGATCTTTTCGCGAGGTAAAGGCTTGCGCAAATCGCCAAACTCTTTCGATATTGCGTAGCTTTCGCGAGCTCGCACATTGAGCTTTGCCGAATCGCCCACCTTCGCCAAGTCGATCAAGTTCACCTCATAGCCGAAGAGCCACAGCCACGTATCCGCTTGCGATTTCGTCACATTCAATTGCTGCAAACGGTTGCGCGGCGCACCGAAGGTGAACGCAGCAACGCACAGCGCCGCCGTGTGACGCACTGGATCGCTCTCCCACAGCTCGCGATAGATCGCCTCCACCGGCGCAGCCCACAAGGCATTCGGCTGCGCGCGCGGTTCATGGCGATCGATTTCGCGATGAAAGTCTCGCGGTACCACCGAATTGCCTGAATGCGCGTTGGCAATCCAGTTGTCGATGAGGCTCACCGCGTAATCGGTCAAGCCGATGGTTCTGTGGCGGCTCATTTTGACGCTCCGAACGCGACACGAGCATCATCTAACTGCGCTTGCGTCATCTGAACAAAGATGGACGGCTGCTTGGAAAAATTCACCAAATCAACTGCGCTTTGCGTGAACGCCGCCAGCTGCGCTCGCAATTGCTCGCGCTCTTTTCTCAACGCGTCGCGATAGAAACACTCCCTGCTTTTCGCCTGAAAAGCCTCCACAACAAGAGCGTGCATCTCAACCGCATCAACCTGCAACTTGATTTCCGCATCAGCTAGCCGCGCGTAAAGCGATTGAATTAGCACTTGCGCAGCCCTGTTGCGACGATTCTGTTTTCGTTTCGCGCTCATGCCGCCGCCTTCGCGCGTCGACGAGCGGAGCGCTGTGGGTTAAGAGACATCACACGCTCGGTTGCCCGAGCAACGGCATCCGCGCCACCATGCAAGGCAACCATTACTGCCGCACGTTTCGCCGCTGCCGCCGATCGCTCATCGCGCGCAGCATCCTCTTCGGCTAATCGCGCGGCACGACGTTCGGCCAGCATGCGTTTCGTTTCAGCCAATCGCGCCAAACCATCAACGTCGCTCGCTTCCGCCACGTGCGCAAGCAATCCAGCGACAGCGCCATCACTCGCCGCCACGCGCTCAGCCGTGGCGCTTGGCAAGGCGAGCGGCCTTACCATCGCGATCACAGCAATCGCATCGGCGGACGCAATGCGATTCAACCGCGCCGCATGCTCGATCGCCGCCACACGTTGATGCGGGTCATGGCCGTGCGAAATCTCCCAACGAACCGGCTCGGCACGAGCCCGAACCTGTTGCAACAATCGCTCATAGGTCGCGAGGAACGTTTTGCGTGCTCCCACCTTGTCTCGCCCCTCTACCGCAATCGTCTCGCAAGCCGCCCACGCCGCACGAATTTCCGGCGTCCACACCACCGTCGCCGCCTCGCTTTCCGCCGCTAGCGCGATGCCCCACGCCTCGTCGGGCGACGGGCGGCCATCGTCGGACTGAAACGTTGCCAACCATCGTTCGATCGACGCTGGACGCGGCAGGAATTCGCCGTGCTTCGGGTCGCGCAAATGCGCCTCGATCGCCTTCGCGAACTGTCCGATCGGCACCGACGAAAACGCACGCCAGAACACGTCCAGCAACGGCTTCGAAGGTTCTTCGCGACCGTGCGTGATCGCAAGCCACGCCCCGCGCATCAAATCCCGAAATTCAGCAAAATCATTGGCTTCCATCAAAAACCTCGGCGGACACAGTTTTCATTGAGAATTCGCTCGACGCACCATTTTTCGGCGCGTTCGCGCGCATTTCCGGCGGCATCCAGCCCGCCACGTCGTCGTCACCAGCGCCCGAAGACGAGGCTCGCACCGGCGGCGCACGCGCCCCACGCCGCCCGCCGCCGCGCCAATCGTCCATGATCGCAGCGATGAAAGCCGTATCCCAATCGGCATAGGCGTAGCCCTTGCTTTTGCACTTCATCGAAAAATGCTCGAAATGCGCTTGCAAGTCAATCACGCCTTGCGCTTGCGCCCATTGCCGCACCCTGTCCGAAATCGAAAAATCCTCGGGGATCGTCGTCTGACGTGCTCGACGCTGCACCTGAGCGCTGCGAGCTTTTGCTCGAGTTGGCCCCGAGTCGGGCACGGTTTGGGCAACAGGGTCGGGCGGCCGGAGCGGGTCAGCCGCTTGCGGCGCACACTCTCCTGTTCCTGTTCCTGTTCCTGTTCCTGTTCCTGTTCCTGTTCCTGTTAATTGCTTCGGAGGGGCTTCGAAGGGGCTTCGAAGGGGCTTCGAAATCGCATCGTTTTCGGGCGGTTTTTCCACCCATTCTGGCAACCGAAATGCGGTCGCGTAAACCGCGTGAAACGCTTTGCGCATGCGGGTTTCAGCGATGGCGAGATAGGCTTTTCGCACCCCGACAATCTTGTTGTCCCCCTCCTTGAGTTCGGCTCCGATTTGGTATTCCGCCATCCTAACCACGAAAACAGTCTCGGAATCGGGGTCATATTGGCAAAACCCCTCCTCTTGGAGGCTTCGAAGCCCCTTCGAAGCCCCTTCGAAGGGGAGGCCGGTTTCGTGCGCGATGTACAAAATCGGGCAGTGAAACACGCCGATCATGTTCGAATGCGGACACGTCATCAGGTACAGCGCAACGATTTGCGCATCGGGATTACCGCGCAGCCGCTTGCCTGTCGCCCCGATCCAAAACTGAGGACTTACCGAGCCGTATTCGCGCATCTACGCCGCCAATCTCATCTTGTCGAACGGCTCAGGCGGCACCCACGCAGGCGCGTTCGGTGCAGGTACCTTGTGAGGCAATACGTTACGGTTAAACGCGTCGCGATCAGCCTCAGACCAACGCTCAACTCGCGGCGCGCGAGCGAGCGTGTATTCCGTATGCGTCACACCATCCACCGTAATGTCACGCGTATTGAGCACGCCATCGGCACGCTTGATGTCTTGAATCCGCGCATGCATATCAATGATGTGCAGCCCCATCGCCACGCGCAGCGCCGATACCCATTCGCCGGTCATCAACTTCGCGATGTAATAGCCCTGCGTGTTTTTTTTCAGCGCATACACGTCACAACCTCCAACACATCACACTGCCAATCGCCCAATGAACTTGGATCAACGGGCGAAGCCGCAGGCAATACGAACTCGGGAAACGGCGCACTCAGCCAAACAACATCCGACACATCCACGCGGCAACTCATACCAAACCCCTCAACCAAGGCGCTAAATCAGCCTGATTCACGAAAGAAGACATGCGCCGCAACCCAAAGCCCTCATCCACGCCGGCGCTTTGAGCCACCACGGGCGGCGACAGCGCCACGCGTAACCGACTGAACTCCGCGCGACTCGGCAAAACCGGCACGATTGCGGTATACGCGTAAGATCGAGTCAGTGCGCCAGGCACCGCACGTCGCGTTGCAAACCCCATGCGCACCCACTCGGGAAAAACGAATAGACAACGCCGCTGCCGTCAGCCCGCGCCGATTAAGCAGCGCCGCGATCTGCGCAGGCGTCGAACCGGGATTGGCGCGAAGCGTTGCGAACCGCCGCTCCGCCTCTTGATGCTGAAAATTACTGTAAGCCATCGTTGTTACCTCAACAACAACCCACGCTGCCGAAACAGCGCCTTCGCCTCTTTCCAAGAGCCCGCCTCCACCGATTCATGCCAAGCACTCATCGGCAGCGTTTTGATCGCCTCTTTTTCAGTCGGATGACCATCTTTAAGAACCGGCGAACAAGCGAACTCGGGCTTCGTCTCCGAGATCACATCGCGCGGAAAACTACCCCCGACACACCACAGAAAAAACGTCTTCATCACACGCGATCCTTCAGCAAAGGAATTGAACTGACATCGGGCGACGGAAACCGCAGCGGCGGCACGTTCAGCGGCGGCACCATGCGCTGCATGCGCTCATGCGCAGCCTTCGCCATCTTCAACACTTGAAACTGAATTAGCCGCACTAACACCGCCCGATCCTGAAACGCAGGCGCAGGCTTCTCGGGCGGCTGCACTAAACGCAAATGCGCTTCCACCACATCCACGGTCGGCCACACCCCAGCAAGCCACGCATCGGCAGACAAGCCCACACGATGCGGCGAAATGCGCTTCGACGCCACTTCGCGATCGCAAAGCAAAATCAGCGCGAACAGCGAATAATTGATCGCCCCCGCCACCTCACACAAAAAGCGACCATCGTCGCGCGCGATCACTGAGCCGTGCGCCTCGTGCCATTTCTTCTCCGATTGCCCCGTGAGAAACCCCACGGTATGCGCATCGGCCAAGGTCACCCACGGCTGCATGATGAACGGCGCTTGCCCCCCATGCCGCTCTGCGCCCTTCCCCTTCGTCACCTGCGCCACACAGAAAGCCAGCACATCAGAAAACGGGCGCGGCGGCACCCATTCAATAGCCGCCTGTGCGTTGGTAAGTGCGGCACTCATTTCGCACCGCCTTCAATGCGAAGCGCTTGCGCCACAAACAAACCCACCGTTCGACACTGAATCGCAGCGCGCTTAGGCGCAACGTAGGTCACCGACGCCAACAGATCACCCAACAAACCTCGCGGCGCAACGCTCGCTTCCGCATACAAAAAACAGGGCACATGCCCCGCACCCAATGACCAACGGTCTAGTCGAATTTCACTCATTTGCCCCCCGCCAACGTTTCAAAATCAACGCCCATCGTCTTCGCGATCGACATCGCTTTTTCAAATTGAAGCGCCGCTTTCGCCACGCCCTGAATGGCCACCGTCTGCGCGCGCTCATCGGTAATCAGCTCGAACGTGAACCCGAGCACTTGCGCCAAAAATTGCAGATAAAGCACCGAGCCCTGCTTGCGCGCCAAGAGCGCAAGCGCGATCACTTGATCGGGATTGAGCCGTTCGCTGCGCTCCCCGTTCAAACAATTGCGAAGCCAGGTTTCCGCCGCCGACACCGACATATCCGCGCGCAGCTCCGAGCCCACTTTCTTGTAGCCCCCGAGCTCCATCACGGTCACGCGCAGCGCGTCGAGCGCGTCTTCGAAAAACAAAGGCGATTGCGAACTCAAAGCGAACCCCACTTAAACCCGTGGTTCCACGCGCTTCCATGAATCATGGAACCCCGTGGAACGACAACTTGCAAACAAAAAAACACAATGACGACATGCAACAAATCACACACCGCCATCCACGAATAAAAAAAGCCCGCACGCACCCGAAAGCGCGCACAGGCCAGGCCACGAACCTGCTCGGAGCACGCCCCGCTGTTGGTTCGGCTCGTGGAATCAAATGGGCGCAACGGCAAAGGCTTGGTCGCGGGCCGTTGCTGCGCCGCGTTGAAACGATGCCTATGAGAAACACCGCCTCGGAGGGTTGTGTTCAACGCGCGCGAATCGATCTTGGCGGAGCCATTCGCGCGACCGCCGTCAAACACAGGGCTGACGCGCACCACAGCCGATTGGTTCTGTGCGCGGCAGTTAACGAGGGCGTTTGCGGCACGCCCACTCAGACATTGAAACGAAAGACCGCTCACACCCCACCCCCCTTCCCACACAACACATCCCACGCCAGCGCAGCGCGCATCGGCAGAGACATCCGGGGTTCGGGCTCGCGCTTGAGCGACGCCATGAGTTCGAGCTTGCGCATCTCGCGATCCTTCGCCAACCCCGCAGCAAGTTCGGCACGAATCAACTCGCGCAAATCATCGGGTGCCAAGTGCGCGATGGTGAACACGATGCGCTGTGAGCCGTCGAAATCGTCGCTCATGTCAGGCGGCTACTTTCAACTTCTGCGCCATCGCGTACATCTTCAAAAAGAAGCGCTCGATGCCCTTGCCGTTGCTGTATTTCGTGTCGTAATCGCCGCGCGCAATTCGGCTGATCGTGCTCTGATCCAAGCCCGTCTCTTGCGCGATTTCTGCCTGTGAAAAACGAGCCGTTAGCCATGCCAACATCTCATTCAAATTCCACTCTTCTGGGGGTCGTTCCGCATTCTGCATATGTGCATTATGCAGCAAGGCACATGTGCGCGCAAGTACCAGAAACAATTCAAGTCATGACCAAATCAGGCGAACGATTAGCCGAAGCGATTGCGTTTCGAAACACCAACCCAACCCAGCTCGCAAAACGCTGTGGCGTTGGGCAAACAACGATTCAGCGCATCATTGACGGCTTCATCAAAAACCCGCGCGAAGACACCATTGAGCGTATCGCGCAAGCGTTAAGCATTGATTTTGTGTGGCTGCGCACAGGTGCGGGAACCATGATCCCGACGTACCCGATACTGGCGCCTAACCCGCCACTGCACACCAAAGAAACGCCCGCCACCTACATCCTGCCACCGCAAAAAAAATACGGCGGCAAAATCGACCCCCAGAAACTTCGGGAATGGGAAGACGCGCTCGGCTGGCTAGACGAGAACGACGTGCGAGAAGCGCTGTCGAAAGCCAGACAAGCGCGCCAGCGGTTCGAGAAACTCAAGAAAATTCACGAAAACTAGCCCACAAATAGCATTTGTATCCGCGACCAAAACCCCCACAACCTATCAATTTTTATAGCCTATGAAATCCCTAGTTGTATTTGCGGTAATTTTCTGTTATGCCGCGTTTAACACTTATGCACAAACCACGGATAAAGTAACGCTCAACGATGCACGCATCGTGATCGAACACAACGGATCTTCATCCAGCCCATCGTGGTCGGTGACGCTGCGACCACGATGGACAAACGCGAACGGAGAAACCACACGCGTGCGCTACAAAGTCAGCCTGTTCAACAGCGCCAACGACAAGATTTACGAGAGAGAAAACACAGTATCGATTGATCGGTTTTCCACCGATGCACGCACCCAAACCGTCGCCTACGTGTTTGGCCGATCAAGCGATGAGTTTCGGGCCGAACAAGTCTCTACCGTTCGCGTGATCTACGCCGCCGCTGGCGACCCACAAGAGAAGGAATACCGCAACGTACCCATAGAACGCACCGTGTCTCGATAGAGACGCCCAAACGCCCTGCAAAGCTGCGCAACGCAGCTTTTTTTGCATCCCCGCCAAAATCAATGCAAATGTGCATTGACAATTTTAGGCGTATGTGCATAATTCACTCCACACCCTACCTCACAGGGCACGGAGCGAACATGACAGCCAAATATTCCCAGATGGTCGAGCAACGCGGCATCCGCGCGACCGTCACGATTGAGATCACGACCGACGCATATCAAGAATTCGACGAGCAGGCCGTCAAGGCCGCTGCAAACGAGTTAAAGCGCGGCGATCGCGATGTTACGGTCGACACGAGTCAGTCTTTTTTTTCATCGAAACGGACAGCGACATTTCCATCACTCATTGAGAAGATTAGAGGGTTCGCCGAAATAGCGAACGAAGACACGCGAACGGCGATCCTCGACATCGCTGAGTTTGTTGCCATTGAAGCAAACGCAGCCGCAAACGCGCGAAGAACTGACGAACGCGCGCAAGACGACAAGATCACCGCGCTCGGCCAAACCGCCGCCGACCTCGCCGCACAAAACGTTCGCCTCGCCGACGAAAAAGCCGCGCTCGAAAAACAACTCGCCAGCGCGATAGAAATCCGCGACCAACACGCAGGCGCTAACGCCCACTTGGCTCGCGAACTCACCGAAGCAAAAGAAAAACTCAGAAAACGAACCGCGTCAAAAAAAGCAAAAAAACCATCGACCCCCCAAAAGAAACGGGGCTAAACGATGGAAGCCAATTTCTCGAAGGAAGCGCAGCAAGCGCTGGTCGGTTTGCATCACTTGCACGCCGAACTCACCGTCACCGTCACCAACACCCACGCCGCCGCGCGCAACCCAACCTACGTTGATCGCAAGCGCAGCGAAGCTAATCGCTCGCGCTGGGCGCACCACCGCTCGCTGGTCATCCAGTGGTCGCGCGCCGCGAGCGCAACGCTCGCGCGCGCCGTTCAACGCTTCAGCCGTTTCTTCATGCTCGGCCCCGTGCAATCCTCGATCGCCACCGCGTGCGCGATCGGGCTTGCGCTGCTCCTCGCCGCGCAACCCGTGATTGACGCACTACAAAAAGCCGAAATCGCCAAGGCCGAAGGCATCGCCCGCGAACAAGGCAAAAACCAGATTCGCGCCGAGCAAGATGCCGAACTCATTAAACATCACGCCACCGGCGCAATCGGCCTGAACATCATCGCCGGCAAAGACGATCCGAAAGCGATCGCCGCCGTGCGCGCCGCGCTCATCGAATTGGGGCAGAAATGAACACAGTTGCACTTACCGACATCCAAACTATTGTCGGAATCGTCGACCCACAACCTGTTACGCACATCGTGCTGCACACGCGCACGATTGAATTTTGCCGCACCGTCGTCTGCCCGAACGATGGCACCGTCGTCGGCACGGAACGCCGCAGTGTCGCCTTGCCCACGGGCGCGTACTCAAAACTTTTCAAGCTCGGCCTGCGCGCAGGCTTCGCATTCCAAAGCGCACCATGACAACCGCCGCACCACTCAATGAATCGCCGTTGCGTGAACGCATGGAAGCCTCACTTAAAACGATTCGTAGCGATACACACGTCCAAATGATCGGCACGGTCAACGAGCATTTTCAATGCTCAACCGAAGGCAGCGCCGGCACCTTGCACGGCCACCCGATTCGCGTGCACCACTCTTGCAAAAACGGAGTCGCCAGCCCTTGCTGGATGGCCGTCTACGTCGGCACCGGCCACACCTTTCACATCGACGCCCGTCGCGCGTTCAACGTCGCCCAATGGCACGGCGAAACGCTCTATGGCGCGGAGCAACGCCACCTCTTCCGCCGCGACCTAAACGAACGCTTCAAAAGCGCCACCGAATTCGCAGCCTGGGCCGTCTCAGAAGACATGCCCCGCATCCATCAAGACCTTCAACGCTCACCGATTGAGCAACCTCACACCCTAGCAGCGAAAGGAATTCCCGCATGAACGACGCCGTAAAAATGCATATCGACCAAGCCCGCTGGTTTGTCACTCCGGCAATCATCGCAAACGCCAAGCGGCCGATGCCGTGCGCACTTTTGCAAACCTATAACGACGAAGACGGCGTAACACCGCTTGATCACAAAATCGCATATCAGGTGTCCGACGACTTCGGCAAACTCAAACCGCGCCGCCGCTACGTCGAACCCGAACACCTGTTCGAGACCGAAGCCGCCGCCAACGAATACATCGCCGACCAACTCGCCAGGCGCGTACGCGCCATCACCCGCGCGTACTCGCGTCGCACGCGCCCCCTGCGCGAACTCACCAGCGAATACGAACAAAAAAAGAAACCGCTCAAAGCGCTCCTGCAACAAGCCGAGCGGCGATTGCACAAACCATCGTCAGGCGCAACGACGTGGGCGAAGGCAGCGTAAGCGATGCACCAAGGCGCCTTCTTCGTCATCGCAATATTGATGACCCCGTTCGCAATGATTATTCGCGGATGGGCGCTTTCTGTGCTTTGGAGTTGGTTCATCGTGCAGCAATTTGGCTTGCGCGAGCTGCGCATCCCCGAAGCCATCGGCCTCGCGATCGTCGTCGGTTGGCTCGCAATGCCATACAACTTCGATTACGAAAAGCTCAGCGACGAGAAAAAACTCACCCATGGTTTTTTCACGGGCTTCGTTTATCCATTCATGATCCTCGGCATCGCATGGATCGTGAAGCAATTTCTTTAACTCACGATTAAACCAATTCGCTCGGCGAATCGCTAATCCAAAAATGCTATCCAACATCTGCATCTTCCGCATCGCAAAAGACACAAGTCTTGACCTCGAACAAGCGCGACAAGGCGTGAAATCAATGGCGTTTCAGCCATGCGCAGCGACGCAGGATCAATCGGTCGGCTGGGTCGCACCGCGCGGCATAGGCGATGAATTGATTGAGTCGGTCGCTGGTCAATGGATACTTCGCTTGCAACTCGAAAGCAAAATGTTGCCGAGCGCCGTCGTGAAGCGCACCGCGGACGCCAAAGCGAAACAAATCGAAGACGCAGGCGGCCGCAAACTCGGCCGCGCCGCGATCAAAGACCTTCGCGAGCAAGTCCATCTTGAATTGCTGCCGCGCGCGTTCACGAAGCTGTCTTGCGCGACAGTCTGGATTGACCCGACCGCGAAGCTCGTATGCATCGAAGCCGCAAGCCCAGCGAAAGCCGATGTAATCGCCGTCTTGCTCCTCGCATCGATCGACGGCCTCGCCATGTCGCCGATGCAAACACAGAAAGCCGCCGCCGTTTGCATGGCATCGTGGCTGATGGATCAGGACGCACCGGGGCGATTCAGCCTTGATCGCGAATGCGAACTGAAAGCCACCGACGAAACCCAAGCGATCGCGCGCTACATGCGGCACAACATCGAAATCGACGAAGTAAAGACGCATGTCGTCAACGGCAAGATGCCGACGAAACTCGCGCTCACCTGGGCCGATCGCACTGCGTTCCTTTTAACCGACAAGCTGCAAATCAAAAAGATCAAACTGCTCGACGGCGTCATGGAAACCCAAGCGACCGAAAACGAAGACGCATTCGACGGCGATGTTGCGATTCTCACAGGCGAGCTTTCGAAGCTCATCCCCGACCTGATCGAAGCGCTCGGCGGCGAAGAAAAACAACTGTTTTGAGCGAGCCATCAAACATGAGCACACCCGAGGTCTATCTCATCACCGCGATCCACGCCGATGGATCGCGGCGGCAGTGGGCGGGCCCTCAGCCGCGAATTCACTTTCAAATGGTGGGCTCGATTTGCATCGGCAAATACGAGGAAATAGACGATCCGCACAGGAAGATCGAAACCCGCTACGAGTATCAACCGCTTCACACCCTCCCCGACTGTCCCACCAAAAACAAAACCCTCACTCAATGAGCCTCACCAAACGAATCCTGTACCGCCTCACGAACAATCGTCCGCTGCGCGTGATCGACGAAGACGGTCGCCCTTATCTTGAGCGCTACTTTTTGTTTCGCGCCCTTGGTGTGCGCTGCTACCTGCATCGCTTCGTCGGCGACGATCCCGCGCGCGGGCTGCACGATCACCCGTGGCCGTGGGCGCTCTCGATCATCTTGGCCGGTTGGTACCGCGAGCATCGACGCGACGGTGTGCGCATCGTGCGCTGGTTTAACTGGCTCAACGGCGATCGGTTTCATCGGGTGACGTTGCCGACTACGTTTACGGATTGCTTGAAAGACGCATTGCGACGCTCAAGATCGGGACGCACCCTGATCATTGCCGATGCAGATCAAACTCAGAACGACAACACCTGCTGGTCACTCTTCATCCACCGCGACCGCGCCACAAAGCCGTGGGGGTTTTGGAAAGAAACACCCGGTGGATTGTTTGAAGGCAAACGCACGATGCCAGACGGCACGATCCTAAAAAATCAATGGCCGCGACCTAACACCGCCGATTGGGAGCAATTCACCTACGACACCCCCGAGCAAATGGGCAGCAGCGAGTGGTGGAAATACACAGCACAACACCCGATCGCCAAGTTTCACCCGAAGCGCCAACCGGAAAGCCTACCGTGAGACAGCCATTGTTTAGTTTTCATGCAAGCGAAGCTAACGGCTGGCTTCGACTTCTGTGCATCTTGATCACATGGAAGAACCTCGAAGTCCTGCCACCCTTGTTTTCAGAGCGAACAGGCAAACGAAAACACATCACCATTGGCAAGTGGCGCTTTTTCATTTCACGCAACAGGCGATCTTTTCCATGAAATCCCTCATGCAAATCTTGAGCGACCAATCAAAGCAGCTCGAACGCGAACCCGATTTAAGCGATGAAGATAAAAGCGCATAGCTCTTGCCTTCGCTCACGGCCTACGCGAAGGCGCGATGCACACCCTCGAAATCATGCAACCGATCAACGCACCATTCAGACAACCCGTGCTCGAACAAATGAAAGCAGACGTCATTCGCATCGGCGAACTCATCACCGATTGCGCGATGACACCCGCGTAGGGTGCGTTTTCAACGCACCGACCACCGAACAAGGAAAGATCATCATGTCAAAAGCCAGAGCAATCGAAGTCGGTCAAATCACCACACTCGACATTGACGGAGAAAAAAATACGCACGACTTCCGAATGGTGATCGACTTCGATAGCGCCGACGCATTGCGGGACGCACTCGAAAAAAAATCCGTCGAATTCACATTTTGGGAGTAACCGTGAAAACAAAATTTGATAACGCGATCGAGAACATCGAATTCGTGCTGCTATCCATTCTTTTTGGCTTTGGGTTTGCCACTGGCGCAGTTACCGCAATCGCACTCTACGGAAAGCTATCGCGCCTTCTCTCATAACCCCAAATGCACTGCCCCACCTGCCACCACACCGAGCACACCGTGCACCGCACAAGCCCCGCTGCCAACGGTGCGATTCGTCGCGTGCGTGCCTGCGCCAAGTGTCGTGGCCGCTGGGTCACCACCGAACTCCCTGAACAAGAACTCAAACGCCTGCGCGAACTAGACGCAGCCCTGCAACCCTTCATTGAAAGAAAAGCCGCATGAACGCACAACCCCAAGTCACTGAAATCTGTATCGGCCGACTCTACAGCCTCGGTAACTTCGAACACATCCGCTACGAGGTGCGCGTGAGTGTGCCCGACACGAGCGACCCGAACGAGGTGCTGAAAAACCTAGTCGACGCGATCGATAGCCTGCAACCGAAGCCACCGCACAGCGATTGGGCGATCAGCAACGCCCGCAAAGACGCGGTTGACCAGAATGTCACGGTCGCGCAACAAGAAGCCGCCCGAAAAATCGTCAAAGAATACGAGGCTTGGCTCACCGCAAAAGAAGAAGCCGGAAAGCGTTTCAGCAACTTGGGCGGCACCACAAAGCAGGAAATCCCTGCGCGGAACTTCGACGACGAATAACCATGTGGCACGCCCTCATCACCATCATTTTCATCGCCAACAACGGCAGCGCACACCCAAGCGCCGTGAAGATGATTGCGTTTCCAGATCAACCCGCATGCGTCGCGTTTGTGCGACAGTTTGAGCACAACATCAAAGCCGCCAACCCGCGCGAAATCGTGCTCGCGAAATGCGAAAAGATTCCACCGAAGGCGAACGCATGAACCGCAAAGTCAAATCGCCCCTATTAGTCGGCTCGGCACACGCCGCGTACCAGCCGCCGCCATCGAAACGATGCTTCATCGATACCGATGAAATCAAGATCAAGCACAACGTGCCCTACCCCGGTCCGCGCAATGACATGGCGAGCAAGTACGACGCGATCTTGAGCCAGATGCAAATCGGCAGCATGGCCGAATGCCCCTCGCGCGGCGCAGCGAACGCGATGGTGAAAGCCGCGATCAAATGGGCGAAGATCACAAAGAAAAACGTGATCTTTCGAACCGCAGTCATCGAAGGCAAAAACTGCGTTTGGATGCTTGAAGCACCGAAACAGGAAAGCCAGATCGAAGCCCTACAAAAATCGCTAGCGGCGATTAAAGGCAAGACATGAGCGCACAACACTCTTCAATACCAGATTTGGCCGCGTATTTTGTCGCCACACGAGCTGAAACAAAAAAATTAATTGAGCAACTTCAAGCGACGCGCGGCGCATCGCAGCCGGAATACTTTCTCGCCATCAACTCTATCGAAGAAACGTGCAACCGAGCCATCCATTACGCCATAGAACAGATGTATCGGACGCAAGCGATCGTGCAGCACGAACGTAACCGCGAGGCAACCAAACAATGAAATGCCTCACCATCCGCCAGCCGTGGGCGTGGCTTATCGTGAACAACTTCAAAGACGTTGAGAATCGCACGTGGCACACACCCGTGCGCGGCGACGTGTTGATTCATGCGGCAAAGGGCATCACAAACAAAGAGTGGATTGCTACGCTCGACTTTGTTTGGCACATCGACGACTCGCACGAACTCATGCTTGAACAGCAGCACATCATCGACCAACAACGCGGCCACATCATTGGCCGCGTCACGTTAATTGAATCGGCCGACGCACATCATTCCCCCTACTTCGTCGGCCCCTACGGCCACGTCTTCATCAACCCGCGCCGCTGCGAACCGTTCCCACTCAAAGGGCAACTCGGCTACTTCGACGTACCCGACGACATCGTTTCGCAATTGAAATGGATTGACAAGTGAGCACAACAAATCCAACTTACGAAACGTTTGCGAAAGATGTCGCCGAGCACGAACTACAAATCCTGCGAGACGACGGCCTTTATCGCCACCTTCGCGTCGGCAAAGGCAAAAGCAGTGTGATGCACTATGAAATCGTCACGTGGCCAAACTATCTTGCCTACGTCGGCGACATGGGCAGCTTCACGTTTCAGCGCCTCGAAGACATGTTTCAATTTTTCCGCAAGGCCGATAAACACAAGGATCGGATCAACCCAAGTTATTGGTCGGAAAAACTAGAAGCTATCGACCGATCGGACGGATTCAAAGAATGGAGCCCCGAAGGGTTTCGATCAATGATCGAGTACCACCTAAATGACTTTATCGACGGCTGCGAGTGGAGCCAAGAAGATAAACAGGCGCTTCGCGACGAAGTTGACTTCGAAGTTCTTCATTACGAAGAAGAACAACAGTTTGTGGCTATTGAAGCCACGCGAAATTTCAACTTCGAACGAGGCGACTGCACGTTTAGCTTTGAAATTGATGACTGGCTCGGCTGCGAGCGTTACACGTTTAGGTTTCTTTGGTGCTGTTACGCGATCGTTCACGCGATCAAACTATACGACGCAACGAAAGCAGAAGCACAGAAAGCCGCCGCATAATCATGCCAATGGGCCGCCCAAAAACTAAGCACAAAGACATGCCCGACGGCATGTTCACGCCGAACGGCACGCTGTGGCATTGGCGCGGCACATCGGCGGCCACGCGCGCGATTGCGCAACAGCTTTTCGGCAAAGCCTCCGCCTCCAGCGGCACCGCCAACAAAAACGAAGCGCGCGCATGGTGGGCAAAAACCATCCTCCCCGCGCTCGAAAAAGATTTCGCCAGCGCTGAACAAGGCAACACGATTGGCCGTCTGCTCGATCGCTGGCAAACCGAAGAATTGCCGCGCGTCGAGGATCCGAACACGCGCCAGTATTACGCCGATTTGCTCGTCGGCCTCAATCGATCGCTGCGCCATCTGCAATTCGCCCGAACCGATGCCGAAGCGCAAAGCCAAGCGCATAACGACGATTTTGCAACCCGTCGAGTCTTGCAAAAATACCTGCGCGACGCCCAAGAAATTCAAACCTTCATTCGCAAAGACGGCAAGCCGCAAACCGGCACGCGCAAAGTGATCGCCAATCGCGAAATCAAACTGCTCGCGCAAATCTTCGACGACGCCGATCGCCTATGGAGCGAAACCAATTTCAACCCCGCACGCGAACTGCGCTTCAACCCCGAGCGCTCGCGCACGCATTACGCCGATGACAATCAGTACACGAAAGTGCGCAGCGCCGCGCCGCCGATCCTGCAATGCATGATGGACACCCAGCTCGCCACCGGCGCACGCCCCGACATGATTCGGCAACTGAACTTGACCGACGTCACGCACGACACCCTATTCGTGCTCCCGAACAAACTGCGCGCCGCCGACATGCCGCGCACCCCCGAAGAACGCAGACGCCTGCAAAAGCCCTACAAGCTGCGCAACGAAGACGGAACGTTGAACGACCTAGGCCGCACGATCGAGCGCGCCCTATCCCTGCGTAAAACGCAGCCAGGCAGCAATAACGTACACCTACTCCCCAGCCAGCAACCGTTGTTTCTGAACAACAAAGGCGAGCGCTGGACGAAATACGGCCACCGAAGCGCATGGGATCGCGCCTGCGAAAAGCAAGGCATCGACCCCAAGACGTTCCACAAACACGACATCAAAGCCAAGATGGTGAGCGACAGCGAAACCATCGAACTAGCCCAAGAACGAGCCGGACACACCGATTCGGCCATCACACGAAAAGTGTACAAACGAACGCAAAAGCCCGTAATCCCGGGGCGCATACCGAAGGTGGGGAATCAATGACTTGGATTCACCCAAATCAGCGCAGGATCGGAACGAGCGAATTTATTGCGCACGCTACAGCGGCACACCCGAAATCAACCATTTATCGGATTGTGTATAGGGTTGAGTGGGTGCTCTCATACGGAAAAACGCGCGAAGAAGACATTCAAAAAGCTCTAAGTTACTTAGAGCGCCCCGTATCAGACTGGAAGAAGCTGGCGCAACCAATTTTCGATAACAAAGACTTACCCAGCGGATACGCATGCGCGCCAGGCAAACCAAGAGCGTTCGGTACTTCTACTGCGACACCAAAAGTGATTGACCCAGATTTTCAGGCAGGACAATTTTCGGCCGAAGCTTACGTCAGCATCATTCAATTCGAGCCCGAAGCGCTCGTTACCGAAGACGATTTACTTGCTGCCGCACAATTTGTCGGGCAACCCTACACCCAATGGATTGCAGCATGAGAGAACAAAAATACCACCACGGCGACCTTGTTCGCATCGCCAAAGACCTCGGGCGACACATGCAACACTTTCAATCCGATTGTGAGGCCATTGTGATCGGCAGCTACGCCGACCAATACGGCGGCGGCGAGCGCGAACGCCAGGAGTTCACACTTCACATTAAAGGCAGTGGCCAACGCTCGTGGTACGAAGAACGGCAACTGTTGTTAATCGAAACCCAGCAATTCGCACTGCTTGAGCAGTGGAAGAAAGACGAGGCCGAGGCGGAAAAACTCGCCAGCGACCTTGATTGGATTTTTGCCAATGGAGCGCAAGTTCTCGAAAAAACACATGGCGCAACGATTGCATCGCTCTCGCGATGCATAGGCATCAAAAAGCCGTGGGGGAAAAATGGCGAAGGAATCACATGGTACGCCAATGCTTGGTGGACGATCACACTAGCGAGGCCGTTCCTTGAAGCGAACGACAAAACCGGCTACCTCAAGTTTTGCGAGCGCTTGCGATCAACGGCGAAGAGTGAATTTGTAATGCCACCCCAATAATTTGTAATGCCGTTAGTATGCACTATCAACAAAACCCACGTGAATTGGTCGGTGTGACAAGATTCGAACTTGCGACCCCTTGCACCCCATGCTTGCGCTCAAAACAGCGAAACCCATTGAAAAATAAAGCGCTTTCCAAGCGCACGATTACAAATTCTAGCGTTGCAACGGCCACGAAAACGCTAGCCGCCGCCGCGAGTTTGTAATGCTTTCAGCCTCGAATTTGGTCACCGTTGGGGATGCGTCGCTCTATCTCGGCGATTGCATCGACGTCATGCGCTCACTGCCGAGCAACAGCATCGACGCGCTCGTTACCGATCCACCTTACGGTATTCGGTTCATGGGCAAGGCGTGGGACGGCGAGGATATTGAACGCCGCGCGAATCAGCGGCGCGAGCACAAAAGCCACGATCCACAAGCGGGACCGAACGGCGGACACAAAAGCGCTGCCGCCGAAGCGGGTAAATACGACCTCACCCCCGACGCGATGCGCGCGTTTCAATCGTTTTCGCAAGAGTGGGCGGCTGCGGCGTTTCGCATTTTGAAACCGGGGGCGCACTTGCTTTCGTTTGCAGCGGCGCGCACGTATCACCGGATGGCCAGCGGCATCGAGGATGCAGGTTTTGAAATCCGCGATCAGTTGATGTGGATTTACGGCAATGGCTTTCCGAAATCGCGCAACGGCGACTGGGGCGGCACCGCACTCAAGCCCGCACATGAGCCGATCGTAATGGCGCGCAAGCCGCTCGACAGCACGGTTGCAGCGAACGTCGCGCAGTTTGGCACGGGTGCGCTGAACATTGATGCGTGTCGTATTGGCGACAGTCGCCCACCCAGCACGGGAGACGCTTCGAAATTCAAGCGATGGAAAGAGCAAGACGGCATCGAACGAGCCGCAAGTAACAACGCGAACACAAACACGGAGATTGGCCGTTGGCCAGCGAACGTGTTGCACGACGGCAGCGATGAAGTGCTCGCCGCATTTCCTGACGCACCAGGTCAACTCTATGCCGTTGGACCGCAGCACGGCGACAAGCCGAGCGTGAACACCTACGGCGATTTCAGCGCACGCGAAAACTTTGCACCTCGAGATGATTTCGGCAGCGCCGCCCGATTCTTCTACTGCGCGAAAACCAGCAAAGCCGATCGCAACGAAGGCTTGGAGCTGTTCGCAAAACGCGCTTTTGGCATGAGCAACGCAGCAGCAGCAGCAGCGAAAGGCGAGCACTACGACAACGGCGATGGCGGCGTGAACCGAGTGACCTATCGGCAAAACCACCACCCCACCGTCAAACCCACCGAACTCATGCGCTACCTGTTGCGCCTAGTCACGCCGCGCGGCGGCGTCGCACTGGATCCCTTCATGGGCAGCGGCAGCACCGGCAAAGCTGCATTGCTGGAACACTTTCGATTCATCGGCATCGAACGCGAGCCCGAGTATTTCGAGATCGCAAAAGCGCGCATTGAATACATCCGCGCGAATGGCGTACAGGTGGGATTGTTTGGGGAAGCCGCATGACCACTATCAACGACGAAGCCCGCGAATGCCTCGTGCTAAACGAAACAAAAGCGGCCGAGGATGCGCAGTTTCGCATCACACCGCAAAACACCGAAGGCTACTCAATGAAGCCAAGCGCGATCCCGAGTTTTGTGCATCGCGCACGGTGGAGCGCCGAGCGCGAAGCCCTTCGCCTCGCGCAAGCACACCCCTATTGCGAATTCACCGTGTTCGAGGCCGTTGGCACTGTGCGCATCGTTGACGGCGTTCCGAAATGGAGCGACCCCGTATGAAATTCCTAAGCGTATGCAGCGGCATCGAAGCCGCCTCTGTCGCATGGAAACCCCTGGGGTGGACACCCTGGGCGTTCAGCGAAATCGAATCGTTTCCGTGCGACGTACTCGCGCATCATTACCCCGACGTTCCCAATCTCGGGGACATGACCAAATTTGAAGATTGGCCGATGCCCGCCTATGACGAACCGCCAATTGACCTTCTTTGCGGAGGAACCCCTTGCCAATCCTTCAGCGTCGCCGGACTCCGAAAAGGATTGGATGACGAGCGTGGCAACCTCATGCTTACCTTTGCTCGCATCGCTGCAAAGTATCGCCCCCGCTGGTTGGTTTGGGAGAACGTCCCCGGCGTGCTTTCAAGCAACGCCGGACGAGACTTTGCAAGCTTTTTGGGACTCATCACGGGCCAGCGCGTTGAGCCGCCAAGCGAAGGATGGAGCAACAGCGGCATTCTCCCCGGATACCGCAGCGCCTACTGCGTTGCCTGGCGCACCCTTGACGCTCAATATTTCGGAGTGGCACAGCGCCGCAAACGTGTGTTCGTTATCGGACATCTTGGAGACTGGCGACGTGCCGCAGCGGTACTTCTTGAGCGCCACAGCCTGCAAGGGCATCCTGCGCCGCGCAGAGAAACGCGGCAAATCGCTTCCGCACTTACTGCGCATGGCGTTGGAACATGCGGCGCAGACAACAACCAAGCCCAAGCCAGACACCTCATCGCAACAACCCTCACCTCAGCTACCGCTCGATCGCGCGGGGCCGGGCAAGACAGAGGGATGCTTGTTGCCAGCACCGGCAACATCGCCCATTGCTTGAACGCTGGCGGCATGGGCCGTCAGGATTTTGAAGCCGAAACGCTCATCACGCACGCATTGCGCGGCGAAGGCTTCGACGCCAGCGAAGACGGCACCGGGCGCGGCGGCGATAAGCCGCATGTGTTGGCATTCAGCGCCAAAGACTACGGCGCAGACGCAATGCTCGACCTTTCACCCACACTGCGCGCAGGCGGACACGCGAACTCCCACGCGAACGCCGGCGTGATGCCAGCAATCGCCTTCGACCCCACGCAAATCACCAGCGGCGAAAACCGCAGCAACCCGCAACAGGGCGACGCGTGCCACACACTTGCGAAGGGCGCGCACGCGCCGTGCATCGCCATTCAAGCCGGTGCCGTGCGTGAGAACCCCGAGAGCGGACCGAACGGCATTGGCGTCAGCGAAAGCAACACCGCGTACACACTCGAAGCGCGCAGCGAAGTGCAAGCCGTCGCCTACAACGTCTGTTTTAACGACGCCAACGGCGTGCGCCCGGACAGACCCAACGGCGGCTTGTACGTCACCGAAGCGATCACCACTCCCGCGCTCACGCTCGCGCCGAGCGACACGAAGATCGTAGAACCGATTGCGCACGCGCCGCACGCTGCCGCGATGGCCGTGCGGCGCTTAACGCCACGCGAATGCGAACGCTTGCAGGGCTTCCCCGACGATTACACGCTGATCCCGCGTGGCAAAAAGCCCGCGAGCGAATGCGCCGACGGCCCGCGCTACAAAGCGCTCGGTAATTCGTGGGCTGTTCCATGCGCAAAATGGATTGGCGAACGCATCGCAGCCGTTGACGCCATCCCCTACCCCACCGAAACCGTAGGGTGCGTTTTCAACGCACCCAAATCAGAGAAGGAAGCCGCGTGAAAGAAATCAGCTATTGGAACGTTCTCGGTAACGGTTGCGCCTATAAACATTCGAGCCTTGAAAGCGCAATCGACGACACACCAGACAGCACAACACGCGACGCAATTCTCAAAATCACCTACGTGAATGGCGCGCTTGTTTCCGTAGAAATCGCAAAGTACAAAACTGTTGAACTATGAACCCTGACGATTACGTACCACGCGATATACCCGCGCTTGAGCGACGAAGCGTTCTACGCGCAGCGAGCGCACTGGAATCCATCGTTGACCAGTGGAGCGTTCGGCTAGATGTAGCAGGTTACGCAAAACGCCTCGCGGCACTACCTGACGACAAACGCGAAGCCGCGATTAAAGGCGTGATCGAAACGTTCATGATGGAAGCCGCTTACCTCGCACGAATCGGCGATACCGGCGGAATCGAAAACCAACCGCAACTAATTCGCTAACCATGCCCCGCTCCAAACGCCCCCGCAAACCCCGCAACGTTCGCAAAACGCACGGCGACACGCGCGCGATTACGCGCTTGCTCGGCAGCACCGAAGCCTTGCCGCTGGAGAACGCGATTGATGTTGCCATCTTCGCACGCAACTCGCTCGAAGCGCTGCGCACCGGGCGCTGCGACGACGACCATTTTGGCGCGCTCGCGAACGTGACGAACATCGGCATGCTGCTCGCCGAGCGCGGCATCGGCGAAGAAGCCTTGCCCGCGTTCAAAGCCGCGCAATACGCCCTGCTAACACTGCGCCAGCGCTTCGAAACGCGCGGCCGCTACGTCGCCACCGCGAGCGAGCTCGCCACACTGCGCGAAGCGATCGACTATCACGAGCTGCAAGCGCAACACAGCACCATCGCCGAAGTGCGCGACGCGATCGTCACCATGAACGAGCGCTTGCAAGCCAAACAAATCATGACGAGCGCCGACGTGTTGCCGGCGGCGTGCACACAGGAAAGGAAGGCTGAGTAATGGGCTGGTCAATTGGTTACGACGAAAACTGGCAACGCAACATCGGCTACGGCGTGCCCGCGATTTGCGATCACCCGAAATGCAACGAAGAAATTGATCGCGGGCTATCACACGTGTGCGGCGACGAACCCTATGGCGGCGAAGTCGGCTGCGGGCTTTACTTTTGCAGCAAACACCTGAGCGGTCTGCGCAAATGGAAATCGGTATGCGCGCGCTGCGAACGATACCGAAAACCCTTCAAACCAAAACCCGACACACTTGAATGGATCAACCACAAACTCACCGACGAAAGCTGGCAACAGTGGCGCGACGAGAACCCGCAGATCGTCACCGACCTTACTCAACGAATTGAAGCAAAAAGGAAAGCCGCATGAGCACAACAGTGAAAAAGACCGTCGAGTACGACCCGGACAAAGCAAAAACCGTCCACGACGCAATCAACAAAACCTTGATTCAACTTCAAGAGCACAACGAAATCGACGTCTACGAAATCATCGGCTACGCGGCGTACTCAATCGGTCAGCACATAGAACAACTCGGCTTTAACTACGACCCGAGCACGCCTTACGAACCGCTTGCTGTGGGCTATATCACCGCCGCACAACACCGCGCCCGAGCTCAAAAAGCGAGTTAGCCCCATGAGCACGAGCATCACCCACACCGAGCACCGATTAGAGATTTCCCACCGAAACCAAGCGTGGGTTCCTGTCGACACAAGCGCATGCGCGATGCCTTGGCTCAAAGCCGCCGCGATGATGGCTCGCCAAAACCAGATTGATGCCGCACTACTAGAAGCCGAAGAAGCATGGATCGCAAAGCACGAACACATGCACGGCACTGCGTTTCGCGTCGTGACAAAAACCGAAACCTTTCACTCGCTCGGCAACTACGAGCGCTGCATGAAAACACCAGGCGAGCTTGAGGAACAAAAAAACGAGATGCGAATAAAGCCCAACCCAAACGTCAACCCACCCGCTCCACCGTATTCGCAACAACCACGACCTGCGGCCCCACCGCCCCCACCTTCTACCCCCTTTTAATCATGCCAATCTCAAAAGACCTACTCGCAAAAATCGTCGACGAAGTATTCGGCGGCTCGATCGAAGACACGCAAGTCATCGAAGACATTCACCGCGTCGTCGTGCGCGAACTATTTGTCACACCAGAACATGAGTTTCCACCCTACCCTCACGCACGCGCACTGAGCGATGGCATCTTGATCACCATTAGCAACGATCAACTTCGATTTTCCACCGAACAACACCCGCACTTCTGGGACGGCGAATCAGGCATCGACACACCGAACCTCGCGATCTTAAATCTCGAAAACTGGAAAAAAGACGTGGCCGCGCAAATTAACGACGAAGCCGAAGACGGGTCAACCGAGATTACACGGATAGCCGACGAGGCAATCGTTAACGCTTTTGAATGGGGAAGCGAACACATCGAACCCACATCGCCAAAATTCAAATGAGCGACACCACCAAAATCTCTTGGACCGACAAAACCTGGTCGCCGTGGCAGGGCTGCACGAAGGTCTCGCCCGGTTGCGATCATTGCTATGCGGAGAACATCGCTGACACGCGGTTTCACGTCGTGCAATGGGGCGCGGGGCAACCGCGCAAACACACCGAGAATTGGGATTCGCCGCGACGGTGGAACAAGCAAGCCGCGAAAGAAGGGCGCACGCGGTTTTTCAATCTGATTCGCGAAACACCGAATCTCACTTGGCTCATCCTCACCAAACGCATCGGCAACGCGAACAAAATGCTGCGCGAATCGGGCGCGATCACCCGCAACGGCATCATCGAAACGCCACTGCCGAACCTATGGCTCGGCGCGACGTGCGTGAATCAGGAAGAATGGAATCGCGACAGATGGAAGCTGTTGCAAACGCCCGCCACCAAACACTTCGTTAGCCTTGAGCCACTGCTCGGCGCGATCGACATGGATTTACAGAAGCATGCCGTACACGCCAAACAAGCACGCGGTGAAGCACTGAGCGAAATCGACTACGACACGCTCAACATGCCGCCGATCAATTTGCAACTCGACTGGGTCATCGCAGGCGGCGAAAGCGGCCACGGCGCACGCCCCGCACACCCCGACTGGTTCCGTAGCCTGCGCGATCAATGCGCCGCCGCAGGCGTACCGTTTCATTTCAAACAGTGGGGCGAGTGGCTACCGATCAATCAGATGACCGACGCCGGTCAACAACAACTTTACCGCTCAAAACGCAAGGCACGCGACGGCGAAGACCAAGCGGTGCTTGACGACATCTACGGAACGCGCTGCGTAGTTGAGAGCCGCGTGATTCGCCTATCAGGCGAAGCGCTCCTCGTCGACCAACCAAACGCATGGATTAATGGCGCAATGGGCACCTACCGCGTCGGCACAAAGCGCGCAGGCCGGACTCTCGACGGCCGCGAGCATTTGGAGTTTCCGAGATGAAAAACAAACGCGGTTATGCAATCGTGGCACTGCACCAGCCAAAGTTTCCCGAGAACATCGCGTGCGCGCTACGAGCCGCAGGCTGTTATTCAGCATCACAGGTAGTCGTTAGCGGCAACAGATTCACAACGCTTGAAAAAGCGCAAACCGATACG
The DNA here is from genome assembly GCA_051645545.1 of Casimicrobium sp. Taxonomy (GTDB): domain Bacteria; phylum Pseudomonadota; class Gammaproteobacteria; order Burkholderiales; family Casimicrobiaceae; genus Casimicrobium. Next base: position 30,256 of record JBOFBL010000555.1, on the reverse strand, counting down.
CAAAAACGCTATCGGCACTTGCCTTTGTTAAACGTGAAGTCACTTCGTGACGCGCTGCCCTATCATTGCACGCCCGTGGCCGTAGACCTCGTGCCAGACTCAAAATCACTAGTCAATTTTACTCACCCGGAGCGCGCGTTTTACGTCTTTGGACCAGAAGATGGCACACTCGACAATGAAACGCTAGATTGGTGCAAACACCGCATTGCAATCCCGACGGCATACTGCATGAACCTAGCCGCAACAGTCAATGTAGTCTTGTACGATCGACTCGCGAAACAACTTCGACGGTGATTCACCCACAAAACATGACGCCCAAACACCCGCGCGGCGGGTGCCGCACCTGCTCGGGGTTTGGACGTTGGTACGCAACGATTCAGGGCAAGTATCTTGCGTTTCCCGCGATCGGCGGCAACGTGTGGTGCGCGCGAAAACAGTTCGTCAACGCACTCCCAGCATCGGGACGCAGCCAATGGGAACGCGAAATAGGAACGGATGACGAATGAGCAATGACCCACACCCACAATTCGACGCCGATCTTATCGAAAAAAAGAAAGACGCTCGCATCAAGTTTCTCGAAAAAGAACTTGACGCGCGAACGATTTATTGGCGAGACACAAAACCAACACGCGCTGGTTTTTATTACTTTCAGAACATTACATTGAGCCAAATTAGTCGCGACGCAGTCGCGCTAGTCCAAGTTTCAAAATACAAGAACCGAGACGGTTTTTGCTGCGTAACTTTGCAGGGGAAATACAACAACATCCCGCCAATTTTCGAATGCGACTTAGAGGCAGCACCGGAAGGACGTTGGTGCGGGCCGATGCCGCAACCCGAGAATTAAGCAATGAGCAACCGCAGCAAACGAAAACGCCAATCCGCAATGCACAGGCAGAACAAAATTCGATACGAGCGCGCTCAAGCGTTGCAACGCGACTTTAATGCGCTTCTAGTGCAGCTACCAAAGATGAGTGCAGCACTTCGGACGATGGCCACAACGAGCTCCGATGTCATCGTCGCGCTTCGCGCCGTATCGTTGGCCGTACAGCCCGCAACAGTGATCGCCAATAGCGCAATTCGACGCGCAGCGCGATCTTCGTATCTATCAACCGAAATCACGAGGCCACATTAAACACTCAACCCCCATACCAGAACCGCGAATCCTCGACGAGACTGAAAACTATCCCGTTGACGCCAAACCAGCCAAGCCTTTCCCGAAATTACTACTCGCTGGAAAAATCTCAACCTTCGACGCGAACGGTGTTTTGCGCGAGCTTGGCGTCGTGACCGACTTCAATGTCGAAGTTAAACCGGGCGAACCCCGATGGGGCGGCATAGGTAGTAAACAGATTAACGCATTACCCGAGCATCAGATGAAAATCACAATCACCGCCGGTTTGGTCTTTTATGATCACCACCTTTTAAACAAAGCGCGCGCCGGCAAACTCTCCCGCAACGATCAACGACGCGTTAAAGCGCAAGCCGCACGCATAACCAGTCAGAACAGGCGACGCACGTAAACAGTTCGCTAACGCCTACCTCGATCTAGTTGATCGCGTATCGAGCGCACATCGCTTCGGATTTCGCCGACGATCGCGTTGATGTGATTGGTGAACTCTTGCTTCTCGGCGACGCGCCGATTCTCGGCCTCTTTGATTGCACTTTCGATGCGATCATCGCGGCCTGCGTATTGCGTGAATCGCTCATCAATGAGCGCGTCGCGCACCGCCGTTTTAGTCCGAAAATCGCTAATCATGAAAGCACCGGTGCCGATCATGGTTGCAATTGAGATCCACTGCCCTGCATTGTTCCAAAACGTTTGATACCACGCCTTCGGTTCACGCCCACGACGATCGGGCCCTTGATAGTTTTCACTCACAACATCCCCTCTTTTGTTGTCGTCATCCGTTGTTTCCGGCATGTCCGGACTCAACAGTTGGTCATTTTCCAGCATTACATTCACCGCGCTGTTGCGGTTGCGGTGCGCCGCCGGCGCCCGAGGGTGCGCCCTGCCCGCCGTTGCTGCCGGCGGTCGTGCCTTGGCCGTTTCCGCCCGTGCCGCCACTGCCGGATTGACCGCCATTGGCCGTTTGCGTTTGCGGGCAGTCAACCGTGTTGATCGTAGTCGTCACGACGCGATTAGCCCGGCTACCGCCCAGCGCGAGCTGGTTATCGTTGCCGCCGATGTTAAACACCTGATCCGGGTTCTTCGATTCTTCGACGAACGCTTGCGCAAACCCGCGCGTGGATTCGTTGGCTTGCGAGGCTTGGTTATCGCTGAAGCGACCGAAGGCGCCCATCGTGGACGCATGGCGATCGGTGTTGCCCTTTTCGATCAACTCCGTGCGCCGCACTTCGGCATCAAGCCGCTTGCCCAAACCCTTGTAGGCGAGCAACGAATCGGCGGTGCCGTTCGCGCGCCCCCACAAGCGATCCACCATGTCCACGCCTTTTTCAAACACGGATTTTGGCAGTTGAATGGTTGGCACCGACATAAAACTCGGCTTCGGCATGGCGACCTCGGCGACCGCTGCACCCGCTGCCGGCGCACGCTCTTCGAGCGATCGAGCCATCGCGACACGACCACCGGCGTCGGCTTTCTCGGCAATCTTCATGATCGCCCCAGCCTTGACGACAGCGGCTTTTGCTTCTTCCTGTCGCGTCGCTTCGCGCGCCTTCGTCACCTCAATCCAGGCGCGTGCGGCGCGGGTTTCCGAATCGTCGTTGAATTTGATCGTGGCGAGCGCAATATCTTTCTGCGCCTCGATCGCTTTCAACTCGGCGGTCGTAGTGCACGCGGACAGCAACAAACAAATAGCCGCGACTAGCGCGGCGACGATTAGTTTCATGGGGACTCCTGAGAGTGAAAAGTTACAGTACGTGTAATGTTGTGAACTAGTGCATTTTTTGCACTTGTTCGTTCATGGTTCGACTGGCTCACCACGAACGGAGTGGAACTTGCCAAAACCGTCAACTTGCACAAAATCGCAAACTGACGTTTATGGTTGGCTACTCACCATCCCGCACCCGATCCGCTTCGCGCTTCACTTGCTCGAGCACGCTCGCGCAGCGGTGATGCCGTTTGGCGTTTTCGACGAGCACGGGCAGCTCGCGCGCGCGGCGACAGGCTTCGTCATCTTCGGCGCACAATAGCCACGTATCGGGCAACACATCGGGGCGCTTGCAATCGGCGAGCGCGGCGTGCGTATCGTCACTCAGCGCCGCGAAGTGCGTCGTTGAGCACGCGGTGATACTCAGCGCGAGCGGAAGCATCAAACTTAGCTTTTTCATTAGATAACTCTTTGGTTAATCGCCCAGCGAATACTTCGGTTTTCGCGAAATGCGCTGCTTCTTGTTTCTTTTGTTTTTCCGCCGCTTTGCCCATTGATTTCAGGGCTTTTGCGGTTTGTTTGTCTTGCGTTTCGATGCGATCGAGTTTGTTGGCTTTGTAGAACACATTGCCGAAGTAAAACAGCACGAGCGCACCGATGATGGCGACCACGCCCACCATGACGAGCTTTGCCGTAGCGAGCGCAGAGTCGGAGAATTGAAACGGATTCATTGAAACCACTCTTTTAACAACACAATCAATCGCCCTATAAAATCGGGCGTTGGCGCATTTTCTTCAATTTTTCGAGCAACGACTATTCGTTGCGCATCGCCCTTTTGAACAAGCGCTACTTGCTTGTATTTGTTCGCACGCAGCATGACATCCGGCGCATACTTGCGCGAGATTTGGCACGCTGTCATCCGAGTACCGGGAATGATCGCGGTACCGCTCGCGCACGTGTTCGCCACATGCCCCGTCCATTTCGACGGGTCGCAGCCGTCGGTGACTTGGCATAGCCGCCGATCCGCACGCACACCGCCCACGCCACGGTTGTACGCAGTGAGCGCCGGCAGCATGTCGCCGTTGAATAGCGGCGCGAGCACTGCATGGTTATCGCGATTCTTGAGCACCACCGCGCGCAGTTGCAGCTTTGGGTCATAAATGCCCTCGCTGCTCCACGTGAAACCTTCAAGCTCTTGCCGGTGGAGCGCGCGCATTTCGGCCACCGCATCAAAGCGCCCGAACACGCGGGTGATTTGCCCCAAGCCCACACCCTGCTCGCGCGAGGTTTTGAATTCCACGCGCGGGTTCCAGCATTTGGTTTTGATCGGGCACGCGGTTTCGTGATCGATTTGCCCCGCTAGGATGTACGCCGGAATCGGCGAGCGCAAGCGCGCGGCTTCTCTGACAAGCACCGGCAAATGCGGCGCGGCTTGTGGCGGAATGCTATTCATCGTCATGATGCGGATCCACGTCGTTGCGGTGCGCGTCGACCAAGATGAGAAAACCCCAAAGCGTGCCAATGCAGCTCGCGGCTAGCGCGACGTAGGCGACGATTTCAAGCGCGCTCACTTGATTTTGTCGTACACGTACGGCAGCAAATAAATCACACCGATGAACACGAGCACCGAGTAAATGGCTTGCACCCACATCGAGGTTTTCACGACCTCGCCTGCGGCGGCGTTGCCGCTTTTCACCCCCTCCATCAAGTCGCGCACCTTGATTTCCGGATGCGCATTTTTGCGCGCGATGTAGCCAAAAAGGAAGCATGGCAGCGCAAGAAAGCCAGTCAACAGAATCGCTTTAAGCTCCGAGCGAACACTCACAAAAAACACGAAGATCGCAACGATGATGGCGTATTGCCACCATGCGCGCGCCGACCACAAGGATTGGATCGGCGAGAAAAAAGCCTTGGGCGCGGCTTTTACCCATAACCAAACCCGCTCTGCCATTGAGAGAGTCGCAGGCGGCGCGGCGGTGCCGGCGGTTTCGTCAGTCATGAAAATCTCCTATCGCGCTATGGCGAAACATCGGTCAACACAAGGGTTAGCGTCGCAATCGGCGAACCATCTTTCTTTACAGTAAAAGTCACGTTTCCCGCACAAGCAACACCATCTCCCGCCACATCGCCTAACAAAGCGTAGTCGGTGTCAACGAAAACAACGTCCGCGACCTGCGAATAATCAAACACACTCCCCGACGAACTAGGTTGAGGCGTTAAAGCCGTCGTGTTGTGCTCGACGGCGTATACCGCCGTAGGCGAGTAATCAAGCAGCTTGATTTGCCACCTCGCGCCGTTTTGCGCCGTAAACAAATCAATCGGGCACGGACTCGCAGAATAGCCACTAAAGTCTTTTGCACGCGTAAAACCGTCACCACAAAAGGCGATGTTTGCGCCGCCCTGGTCCGATACGCTTGCACCGATTGAGATGGCCGTATTGGTTGAGACGTCGAAATCAAGCCATACCGCACCCGACATCGGAGCAGCACCGACCACCGTCGCCACTGCCACATTGTTCGTGGGCACCACATCACCCACACCCTCAGGTGGCGCAACCTGCGCAATCATTGATTCAGAAAACGCCACCAGCGCCGTGACAGGCACCGTTACCAAAATTTCCGCTCCGACCGGAAACGCGCTCACCGCGAGGCCCGCGAGTAGCGCGGCGTTACTAGGTGTTGCGGTCACCGCGCCCCCCGAAGGCGTCACAGTCGCAGCCCCCACCGTTCTGTTTGCGTTGTTTGCAAGCCACGGCAGCGTGATCGTCGCGCCGTCGCCCGCAATCGCACCGGGATTGGTGAAGTTAAACGTTACGTTTGCAGGCGTGCCGATGCCGGCCGCGACGTTTGGCGTCGTTGTCGCTACCGCGAGATCGACGAGCGGCACGATCGTCGCCGCTTTACCGCCTTGCGACGAAACTTTATCTGCAAGCACGACGGACAAACCCACCGATGGCACCGACGGCATACCTGCAATCGTGCGAAACGAATAGCGCATTACGATATTTCAAACGGCATTTCAACCGGCAACTTGCCCGGCAGCTCGACGTAGGCGACATGCTTGCCACGACCTGCGGTAAACGTCACTTTCCCTTGCGCATTACTGAGCAATGCCGGTGCTCCATCAATCGACACACGCGCATTTTTCACCGGCTTGTTCGACTGATCGTACACCGTGAGCGTGTGTTGATTGCCCTCGCTTGAAATTTCAAACGCCGGCAATTGCGTTGCACCGCTCGCTGTCGCGCGCGACACAATGTCAAACGCTTGATTGGCAATCGGCAACACCATCTCGCAAGTTAAGGCACTGCGGCGACCGACGCGCGGCGCAGCGATCACGGTCAACCACTGCAACCCAGGCTCGGGAAAACGCGGCGACTTAGTGGCAAACACATCGCCAATGCGCAGCGGTTCGTCGACAAGCGATTCTTCAATCACGATTTCAAACACACGCCCCGAGCCACGACGCAGATAGCGTTTTGCAACCGCAATGGCGGCGCGCTCGGTGCGCAGCCACGGCGCGAGCAGGCGAACGGTAACACCTTGCTCGTCGTACGACGGGCGTACCGCGAGCGTGAGCGCTTGACGATTTTTTGCCGCATAGCTTTGATCATCGAACTCAATCGCGACGCGCGAAAATGCGCTTTGCGATTTGGCCACTACGCTTGCAACCCGCCCTTCCAACAAGCGGTTTTCCATCGTCGCCGGGGGCGGCGTGAACACTTCGTCGCTCGGGTGCAGCCAGAAATTTTCGGTGCACCATCCGCCACCAATCGAGCGCATGATTTCATTGATCTTCGCACGCAGCGTTTCGCGCGAGGAAATGCGCCCACCGATCACCAAACCTTCCGCCGCACATTCCGAGCGCAATCGCGCAAGCCCCGCGACCATGCGCATATTCGGCGTGAATCGGCTCAGCGCAAAAATCTTTTCAAGCACGTCGGCAGGGTTTTCGATCAACGCGCCGTTGCGCTCGCTCACGTAGCCGTAGCCCGTCGCGGTGATTTGCGCGCCCGTGGGCAAGGGCGCGGCCAATTCGATGAAGGTGACCGTTTTCCCCGTGCGATCGGGCTCAACGCGCCAATCAAAACCAAGCGTTTCTTGCCCATCGATTTGCACGCCGACGACGGTTGCTGCGCCGTCGGCATAGATAAACAGCGTGTCGCTCAGTTGGACCAAGGCTTGCGGCGATTTCGAAAGATCGCCGAACCCCCACGGGATCCATGCCCCATCGCGAAACTCGTTAATCTCGGTTGAGCTGCGCAGTGGCACATCGTCGGAGAGCAGCATCGCTTACGCCTCGATCGACAATTCGAGCTGCGGGCCCAAAGTAAAACTCACCACTTCGCCCGAGAGCACTTCGACGCCATCGTCGCGCACCGACACCTTGGCGCGAAGCGGATAATCCCAATCGCGCTGAACCTGCTTATCTTCGTTATTGAGCGCAATCGTGCTTGATGGCGTTTCACCTTGCTCGTAGCCCACCACTTGCGCGATGGACGCGCGCTCGTACCAATCAAGCACCCCCACCAGCAAGGGCTGCGCCCCGGCAATCGCGTCGCTCGGGTAGCAATAGGTGATCTCTTGCCCGCGATGAGACACGAGCACCGTGCGAACCCCAGCCATCAACGCACCACCGGATAGAGCGGCAAGTTTGCGCCAAAGTGACGAGGCGCATCAATATTCTCTTGGAAGAAAGCTTCGCTTTGCAGTGAAATTTGATCGCTATCAATACGACCAAAAATCGATTCATTCGCCCGAGAAATGTTGGGGAAAAACAAAATAGGTTGATCGTTGTTTTCCTTTACGTAATCGACCATCGTCGCGACTTCGAGATAGTCGGCTTCCGCCATTGATCCGACTGGCCATTCAATCGCGCCGCCGCGACCCGCCGCAATGAATTGCGCCGCCTGATTTTTGCCGCCGGCCCGATCCATTACGTACTGGCGCGCATCGTTAAATCGCGCCATGCGCGTCGGCGCAAAGGCAAGCCCTGCATACACCCACACCACCGATGCGCTCGGCGCGTTGGCCAACGTAATGCGCAGATAACGCGCCGCGATTGCGACGGGCAACAAGAGCGCCAGCGTTTCACGCGTCACTGTCAACGGTGTTGACACCAGCACATCACTACCGCCCAGCGTTGTTCCCGCTTGCACACTCACGCTCGCAGACAGCGGCAGCTCATGCACAATCGCAATCGAATCGAAATTGCTTTCAATACCAAAATCGATGTCGAGCGTTGCGCCGGTTGTATCCCAACGCCATGCGCGCGCGCTTGGCTGCGCGACATTGCCCGACGCGTTGGGTTGGCGCACTGCGTAGGCGTAGCGATCGCCCGCCACAAAACTTGGCGACGATCCGGTTGCAAACTGTGCGCTCACGCCGTTGGCGAGCGTCACCGGTGTAGCGACAATGTTTTGCGACGCGCTCCACCCCCCCGCGCCTTGCCGCCAACGCCAATGCCCACCTTCGATTGCAAATTCGAAGGCATCGTTTTTGGCGAAGGGAATCACCCCCGGTGTGAGCGTGAACGACAAACCGGATGCACTGTAGTTGCCACCCGCAAGCGGCATCACGAATGGCGCGAGTGGCCCCGCCACCGAACCCGTGACATGCCAGCGCTGCGTCGACGTACCCGCCGCGCCGCCGGTCAAATACTGATCGGCCTTGGCAATAATAGGCAGATAGAGCCGATCGCCCACTTGATAGGTCGCAGGCCAGCCCGCACTACCGATCGCAAGCTCGATCGCATCGCCTTCTTTGAGCGCACTAATACATTCTTCGCCCACGTTGATTTGAAACGCAAACTCGCGCGTGGCCTTGCGCACGCCCGTAATTTCACGCACCGACCGGTAGGGATTATTGGTGAACGCCGGCAAATAGCCGCCGCCCTCTGAACCCGTGACAGTCCAGTAATAATCGCCACCATAATCTTGCCAGCATCCGTCGTCGGACACAGCGCTGGCGTCAGACTTTCCCGTGGGAGAAATCCCTGCAGAAGCCAAAATCGCTTCGCATGCCGACTTGAATCGATCAAAGTACACATTGAACAGCCGCATCGAGCGCGCGCCACCGGCAATTTCAACCTGATCGGCAGACGCGGACACCGCGAGCAAATCAACCGCTGCCGCATAACCGGAAAAACCAACGATGCCAAACGGCGCACCGGTGGCCGTAATCTGCGCCAATGTGCCAGGCGTCGCCTGAGAAATCACATAGCGCTTGCCCAGCGTGAGCGAGCTTGACACGAGCACATGGCTGCTTTCCGGGAAAGCAAGGTTTGCCAAGTTGACCGTTGCGCCGCTGGCAATCGCGGCACTGGTGTAGCCCGAACACTCACTAACGTAGGACGAAGTGGTCAACGCAAGATCGCCCGCACCCACCGCAAGATACACGCGGCCGGCAATCACTCGAACGAAGCGGTTGGCAGCAATCGCTTCACCCGCCACCACGGTTTCGCCGCCGTTTGATTCGGACGAGAAATGCGCCTTGAGATCAAGGAACATCGTGTCCCAGAGCGCAAGCGCCGCCGGCACCGCCGCAACCGCGATGGCGGTTTTTTGCAGCTCGACACACACGCGCCGCGCGGCCTCGATACGCTCTTTTTCCGCCATTTGCGCAGGACTTAAACTACTCGTTAACAAATGATCGGTGGTGTACGCCTTGTACAAAGCGGCGTACCACGCCCACAAATCAGTCATTCGTGTAGTTATCGTTACTGGATAACTTGACACAACATTGCCTCCCGTCGTCGGGTTGTTCGGACCAAATAAACAGATGTCGCCCGTGAAATCCGGGATCGGCATGCCTTCGCAATCGCAAGCGGCCGCAGGGCGCTTTGTATAAACCAGCCGCACGATTTGATCGACCGCCTCGGGCCCGAGCGTGAGCGCTTCCGGGCAAATTTTTGGCGGCACGACGGTTGACGGCGTGCGCGCCACATAATCGATCGATCGCACGGTGAATTCGCCGCGATTGGTGTTGCCGTAACCATCGGGAAACACTTCGGGGATCACCGCAGACCAGCGACCATTGGCTTCGGTAATGGTGTCGCCCGTAGCAAACGTGCCAACGTCGCCGGACACCGCGCCGCTTACCGCCCAGAGTTCATTGCCAAGCGTGGCATTCGGGGAATCGCTTGCGCGCACTGCAAAACAGCGAAACTCAACAATCTCCGTAGCGGCGTTGTTATTCACCACGACCGAGCGCAATTGCACCTCATTGGCCGTGGTGCTGCCACTGCCAACCGTAGGCTTGGCATACGCTTTGGTTTTTAAATCGAATTCGCTCGAGGCTTGCCCGCCGGGCGCGCGATCGTTTGCGATCACGCCTTCGACTTTGATGAGCGCGCTTTGCGAATTCACGCGCTCCAGGAAATCGTAATCGGTGACGATGCCGTTGTAAGTCTCGTTGATCGTGCCGTTCGTGATCGTCACGTTGTAGCCGCCGCTCACCTCATAGATGCGCTCGCCTTTGGCCACGTAGCGTTGCAGTTTCGGCGCGAAACCGTACTCCCACTCTTTGCCCGTCCATTTCTTCCACTGGCGATAGACGGTGTTGCGATCTTCGCCGAACACAATGCGCTTTGCCGTGACCGGGATTTGCTCATCGGCGGCCATGACCGCGCTATTCCAGTCGAGCCCTTCGCTCGTTGACTTCTCCGTGCCCTCGGGCAGCGGCGAAATCAAACTGAAGTTGAGCGGCGTATAGGTCAACGCATCGGTCACCGAAATCGAAATCGCATTGCCCGACACCCCCGCGACGCGCGCGACGAGTTTCACATTGCGAAACGCAAGCGAGGCGGCAGATTCGGGCGACCCTTCGTCGACCAACTCTACCGTGAACGTTTGTGCGGCACCGGTATAGGCAATGGCAGAAATTTCGCCATTGCCGACGCCGGTTTGCAGCGGACGCGACACAAGCGGCACTGACACATTCGTATCGACGATTTCGATTTCGAACGTGGTATCACCATCGCCGGTGAACGATCCGGTTAACTCCAACGATGCCGAGCCTTCGCGCAGCGCAGACACGCCCGAAGGCAGCACTGGCAGCGAACGAATCGCTTTCGGCGCAGGCAACACCGAGCTCGGAATGAGCACAGCATTGCGCACCAGGTTCGAGCCGTTGTAGAGGATTCGTTGGGCGCAGCTCATAGACGATCAGTTGCCACAGCAAGGTTTGATTTCGGAAGCGCGCGCAATTGCGAGCTGCTGCGCGTTGGCGACCCGCAGCGGATCGGGCGCATCGACCACATAAGCCAGACGCAGCAAGACGAGCGAGCGCGCTTGATGCGCATCGACCCACGCATCGTCACCCGCTTTCATTGGCACATCGGCCACCACCCACGGCTCGCGCATACAGACTAGCGGCATAGCAAACCCATCGCAAAGCCCGCCAATGCCCCCGCCACGCCGCCCACGATCAAAAAACGGGAGTAGCGACAGATCATGCACGGCGAATCGCCCCAAGCGGCAAAGCGCAGCACGGCGCGACCATAGATTTGCCAGGCGCGCGTTTTTTTGTACCAAGCCAGATCGCTATTCATCGCGAACGCCGATCCATGTTTTTGAATTCTTCGGACACCATGCGCGCCAGTTGTCGGGCTTCGACATTGGCGCCGTTGATGTTGAAGGTGGCGTTGAAGTTCGTGGTGCTATTGGTGTTGTTGTTCACCGGCGGATTGGCATAGCCGCCTTCGTTGAATCGGCGCAGCGTTGACCCCGCGACATCGTTAAAGCGATCGGCGAACGACGGCAGCACGGGGCCGCCCGAGCTGAAGCGCGCGAGCGCGGCAGCATCGAACTGCGCCTGGGTTTTGGCCGCGTTCATGGCTTGCAGTTTTTGCAGGCCGATGCGCGAGACTTCTTCCGGGGAAAACACCAGCTCGCCGGGGGTTAGCAGCGCGGGCACGGTGGCACCGCCTGCGACGTTGCCACCTTCGGCAAATCGAGACCCCACCTTCAGACCATCAAAAGCGTTCTTTGCACTTTCAAAGGCTGAAATCGCGTCGCTAGTAAAGCCTTCGGCACGCGAGGTGTCGCGGTCCGCGACAGAATTTTGATAGCCAGACAACAGGCTATCGGCTCGCTTATTCGCATACTGCCTCGTGTTGAATTCCGCCGAAGGATCGACCTGAGTACCAGAAAACGACTTATATTTTTCAAGCGTTTTCAGATCGTAGTCCAACGCAGCGTTTAGCACCGAGCGCATGAGCGAGCCACGCTCAAACACTTTTTGAGCACGCAGCTTTGCCACCAAATCATCGCCGGCGCCGCCACGGGCACCACCCGCCGAAGCGGAGGACAGCAAACGATTCGAGTTAGCCTTGTTAAGCACAAACGAACCGGATTGCAGATTGAAGAATTCGGTATCGCGGTTGCCTGTGCCGCCCACCAATCCGACAAATCCACCGCGCGCAAAGCGGCGGATACCGCCGGGTTGCGAAATAGCACGATCAAGCTGCAAACGAATCGAACCAGGGCTTACCACGCCGCCTTGATTGAAGCCCGGCAAACGATCGCCCACAATCAGCCCGCCCGTGTTGGCACCCACCACATTACCCGACACTTCGGGCGGACGATTCGGATCGCGCACGTACACCTCTTTCACGGTGTGCGTGCTTTGCGTTGGCACTTTGAGCGAATCAAGTTTTTGCTTTATCTCGTCGACATTGCTTTGTAGATTCAATTTCGACTGATTGAACTTCGCGACGCTGGCATCAATACCCACGAACGCTTGCGTCACGGGCGCGGTATCGACGTTGATCTTCACCGCAGGCAACGCCTTCGTCGCTGTATCAACACTCGCCTTCAATTGATCCAAATTTGCCTGAATTTCGACGAACGGCTTGCTGTCTTCAATGGATTTTTTGAAACGATTGAAATCGGCCTCAGCCACATCGAAGTTCGCCTTCACCGCCGCGATTGGCTTCGCATCTTCAACGAGTTTCACCAACTTTGCCGTTTCGGCGGCAATCTGTTGCTCATCCGCAGTCACACGCAGGTCGATCACCGGTTTCGTTGTTTCAACCAACGTCTTGATCGCTGCGCCAGCCTCGTTAGCACCTTTTCGAGCCGCCTCACCCTGTGTCGCAAAAGCAGCAGCCGCTTCACGCGCACTATCGCCCTGCGTTTTAAGCACTTTATCTAATTGCGCTCCCGATTCACGCAGTTTGTCGGTTGCCTTTGCCGCCGCATCGCGCGCAGAGACGACAACATTACCCTCTTTGTCGGTCACCGCTTGCCCGATGTTGGCCGATAGATCGATCGCCTTCTTTGCGTAGTCTTTTGCTTGGTCTAAATTGCCTTTGAGATACGCTTCGCGCGACTGCGCGAGCACGCGATCAATTTCGCTTACACGATCGTAGTATTGCTCATACGGCGTGAGCAATCCGCGTTGCAGTTCGCGAATTTTTTCTTCGACGGAGAGCTTCGAGATGCGCCGCTCTTCGTCGGCCGCCTTTGCGATCTTGAGCAGGTTTTGTTCTTGCTGCGCGAGCGCGGCATACGTGGTTTCGTAGCGCGTGCGGATTTCGGTTAAGAGCGCAATCTTGCTGTTCTTGAGCTCAATATCGAGCTTCTTTTGATCCTCACCGGTTTTCACGGCGAGCGCGCGGCGCGCGGCTTCATCTTGTTCGAAGATTTGCAGCGCTTGAATGCCAAAGGCTTTTTGCGCGGCCAATCGCTCTGTGTAGCTTGCGACTTCGGCCTTCGCCGTTGCTTGCAACAGCGCCACCTGAGAAATCTTGCCTTGCTCAAACGAGAGATTGAGCGTTTGTAGCCGCGCGGCTAAATCTTGCTCTAAGCCTTTCGACAGACTATCGAACAGCGATTTCGCAGCGGCTTCGGTGGCGGCGAGCGTCGTTCGGAACGTGGTGAGCGCGCTTTCGCTGGTTTGAATTTTGATATTGAATTCATTGACCGCGTCATTTACCTTCTGTTGAATCGGCGCGAAGGCTTCGAGGTACTTCGCGCTCGCCGCGCCGACGTCGGCTTGGGCTTGGGTGACCGCTTGACGCAACTCACCTTGCTTCACACGCAGTTGCGTGATTTCAAAGCCGACACCGACGAGCGTTTGTTTGAATGCTTCGTACTCTTGCGCGTTTCTTTGAAGCGCTTCGCTCGCACGCTTGTATTCCTCGGTGTTGCCACCGACAAACGCTTTGAGTTGATCGAATTTGTTGCCAACTTGAATGACGGTCGCCGCGAGCGAACCGCCTAAGAAATCACCGAAACGTTGCGCCTCCGCCGATGATTCGCGGAGCTTTTCGCCGAGCGCGAATCCGGTACCGGCCGCAGCGACAGCAGGCACCAACCCCGTGACCGCTAGTCGCAACGCATTCACACCAAGGGCACCGGCAGCGCCTGCCGTACCGGTCGCCGCCAAACCAGCCGCTAGCGGCGCGAGAATCGGCGACAGCGCTCTTGATGCAACCGCGCCGACCGTCAACGCGCCCGCCAACGAAGCGATCACCGCGCCGACATTTTTCGTCGTCGGACTCAACTCATTGAAGGACTTGAGAAGCGCGGTGAGCCCTTGCAACAGCGGCAACGCCCCTTCGAGCAACGCCTTGCCGAGCGCGACTTTCGAGCGCTCCAATTCGGCGTTGAAAATCTTTAACTGCTGCTCTGGCGTGTTCTTGAGCTTGTTAAACGCGTCCTGCGTTGCCCCCGCCGCTTTGCCCGCCTCTTGCACCGATTCGCGCAGCAAATCGTAGTTCTGCGTAAAGAGTGCGACGGCGCGCTGACCTTCGACATCGGGAATCAATTTGCGCAGCGTGCCGGGACCGACGTTCAACTTCACGAGCTGCTCGATCGTGCCGACCAAGCCGTTGAACGTGATGCCCAAGCGCGCCATTTCTGCCGCCGCTTCGGGCGTGGGCGCGGCGAGCTGTTTTATCGCGCCTTCGAGCGCGACCATCGCGCGCGACGCAGGCAACCCGGAACGAGTGAGCACCACGACCGCACCGCTTAACTCTTCAAGCGTGACGCCCGCCGTTCGTGCGGCAGGCAGCACCAAACCGAATTTATCGGCCAGCTCTTCAAACGAAATCACACCATCTTTCACCGTTTGAAAGAGGATGTCGAAGACTTTCGGCAACTGCCCCGCTTGCAGTTGGTATGCGTTCAACACCTGCACGCCGATGCGCGCGGCGTTGTCGATCGTGGTGAGACCGGCGACCGCCGCTTTTGCGGAGGCTTCGAGCACGCTAATGGCGTTTTCGGGCGGGATGCCCGAGCCGATAATGTTGTAGAGCGCCTTAAACGCGGTTGGCAATTCAATGCCGATTTGCGCGGAAAGCCGCAGCACGCTTTGCCCGAGCACGTCAAGCTGAACCTTGTTCAACTGCGTGATCGAGGCGACGGACGCGAGCCCTTGCTCATAGCGCGAGGCCGACGCGATCACCTCACGCGCGGCGCGCGTGTAGGCGAGCGTGGAGCCGAGCACACCCGCAATCGCGATGCCGAGCTGCTGCATGTTGTTGGTCACGCCGACTTGCGATTGCGCAAGCTCTTGCGTGCGCAACCTGAGCGCAATCTTTGCTTCCGCCAACTCTTGAATCGACGCACCGCTTCGACGCAGCGTTTCATACGCCTGCTGCAAGCGCTGCACTTCCGCGCGCTGCTCGGCCAAACTTTTTACGCCGAGGATGCCGCGCGCGTTGTTGATTTCGGCGGCGGCGGCGGCTTTTTGCAGCGACTCCGCTAAGCGGATTTCTTCGCTGGCGAGCGCTTTGGTATCGACGCCGGCTTGCACGAGCGCGTTACTTAATTTGCCAATCTTGTTATCAAGATTATTGGCCGAGCGCACCGCCGCGTTGAATTCTTTGTCGGCATCCTTCAGCGCGCGAACGAGCAGCTTGTAGCCCGCGTCGTCTTTATTCGTATTGGCGACGATGCGGCGCAACTCGTCAGCACGACGACCCAGCTCGGTGATGCGTTCGCTGGCGGCTTTGGCATCGTTTTGCAACCCCTTAAGCACGTCGATTTTGCCGAGCGCATCGCCAATGGCTTTCACATCGGCAATCGCTTTTGTTCGAAACTCGCGCAATGAGACCGTGGCGGAGGCGGTGTCGTAGTCAAGCTCGACTTTGTATTTGCCAACCACGTCACTCATCGGATTTCTGGCTTTCGGCGATTTCTTCTATTGCGGATTCGAAGATGCGGTAGGGGTAGTGCCAGGCGTGGGCGTGGCCGGCGCGGATGAGGGTGGCGACAGCGCGCTCAATGCTTGCGACAGGGTCGCCGCGAAGTCGGGCGCGAGCTTGTCGAAAAAAAAAGCGTTGAGCCGTTTGCACGCAGCGACCAGCGCTTCTATTTCGGAGGGTCGCGCATCAAGCAGCATCGCCTCAGTGACCGTGCTCATCGTTTCGAGATACTCGCGGCTGATGCCATTGATGGAGAGCGCGCGATCAACAATGGCGGACGCCCAGGCTTCGCCGAGCGAGGCCATGCGGTCATCATCGCTTTGCGGCGCGACAAAGCGCACCCACAACGCATTCAATGCACGCGCGAGCGCGCGACGCGGTTTTGATTCGATGACCGACCAATCAATCAGCGATCGAGCCACGGGCAAGCGCGCGGGCTTGACCGTTTTTGGCGGCGTGAGCCCGAGCAATTGACGAAGCTCTTCCATCGTGAGCTCGCGCACAACGACAGACTGACCGGCGATTTCGACGGTCTCAGTTTGAATTTTCATAAGGCAGAGCGATTGCCCAAAAAGGAAGAAAACAACAGTGCGGCGGGGAGGATGCAAGAGCGATCGTTTCGCTCCCGAGCACCCTTACATCCACCGCGCCGCACTGCGACGGCGCGGAAAGCGATCAGCGCAAATTACTTATCCGGCAAACCAAAACCGCGAATGAAGCCAAATTGCCCAAGCAAGCCGCCGAAGGCTTTGCTGGTATCGGCAACCACCTCCATGTCAACCGACATAGTGGATTTCTCATCGGTGGTCAACGCGAGATCGCCCGAGAGAATCGGCTTCGTTTTGTAGAGCACGACTTGACCCGGCGCGTTGCCATCGGCGTTGTAGCCGTCGAGAATGGCGACGTAGTCTTTCTCAGGCGCGTTCATGATCGCCGAGGTAATCGGGTTTTGATAACTGAAGTTCGCGGTGACTGGACCGGTGATTGCGGCGAGCCACTTAATGCGACCGAATACGGGATCCAACTCGTAGTGGGTGCCCGCCACAGGCGACGCAGGCGTCACCGCGGTAATCGCAAGCGACGTGATATTCATTCGCCCGAGATAAGTCACATCGCCTGGCGCAAACGCACCGACACCGACAGCGTTAAGCGAGTAGCCCGAGACTGGCACGGCGGCTGTATCAGCCACCGTTGTTGTGGCCTGCACAAACGCGCGCAGGTTGGCGTGCGTGCCTTCGTCAAACGTTGCCTTCGCAGTGACCTCGCGCTTTTTGGTGCGAATAAAATCAACGACGTTAATGCCCGAGCAACCGTTTTCGCTTTTGTATTTTTCAACGCTGATCCCGAGCGTGAATTCGGAGTGGCATTGCGGCTCAAAAAAGCGCACCGCTTGCGATACAAAGTTAGTAGCCGACGCGGGGAGCGCCGTGTTGATTTCGCCGAAGCGCAGCAAACCGTAGAGCGCTAATTTCATAGCTTTCGCCTTTCACGTGTAAACAAAAAAACCAAAAAACAACGGCCTCGAAAGAGGCCACTGCACACGCGTCGAGCGAAGACGCTTTGAGAGAAAACTACAAACGAGTTATTTGGACGCGCCGCACTGGCCGCAGCCCGAGGATTCGGGGCGACGACGCGTTATGTCTTTGGTAGTTGGATCGCTCTCAACACTTTCTTTTTCGAGCAGAAATTTGTGCTCTGACGCGTTGAGACACACCACATCTTCGGGCTGGCATTCGACTTCGCCAACGACACATTTCTTCGTGATTTCGTAGGGCTGACACGGGCTTTGCGCAACTTCGGACGTAGCGACGTCCTGTCCTTCTTCAGACATGATGTTTTCCTTTGAGTGAGACGCGCGATCGGTTGATCGCGCACGGGAGAAATAACGCTAGGGCGCTTGATCGAGCGCGTAGGCTTTACACTGAATGGCAACCGAGAGATTGATCCTTGCCATAAACGCGCCGCCGCTGACGAGCTGCGCTTCGTGCGACACGGACACGACCCTGAAACTCTCCGTCCGAATAGCAGAGAGCGGATTCGCGTCGCTTGGCTTTAAGCGCGCGAGTACATCGCGCACGATGTCGCTGCGGCTGTCGCGCCTATTCGCGAGCACCCGAATCACGGGCGAGCCGGACATCACCCAACAGCCGCATTGTCCGTTTGCAATCTGCCACACACCTTCGTCAATCACGATTTGCGATCGCTGTTCGGCCTCGGGCGAATACGCGGGTTCGCGCTGCACCTTTAACACCGATGGAATCAGCGCCATTGCGGACTCGAGATCGGCAAGCCATTGTTCGTAGCGGTTCATGGGCTGATCAACCTACTAGCGAAATCACAATAGGGCTATGTGATATGACGGCATTCATTTGATCAATCATCATTTTTCTTGCACGACAAGTTCGCCGCTGAAAAAGGTTGCGGCCGTGGCCGATGACAAGATGCAATGCAGCGCCGTCGTGCCGTTGTAGAGGCGAATACCGGGTGCTGAAAGTGTTTTTTGCGCAGCCACGTTGGGAATGGTCGTGCCCATTTGCGCGAGGTCTCGCGTAATCATCAGAGAGACCGTGCCAGACACCCACGAGGTATTCAACGTGATCGATTCAATCGAGCGCACGCCTTTGTCGCCTGCCGCAAGGTTGAACCAAATGAGCGTGCCGATCACGGGTGTTGCGGGCGCTTGCGAACCGACGATGGCGCTGAGCGTGGCGACTCGCCCTGCAACCCCATCAGAACTGGTGTAGGTCACCGTTGCGTTGCTCGCAACAGCGGCCAGACCGCTCGCCGATGTGCAAAGCAGCGCAATCCCGCAGCCTTCACCGTTGGTTGCGCCATTGATATCGCGCGCCGGAAGCGTTGGCGTCACAATAGCTTGCGCGGTTGTAGTCGTAACGACGATGCCGGTGTTGACCCAAAGCACATCGAAGAATAGATTCGTGTGGTTCACCGAGGCCGCCATTTGCAGCTCGGTTAAGAAGTTCGCGCCGACCGCCGGATTTGCGATCGGTATGCAGCCCGCGTCGGCAGCGGCCACGCCGTTGGTGATGCGGCCATTGATACCGGGCGCACCGGGCGACCATGCGCCGGGGAAGCCCGCATCCTTAGACGTGCAGTACCAATAGCCAACAGCATCAGAGCCGGTACTGCTCTTCATGAAGACGATAGAGCGTCCGTTGTATTGACCAAGCCCAGCGGGTGGATACTCGGCGCCTTGCGCGTCACGATGCGTCCATCGACCTTCTTCATTGAAGATCATATTCTCGCCAGGCAGCAACACGAAGGCCATTAACTCGATCACCGTCGTGCCATCGGTGTGCTCAACCGTCACCGGGCAGGCTTGCGACGGGTGATCGTTGGTGATGTTGAGATGCTTGACATTTCGCTGACCGGTCGCAGGCGAAGCGACCACCGTCACCGTTGTTGCGGTCGTGATGTGAGGCGTATTGCTTCGACCCAGCACCACCGATGCGCCATTCACATCGCCCCACGACGCATGAACTTCGATTTGCGCAGCAGCACCCGTCGTCACACGAATCAGATCCGACGCCGACGTGAGATTCAACATACTTTTAAATTACCCAGGAAATGATGGCGCTGGCGCCGCCACCGCCGGCCGAGACATTGAGCGGATGCGCAACACTGCCTGTGGAATCGCTGCAATAGAGATCAAATCCGGCGCCGGTTCGTACGAGATACAAACAATTTGCAACAAGCACCCCCGGCAACACCGAGACCTCTTTTGCGAAGCGCACAACAGCCATGGCCTACCAACCTGCCGTTTCAAGACGCGCGCGGACGTTTTGCCCGTTGTAAGTTAAATCACCCCCGGCGTCTTGGCCAATCAGATTGAGCTGCGTTAGGTTCGCGTGCGTGTGCGAATTCGTCACCGCTAAATCAATCGCTGCAGGGGAGCTTGAAGGGCGCCCAGTAATAGAAGTCCATGCCACTGCCAAATCCATCGACTCAGCTTCGCTGATCTTTGTCCACGTGGTTGTCGCGTTGTTCCAAACGTAAGTAGCGGCACCAGAGGCAACCGTTGCATCGCCGGTAGCGTTAAGCACTAGCACCTGCGCATTCGCGGTGAGCGCAAGCGCGTTTCTTGCAGCAATGTCGGCAACAACACGAACCTCAGCGATACCTGCCACCGCTGCAGTAATCATCGTCTGAATGTCGGACTCGTCGATGATGCGTCGTGCCACCCCCGTGTTGCTGGTGACATACATCTCGACATAATCCGCATTCGACGCGGTCACAAGATACACGGCATTCGCCACAAGACTTCCAGGCAGCGCAGTCTCTTTAAAAATTCGCATGACAGCCATGATTACCTACCAATTGTTTGAGCTGAATTGTTGAGCGGCATAAATTTTGTTATCGCTGCCGAGCGTTGCTAGGTTTCCTGCATCGGCGCTAAACATTGACGCATCCACACCGATGTCGCTCGGGGTGAGCGTCACCAAGCCGTCAAAATTCGGCGTCTTTCCGTTCACAGAAAAAAACGATGCGACACGTTTAATGCCTGCGGCCGACATGCCATAGATCGCCGGTTGATCGCCCGGCAACTGCGCTTCGGTCAATGTCGTTTCGAGCACACCGCCAGGCGCCCATCGAACTTTGGTTCCAGTCGCAGGGCCCGACCCTGCGTACGACGCACCGAGAATTAGCCGCCCGTCAGGGTCTATTTGCAAGACATTCGCCCAGCTCGTGCCCGATTCAGGCCCCGAACCGGAGAACAATTCGACATGCCCCTTTTCTTTGACGCGCACGGCGACGCCGGTTGCACCGGACACGGCCCCACCAATAAGCTTTGTGTTTTCTAGCAGTATGTAGCCGTCTTCACACTCAACCTCGGACAGACGAGAGTTACGAAAGTAAGCGTAGCCATTTCGCGACGCGTACACATTGCCGAGCACTGTCATATTCTCGACCAACACCGAGGGGCCTTGATTCGCAAAATTGGTTCGCAAAACAACAGCTGACGGATTGCTCGAATTGCCAAGCAACTGAATAGATGCAGACTGAAAACCGTAAGCCGATCGTTCAGGCGCTAGGATGAAAATCGGGTACCCGGTATTAACCTCAGCACCGCTTGTCAAATTCGGCGCTAAATCAAATTCGGACTCTTGATAAACGCCGTCAGCGAACTGAATCGCAGCGGTGTAACCGTAGTTACGCAGCTCACTGAGGCGTTGCGCGGCGACCACTGCAAGCGTTGGTTGCGCCTGCGTTCCCGGTGCGCCTGCCTGGCCGATCGGTGCGGGCGCGACGTGGAGCGTGATGTGCGCCTTCTGACGAGGAAAACGCGGCACATGCAAGTTACCGTCTACATCAATTTCAACCGCATTTTCGGCGAGGGCACTGCGACCAACTACAAGTTTCCCATCGCTGCCAAGACCGGTTGATAAACGCAAAAAATTCGGGCTTTGCGCCGATATTAAACTTGCAGGATCAGCCCCGCCAGCATTGGGTCGCAACAACGAGTCGTGAATCTTGCCGTCGGCATCCGTGAGCACGGCCTTGCCGCTATCGTTTGGTCCTGTCGATTGCGAAATCGCATCGAGCCAGCGCTCTTTGATGCCGTTTAGCGCGCCGGTGATGAACGATCGGATTTTGATCATGATGCGCGCGGCGATACGCTAGAAGTTGACCGATTCTTCAATTTCGATGAAGATTTTGGTGGGCGATATTGCAAACGCCACACGCTGCACGAAGACCGCCGGCGCGAGGATGTTTCCCTGCGTGACAAGACCGTTACCCACACCCAACCAAATCGGCTGATTGGGCACCCAGTTCCAGGCGAAGTTTTCGAGCTCGCCTTTGTTTTGAACGAAGCCTTTTTCTCCCGCACCCAGCGCACCAGTGAGAAAACCGAGCACAGAGGACGCATGCGAAGCGTTGTCCGCGCTTGCGTAGTCAATCAATGTGTCATTGACCGATCGCACGATGGCGAACGCATTCAACGGTTGCGCGGCAATGCGCGAGATATAGCTGTTTGCCGACATATCATGCATCACGTTTGCGCCGCCAGTGTTGATGGCTTGTTTTGGATAAACGCGATTGAGGCGCTTCAATCGGCATTCGGAATGCGTGCCGCGACGCAGCAGCATCGGCGGGGTGAGCACTTTGTACTCAATGCCGCCGTGATCAATGGTGTCGTCGACGTTTAAGCCTTCGAACCGCGCGGTGGCGAACCGGCCATCGTAATCCGTGGCCTGCACCTTAAAATCTTCGCCGAACAGCCGATCAATTGCACGCACGCGCATGTGACCCGGCACAACGCGAGTACCACCAAACGCAATCGTGGCTGTGACCGGTTGCCACATGCCCGCCTCGACGAAAGCGAGCTCGAAGGGGTCGGGGGACCACATGGGGTGGTGCGGTTACGCCGCGCCGCCTTCGTCTTTTTTACTCTCGTCTTTTTTGCCGTCGTTTGCTTGTTCCACCGCCGCTTTCGCGACCGCGAACTGCGCAACATCGACTTCGATAATGTGGCCTTCCTCAATGAGGCGTTGAAGATCGTCGCCCAGCAGTTTGACATCGGCCTCTGCGACCTGTTTGCCTGTTTCGATCCGGCGGTTTTTGCCAAGCCCAATCGTTACTTTGGCGACCAATACGTTTGCCATGACATTTCCTTTGAAAAAAAACGCCCCGCATGCGGAGCGTTGAAGCGAATCGGCGCGATCGTTCGCGCCGGAAGGGTTTAGTACGCCTTGATCGATTGAAACGCGTTAGGACGCTTTGGCACCACAAGCGGGGCGGATTGAAGCAAACCAAAACGCGCGGACGGATGCGTTTCGAGCCACGATTTCACGGCGTAAGGACGCGCCTTGTAATTAACTTCTTCGTCCACGATGCGGCCGAAATAGCGCTTACCCATCAGGAGCTTTGGATTGCCAAAAAGAAGCTGACCGGTCGGCATGACGTTGGTAACCACGCCGGCATCATTGACGTAGTCGTCCTGATACGTCCAAATGTCGAAGCCATCGATAGCGCCGTGGTACACAGCACGATCTGAGTCGCCGCGCGATTTACCCGTTGGATCCAGCGTATCAACACCGCGGAATCGATCAAGACGCTTTTGCACATCGGGCATTTCGTAGAAAAACTCAAGGAGCGATGGCTCCATGATCACGGTGCGAGAATAACCGCCGCGACGATTTTGATTAGCAAGCGCCCAAGTGCGCAAATCGGTTAATCCTTTGACGCCCGCTTGGTTCCATCGAGCAGCGCCCGCAAGCACTTGCGTATTCAACGGGTCGCGATCAAAGTCCACCGTGCGCGAGGGATAGTTTGGACCAGCCACCACAACCTTACCCGTAATTAAAGACTCGGCCGCCATCACTTCGATGCGGCGATCCAGCATTTCGAGCTGATCTTCGGCGTCTTGTCGCAACACTTCTTTGCGACGGCGACCCATATCCCAATCGTCGCCGATGGGCTCGCCTTTGACGCGCGTTTGACCCGTGCGGCAGCAAATTTTGCGGCGATCCATGACGTAGGCCGGCGAAAACTCATACGTTTTGAAGCCTTTACGCTCGACCAGCGGCGCGACCGTACACGGATCTGCAAACGGGGTGAGTCGCTTCGAGCCAACCTCGACGTCGAACGTAATCAAGTCTTTTTCTGACGTGATGATCGTTGGATAGCAGAGGTTTGTAAAAAACATGCTGTTGTTGTCGATGAGCTCATCGACAACGCCCTGGTAGTCGCGCGTGATCGCGATGTCTGCGGCAGTTAAAGCCATGATCAGAATCCTTTATTGAGAACAGAGAGAACGAAACTCAGGCAGCGATTACTGAGCGATGGTTTGGGTGTCGAGAATCAAGCCCGCAGCACCAATGGCGGTGACAAGCGCCGCCGGCAGCGGTGTGGCGACGTTCAGCGCGCGCGCGATCACGCGTTCGGAAACGAACGGGCCTTGAGTCAGGAACACGAACTCAGTCGTGCCAGGCGCGCCCGTGGTGTCCACATCGGTGAACGCAAGCGCGAGGCGATCGGCAACCGTCCAGGCAGCTCCAACTAGCGCGGTGACCACACCCGCTGCCGTAATATTGACGGGCTGGCCCTCTTTCCATACGGTATTCGCTGCAACCGCGCCCTTGCGGGTCACCATGTCGTGCGAGTTGCGAGTAATCAGGCAGTTTTCGCCCTCAGTCAAGTACGAACGACCTGACGCGTATTTCGGATCAGACATAACAATCTCCTAAAAATGACGTGAATCGAACTGGATTGAAGGGCGCTAGATGGTGACCTTGCCGCCGTTTTGCTCGGCCGCAGCAAGATCGTTCTTGGCTTTTTCGAGCGCAGAAACGGCGACGTCTTGATCGACGCTGCCGCCCACTTCGGGGTTCGCGTTGGTTTTCGCGCTCATGGCGTCGGCGAGCAACCCCTTGGGGACGCTGGCCGCCGCAGTAGTTACCGCTTCTGCTGGCGACGCCGCGAGCAAGCCCTTTGCGTCTTCGGGCGACATCGCGGTTTTCAGCGCGACATACTGCGCTTGCGCTTGTCGGCCCTTCGCTTCGTCGCAGCCGAGAATTGCGCCGACACGCGCGCGCTCTTGCGCAATGCCGGTTTGCACGCCCTCGGCAATGCCTTCTTGTTTGGCTTGCGCTTTGGCCGCGTCGACGTCGGCCTGCGTATGGGTAAAGTCAGTCATGGTTTTCATTCCTGTTGAGGTTGACGATTTGTTCGCGGCAGGCGAAGTGCGCGACGCGGTTCCTTTGCGCACGGCCGCGACCATGCTTGCGTGAAAATCGGAGACGTTGGAAACAACGTCGATGAGCTTGTGTTTTTTGGCGTCGGCGGCGGTGAAGACTTCCGCCTCGGTGTCGCGCACGGCTTGCACATCAATTGATCGCGCTGTCGCAACATGATCAGTAAAGCGACCGTACATATCGGAGACCAGCGCCTCCGCTTTTGCGCGCGCTTCGGGCGCAAGCGATGAGAACTGGCTGAACTGCGTTTTCTTTGACCCCGCCTGAACCACTGTGACCGACAAGCCCGCTTTTTCCAGCGCGGCGCTGCGATCTAAGTGCATCCACACCACACCGATCGAGCCCACAAAGCCATCGCGCACCGAGGCGACACGATCAGAAGCCGCCGCGATCCAATACGCGGCGCTGGCCGTGAGCGTGTTAGCGATTGCCCAAACCGGCTTGCCCACCGCTTTCATTGCCGCCGTGACATCATCCAAACCAGCCGCCTCGCCACCTGGGGAGTTAATCACCAGCATGACGCCCCGCACTTCGTCGTCGGCTTTCGCGATTTTTAGTTGCGAGACGATGCCTTCGTAACTGGTCAACCCGGAATTGGCACCAATCCAAGCGCCACGGTTGACAAGCTCTCCGTTGATTTCAATGACGGCGACGCCTTGATCTACGAGGTAGGGCGGACGCTTCGCAGCAATTGCGTAGTCGGCGTATTGATCGGTTCGACTAAGCGCGGCGTCAGGACTTATTGAGCCTGCAATGCGCGCTTGCACGTAGTCGCCAATGGTGCTTGCGACGTCGGGCGTGATGAGCAGCGGCGCGTTGTACAAACGAGATGCGATGCGCGCATAGTGCATGGCTATTTTTCTTCCGTCGATTCTTTATCGGTCGCGGGATCCGACGGTGACTTATTGCTGTCTTCGTCGTCGTTTTTTTGCGGCGCAGAAGCGGCCGCAGCCGTCGCGGTTTTGGCTGGCATCGTCAGACCGAGCGAACGCATGAGCTTTTCTTCGCGCGCCTTTTGTTCGAACACTTCGCGATAGTCGAGCCCTTGAATGCCGAGCTCAATTTCGTGGGTGGTTAAGTTGTTTTCGAGCGCGA
This sequence comes from Casimicrobium sp., assembly GCA_051645545.1. Taxonomy (GTDB): domain Bacteria; phylum Pseudomonadota; class Gammaproteobacteria; order Burkholderiales; family Casimicrobiaceae; genus Casimicrobium. The sequence goes on along the minus strand of JBOFBL010000555.1, from coordinate 4,464 downwards.
GCGCGCTTGCGGTGACTTCTTTGACGCGATCGGTGTAGCCTTGTGCAGCGCCGATCCATTCGGCTTTGCAATACGCCTGTTTTTGGGCGTAAAAATCGGGGGCATCCAGATAGCCAATGTCAACGGCCTCTTCGTGCCACAGCTCGTACCAAAGCTGACACCAATCGGTTGCTACCCAGTAGCGATCCGAAGTGAAATGACGATGCGCTTCCATCAAGCCAGCGCGAATGCCGACGTAGCTTGATTTGGAAAAGTCTTTGGTGAACAGTTCGTGCGAAAGACCGGTGCACGCTTGCCACTCTTTGTAGAACGGCGTCAGGAACTGATCAATGTTCGATTCGACCTGGCGCGGACTGAACGGCGAAATTTCTTCGCCAACATTCAACCGCAGGACTTGACCACCACCTTTGAGCACCGGCAGCTTGCGTTTGTTGAGAATGTCAAACGCTTTTTCGCCACCACCCAACGCGTGCATGATGTCTTCATGTGGCGTCTTGATAATCATGGCGACTAGCGTGTTGAGCATGTGACTCTTCATCGCGTAGTCAAGATACGTCTCGGCTTGCTTGAGCTGCGGGATAATCGTGGTGAGCAGGCTCACGCCGCGCGCTTGGCCATAGCGCGAACGGCGAATCATTTGAATGACGCGACGACGCCCCCAGGAGGTGAACGCAGGCACTTCAACGACTTCGGATTTTTGGTACCCGTTGTACGCAAAGTCGTCGCCCGGATGAACCTTTGCGATGCCGTACGCTAAGTGTTCGCCATACTTTCCGATCTTGATGCCGCCGCGCCACTCAGCGCCGTCGGGCCGGTGATCGGGATTGACAACGCGATCGGATTCAATGCCTTGAATGCGCAGCTTCCATTGCGTGCGCGCGTCGGATTTCCACAGCGGCAACGCGAAGCTGTCACCGTTGACGCCGCAGCCCTTGAATGCGATCGTGGTGTGATCGGCGAAATCGGACAGCCCGGCAATATCGCAATCCGCTTTGCTCTCTGCCCATGAGCGAAAACCGACTTCGCAGCGACGGGCGTATTCATCCGCCCATTCTTCGGTTTTGCCGAGCGTGCGCCAATCAGGTTTGGCCGCGAGCCGCAAGCCACGCGGACCAATGACACCGTCGGTTGTTGTTTGCAGCCAGCCTGCCGCATAGCCATTGTTGCGAACGATGTCGCGCGCACGCGCGGTAATCGGTTCGCGCTCGGACAGAATTTCGGAGTCTGCCGATTGCAGCGCGGGATGAAAATCAGCCAGCGTTTTTTCGTTGTAGCCTGCTGCGCGGTGCGCGAGCGCACCCACTGTTGGCATCGGCGCTTCGGCGCCGGGTCCCTGAGAAATCGGCGCAACCAAGCGAAGCCCTGAACCCCAAGCGTTAGCCGCGCGCACATTGAATTGTGCACTCATCAGCAGCAACCTTCGCTATTGCTGCGGCCATCGCTCATGACGGGCTGAGCAAAACGCGTGGGTTGCATGCCCATCACCGCGTCGCCGCAGCGCGTTTGCAGCTCGGCGGCGATCGCGTCGCGCGCATCACGCAACTGCGCTAGGTTGACTTGTGCGTATGTGATTTCGTCGTCGCCGTTTTTAATTTGCACGCCTCGCTTGCCAGAAAGCAAATCAAGATATGCCTGATCCAGTGTTTGATAGCGCAAACGTAGCGCTGCGCAATCAATACTCACAGATCAGCCTCGCTGGATTGATAGGGTTGGTCGAGCATTTCAAGAAGGTGCGTCGCACCTGCTGGCAGCAGCTCATGCGGCGCGATAACTTCGTTGGAATCAGCAGTGGCTTGCGGTTCGAACAGCGCTTGCTGTTGACCCAGGCCGTGTAGTTTTTCTCGGGCAATCCAATCCGCGTCGGTCATGCGATCGATACGGATGTTGGTGTGATACGCGGCGGCGGTGGCGTACACCACACCGTCGAGCACTTCGGCTTTCATGCCGGGTAAGCGTTCGTATTTTTGTTTGTGCGGGTCGAAGACTTCGGAGCAGAGCTGCTTGTAGAACTCTTCTTCGAGTTGATCGGAGAAACGAAAGTGGCGATCTTGCAGGTCGCGCTTTTCATCGTCGTGCAGCGAGCCGTAAATTGAGTCTTTGATCGTGTCGGTACCGACGTCGTAGAACTCAGCGCCGTACTTGTCGGTTTTGTTGTTCCACTTGTTATCGGTTTTTTTCGCTTTGCTGATGATCGGGCGATTACGCGTTGTGGCACCGCGACCGCAATACCAACGAGACGATCGAAACAAGCGCGTGAACTTGAGCACTTCGCCAAACAAGTAGCCGCCGTCGATCACTGCGCCTTCAATGCGCATCGCGGGCCCGAGCTCGCTGGTGAGCGGTCGATCCAAATACGCTTGCAGCACACCCCATTCGGCAGGGTTAGCAGGTTGCGCGTACAGCACGGCGTGATCCAGGATCGTTCGCCTGAGTTTGCAATCCCATCCGACAATGACGACTTCGAAGCGGTTTTTTTGAACGTCAACGCCTGCGGTGATCAGCAGGCATCGTTTCGGCACGACGCGAAGCGGCTGCGGCTCGGCGCGAGCTTTGACCTTTTCCCAGTCGACCTTTTCTTCGTTATCGACCCAGCATTCGGCGAGGCGATTATTGACGAAGACTTTGAGTTTGCGTTTGTCGTCTTTGCACTTGATGAACTCTTCCGCAAGATCGCCGAAGCTCTTGCCCAACCCCGGCGGCGAGTAAAGCGCCGAGAGCTGAAAGCTGCGGTGAATGTGGCTACGCTCAGGAAACGTGGCCCGCCATTGCGCGACGCCCTCGCGGAAGATTTCTTCTTTGTGATATTCCTCTATATGACCAGAGCACGCTTCGCACTGGTAGTAAGCCAGTTGCGGCTTGTCAGCAGGCCACACCAAGCCTTTCCACTCAAGCTTTTGGTAGTGACCGCAGTGCGGGCATGGAACGTAGCGATACGATTGATCGCCAGCAAGAAATAGCTTGTTGATGCGCGACAACGATTCGATCGTTGGCGTGGACTCTTTGAATCGCTTTGCGCGATCCTTGTACATGGTGCTGCGACCATCAGCCAGGTCGCTCGGGTCACCTTGGCCTTCCAGGTCTTGCGGATACTCGTCGACCTCGGATTGGATAACAATGCCGACCGTGATCGATTTCAGGTCAGTGGCGGACTCGGCGCTCGAAAGATAGAGCGGGCCACCCGGAAAATCTTTGAGGTCGATCGAGTCGCTATCTTTGCGACTTTGCGGCTTGAACAATTCGCGCAGCACTGGCGTGGCTGCGAAGTTTTTGTTGAGCCGCTTCGAATACTTTTTGATCAGCTTGTGGTTAGGAAGCACCACCAAGATCGGCACGGGATCAATGTGCGCGGTCTTTCCGATCAGGTTGATGCCTGTATCGGTCTTGCCCGTCGTTTGCGCCGCGCCCATGAAGGTGACATCGGTGCAAGGGTCGCTGCGCGAGAGCGCTTTCATCACGCCGTGCAGATGCGGCATGCGGCGCGTTTGCCAGCGACCGGCCTCGGGCGATGCGCCTTCGGCAATCACGCGATATTTGTCGGCCCAATCGTCGACGTCAATCTCTTCGGGCATCCGAAGGCCGCGCGCCCAGTTTTTTGCGACGAGTGACGCAGCAGGCATCCTCGCGTCAGCGATCAGATTGGCAATCACGGCGGGCTACGACTGCGCGGCGGAGAGGCTTTCGCCTAGCGCTTCGACCTCGCTGGCGACCACGTCGAGCGCGGTGCGGTGTGCGTCGTTGATGGCGAGACCGATTTCGTGTTTCAGCTTTCGCACGCGATCGGCGTCCACGTCGGCGAGGTGTTTACGGATCAAGCCTTCGATCGTCGTGGGCAATGTGACTTGCACTTTGGTGATTTGGCCGCGCCATGAACGTGCGGCTTCGAATGCGAGTCGGGCAGCGTCTTCGCGCGAAATGAATTTCGCTTCGGCGACCGCGAGCTCGATCTTGTTGATCTCGTGAAGCGTTTCCTCGCGCTCGGTTTTAACGTCGTGGTACGACTTTTTTTTCGGCGGCGTAGGCGGCTCATAAACTGGCGGCAAACCGGCAAGCACTTTTTGCTCGTATTCGGACTGCGCTGCGATTTCAGCCGCGATCATCGGATTGCGATTCGTGCCGTACTTGCGGTTGTTCGCCTCAATGACACCCGCTTTGGAAGGATCCGCGACTCGCGCTAGCGCAATGTCCGCTGCGATCGGATCAATCTTTCCGTTTTCGTCTTTCGCAATCTTTCCGGCTTTCACCAGATCGCTTACTCGCTGCCGCGAAACACCGATGCGCTGCGCGTACTGCGATTGATTAAGCCGCTCAACGCTGCGTGAAGCCGATTCGGTATCACTCATCATTGTCCTAAAACCCGAAAACTCCCCTACGTGTCAACCTGTCAACCTAAAACGTCAACCGTCAACCATGTCAACCTTGTTTTGACAACCACTCACAAACTCAGCAGGGCAAGTCGAACTACTC
>JBOFBL010000554.1:0-27546 GCA_051645545.1 Casimicrobium sp. | reverse complement strand
GCCCGTTGTTTCGGCCGTTAAGTCGTAGCCGAGCGGTAGCGCGATCGCATCGTTTGGATTCAGGCTCCAGGTGGAGAGCTGCACGATGTTCTCGCGAACGAGATTTATGCGCTCGATCGTTTGTGTCTCGCTCAAAGCGTCACTCTGCGTGCGAATGTCAATCATCGCTTCGTCGAGTGCGATCTTTGCTTCGAGCAATTCCGCTTGCGTTACCTCGCGGTTATTCGTGGCGATGATCGAGTCGAGCTTATCGCCGATTGGCCAGACATCGCTTGTTTCTTCTATCTTGTTCTCTTCGGTGACAGGGCTACTCGTAACGTGTAATTCACCAGTGTTGGAATCGATCTCGAGTAAAGGCGTAAAAGATTGACCATTGTTCTTGATTTGCTGAATATCAACTTTGATTGTCTCGCCAGGATATTCACGGTGAGACGCATAGAACGACGGGTTTTCTACTGAATCCGCCGAACTCAAAATCTTCGCACTAGTATCGATAGTGAACTGATTATCGTTTTTAGTTAGCTTGCCTTCTACTGAAGCTTGACCGCCGGTGTAGAACGCGGCGGGCTCAAGAAGAGCACGCCAAGCTTCATTCCAAGGATCAAGCTCGAACTCAGTGTCGCTAATCGACAAGCCGCTTTGCCCATACGTTTCCTCGGTATAGCTCCAGATAGCGCTTGTGTACTCTGCGCCCAAGACACCAGCTACTTCACGTACTTTTCCGCCAATCACGCCGGTGTTTGGGTTGTACGTCACACTCACCTGCTCTTCGGTTTGTCGAGAGAAAATTTGAAACGCTGCGGCTCCTTTGAGTTCGACTGAGTTGGGTTCATCTTGCGCGAGTCGTGTGAGATTGATCTGGCTTTTGTCACCGTTGGTAATTGCGTAAGACCCGATAACAGAGAAAAGATTGAACTGAAAAATCGACCGGAAGTAGCTATTGAAATTGAGTTTGTTATCCACCACTAAGTTGATTTCGGCGCGGTTCGGTGTCGCTTCGTTACTGGTGTCTATGACCACGGAAAATGTGGCGTGATAGCCGTCTTTCGCGCCAAGATTGACGGTCACTATCGCTTTACCGCCCTGTTCTTTGGCGATGTTGACCAAAGCGGTGCGCAGCTCGCTTTCGTCTTTATAGTGCGTTGCGTCAACGTAGGCTTTGTATTCGGGTTTGATCGAAAACTCGAGTCCTTCGGCCGATGCTTCCGGTCTGAGCACGATCTCTGCGGTTTTTCCTGCAACAAGCGTCGTCGTAACAAGCTGCCCGTTATCGTTTAGCCAAATTTCGCCACCGTTTAGTGTCGCTGGACGCTCAGTGAGTGCTGTAGCCTTAAGCTTGTTCAGAATGTCGGACGGAATACGAACATAGAGTTCTTTCGTATTAGTGTCGTAAATGGGACTACCGCTGATAAGTGAAGATGGCGGAAAGCCTGGTCGATTCGTTTCATAGTTTGAGTCTAAGTAAGTTTTGGGATCGGTAAAGAATTTTTTTAGCTCTGTTAAGCCATCCAACACTTGCGGCGCGTTTGCTTTGCGTGAGAGCTTTGCTGAATTGACGTAGTAGGCATAGGCAAATGCGGCTGTACCGAGCGTTACGTGTGCTGCGGTTGTGTATTTCAAACCAAATAGAGCGCCTTTTGCTAGCTTAGTGATCGCTTCCTTAGCCCACTCGGTCATTTGATCGATAGGGTCCGGGCCGCCTGGTGGAGGGTTGGGCGGTGTCGCCGTATTCGTAATAGGTATTTCTGTGGTTGATGTTGTAGGTGTTGGCGGCACTTTTGCTGCGCCATCGTCTATCGGATCTAAATTTGTGGGCGGCGTGCCTTGCGGTACATCGCCCGGTGATGTTTTCTCGCTTGGTGTTATTGGCTCTGTTGTCGTTGTCGGCGGGATCTGTGTAGTTGCGCCGCCAGTTTCCTTGGCTTTTTTGAGCAAGTCTTGGTACGACGCACCTTCGAGTCCGCTTGGTGCTAAGAGCAAATCCTTGATCGTTTTGGCGAACGTGCTGGCTTGATTTCCGTCGATTGCGACTGTTGGGTCATAGCCGATCTTTTCGTAAAGCGCAGTGCGTGCAGCTTCAACGGTTACCCCCGCGTTCTTGGCAATGACATTGATTGCAGCGTCGCGCAATAGGTTGAAGCTCTTAACGGGGCTAGTGAGGTAGCTGAATATTTTTTTGTAGTCCACCCCTGAAGTGGCGTTTGCAAGGTGATTGAGGACCGCTTGTTTGAAATCTTTGCCCAAAGACGTAGTAAGCGAGTTTCCGACCATCAAATCGGCGACGATTTGTCGAGCGAAGCTCGGATCGTTTGTGAGGCGTGTGTATTGACCGCTAATCAACCCATTGCCCGCATAAGCCTGCATGCGTGACATGACGTCGCGCGAAGTGCCGTAGGAAATTGGCGTGCCGCTACCGATGAGTTCGTCAAGCTGATTAGCAACGAAATCGCTTGCTAGTTTGCCGAGCGTTGCCGGGCTATTTAGCAAATTCTTCAGGTTATTGTTCTGGTCGGTGATGTCGCTGTTTGAAAAAAAATCGGTATCCGTAGAGAAACCAAAGAATAGTTTGTATTCGCCGAGCTGCGCCGAGAACGCATTCCAGCCTTGTTCATCAAGCCCTAATTTCGTTTGTAGCTGCTGCCAGAGGCCTTTGTTTGTTGCAAGAAGGTTCTTGTCAAGCGCTGTTTGGCCTAACGGTAAACTTAATTCGATCGGCGTGGTTTCAATGGGTGTTGTAGTACTTTTATCTTCATGAAAGACAGGTGGATCTGCACCGTCGCCAGTCGTGTTGAGTGGGATAGTTTTATCCGTGGTTTTCGACGTAACGCCTTGCGCGCCACCAACAAGCGTATTGTGTGCACTCGGTATTGCACTTGGATTCAAAGTATTTGAATCGACGCTAGGCGAGTTGCCAAAAATACGATTGAGCGCTGTGTCTACCAAAGACTCAAGCGGGGCTAGTGGGTTGCTGGTGGTTTGGATGGGTAACTCGTAGAGCTTAATATCGGTGACGATGTCGACCACCGTGTTTAGCAGCGTTGCTGCCTTATCTCGATCTCCATTTCTTACGGCTCGCTCGAAAGCCGCCTTTGCATTGCTAAAAGCGGTTTGCGATGCGGGGCTCGCATCGCTCATGTAGCGACCGACAAGGGAGAGAAACGCGCTCGCATTGCCACCTTCGAGGCTCTTGCTTGCTTCCGTGTAGAACTGATGTTGCTCTTGCGCGGAGAATTGCGGCTTGTCCCAAACTTCTTTCAATACCCCGTGCGTGACGTAAGCAATAGCTCCACCGCCAATCAGTTTGGTACCCTCCCAGGCGAGATTTGCTAATGACAAAACTATTTTTTCGAAGTCACTCTCGCCGGTGGCGCTTAATGCCATTAGCTTCACCGAGGGGGTAGTGGGTATTACTTTATCAAGGATGCGGGTTGAATTCGATGTGGTTGGATTAAGGTTTGAACCGAGGGTAACGCTCATAGGTTTATCTCCTCTTAGTGCTCGTTTCGCGCATTGTCTAGACTGCACCGACGGCAGAGAGCTGCTGTAGTGCGGCGGCTTTCGACTGCGGTGGTACCGCTGTTCCCGGGGCGCATTGGCTAGCCAACTGGCGTGCAAGCGTTGGGTTCATAGTGATCGGAATACCGTTGGCGTCCGCTTCCGACATTACTTCGACCGCGTTATCCTTGCTCGACACAACGAGCACAAGCGGATCGGGAAAGAACGCTGGGTTGTAGTAGAGGCCGACCAATTGCCCATCGCTCGACTGCACAAAGACTTGGCAGAACTTGAGGTTCTGCATCATCGTGCTACGGTTATCTTCCTTCATGAGCTCGCGCATCTTGCTCTTGACCTGTGGATCGCCGTGCTGCTCCCGCTGTTCGCGTTTGACTTCTTCGCGTGTCATGAAAAGCTCTTTGTACCAATGGTGGCGTTCGTAGGCGAAATCAGCCGCAGCGAGCACGCCTAGCAATACGCACGACCAGAAAAAAGTGGCGATCGCGATTTGTACTGCGAGATCGAGCACGCCTTGAAATTCACCGCGCGAGGACAGCAATAAGTCACCCGTATAGTGAACTATGACCAATACGCAAATGATTCCCGCAATAAAAAACTTCATTGCGCCAATCAAGAGCCGCATCACTGAGCGGCCGGAGAAAATCCGCTTGAAGTTATCTATCGGATTGAGGCGAGATAACTGGAAGCGCTTCGCTTTACTTGCAAAGTTCGGTCCAATCTGAATGAAGTCCGCAAGCACGCCAACCAGCGCTGCGATGGACACGATGACAAGCACGAATTTGAGCGCAACACTGGTTGTATACAGCGCAAGGGCTCCCACGCGATGCCCTGCGTCGAGACTCGCGATATCGCGCAATACCGCGTTGAAGAGCGCGCCGACTTGCTGGAACACAATCGGTACCAGCAAAGCGATCACAAAGCCCAACACGATGAAGCGCAATGAAGGCCCGAGCTCGGCACTACGAGCAACCTGGCCTTCCGCACGGGCGTTGCGAATTTTTTTTGCCGAAGGGGGGAATTTCTTCTCTTCGCCTTGCGACATGACTAGCTCCCGTACACCCGGCGGATCATGCCACCTAGGGAAGGAATGAGTGTGATCAGTCGCTGCAATACGTAGGGCATCAAGATCACTAGCAATACAACGGCGATCCAGCCTTTCACGCTCTGCGCAATCTCCATCACGTGAAACATCGGCGCTGTCTTATTAACCAGGCCAAGACAATATTCGACCAGCAAGAGAGCAATGATGATCGGTGCGGCAAACACTAGTGCCAACGAAAATAGCGTTTGCGACTCGAACAACACGATGTTTAAGACACTGGTATCGAACTTAGGCACGCCGGCATCAAGCGGCCAGATCTTGTAGCTTACAAATAGGCTATCGAGGAAAATGTGATAGCCGCCCAACGCGATAAAAGCCGTCACGCAGACCTGACTGATGAAGTTCGCGGTGACCGACGACTGATTTCCCGAAAACGGATCAATCGTTTGTGTGAATGTGAGTCCCGTTTGGTAGTCGATGATGTGGCCAATGTTCTGCACAACGTGAAAAGGCATCGACCATAAAAACCCGAGCAGCACACCGATAGCCGCTTCCTTCACTGCCAGCGTAATCAACAACTGGCGCTCGACGACGGCATGCGGCACTAAGCCAATCCCAGCGACAAAATACGCCACCGGTAGTGCCATTGCGAGTTTCGCCATGGGCGAGGTCGAAGCGCTGCCGACAAGCGGCAGCATAAAGATCGCGGCCGCAACGCGAATCATGGCAAATGCGGTGGCACCGAAGTCTTTAAACGCGTCGAATAACATGAGGCGTCCTATCTTCGAATCGATTTCACCGCGTCGAACGCGGAGGTGCCGAAGCGTTTTAGTTCGCCGCCCACCCAGCTGAGCGAAAGTACGCATGCGATCGCCACACAGATCAGTTTAATGGCGAAGCCTGCAGTTTGATCGTTGATTTGCGTGACCGCTTGAAAGAACCCCCATAACAGACCGACGATCGCTGCCACGAACACAAACGGTATCGACAGCCACGCAATCAACACGAGTGCTTGCTGAATCAGCGAAGTGAGTCCGTCAACGCTCATATCAATTAATCCCGTACGACAAAATGAGCGCCTGAAACAATCGCGTCCAACCATCGAGCACAACGAACAGCAATAGCTTTAACGGCAGTGAGACCATCGTTGGCGACATCATCGACATGCCTAGGGCGATTAGTAGATTGGCAACGATGAGATCGATAACTACGAAGGGCAGGAAGATGATGAAGCCGGCTTCGAATGCTTCGGTGATTTCGGTAAGCGTGAACGCGGGAATGAGAATGATGAGATCCGTCTCGACGATTTTTGCTGAGCGCTCGGGTGGCATTACCTGTTTCGAAGCACTCATAAAGAACTCTCGATCCACCTTCGAGCTGTGTGCAAGTAAAAACTTGCGCATCGGTTCACGCGCTAAGTCCATCGCATTGAGTAGCTGTTTAGGCTGACTTACCTCGTTGGCGAAGGCGGGCGACGAAGGATCGAATTTCTCGGTCGCTTCTTGCATTACGGGATACATGATGAAAGCGGTTAGGATTAGCGCTATTCCGCTAGTCACCGATGCGGGAGGCACGTTTTGCAGCCCCAATGCGTTTCGCAACAGCGAAATCACGATGATGATCTTCGTGTACGAGGTCACCATGACGGCGGTCATCGGTATCAGCGAGAGCGCGAAGAGCGCTGTGAAGATAAAGACCGGATCGGGGATTTGCGAATTAAGCATAGAGGCTAGATCATGAGCCGCTCGATGCAAACACCAAGACTCTCGCCAACCAGCACCAACTCACCACGTGCGACCTCGCGGTCGTTGACAATCAGTCGCACCGGCGCGTCGCTTAACGCGCGCTCGAAGTTGACCACGCTACCTACGCCGATGTCGTTTAACTGTCCGAGCGGCATTTGCGTTCGCCCGATCTCGAAGTGAACGGTAAGCTCTACGGCACTCGCATCAAGCTCAAACTTGGTGCTTCGTTGGGTGTTTCTGTCCGATGGTTCCATACGCGGTTTCCCGAGTTTGAGGGGTTGATTCAAGTCGCCAGATTCGAGACGCTGTGTGAGTTCCATATCGTTGCCGCTTACCCGCCGACCCAGCCAAGATTGGTGAGTCAACGGCGAATAGAGCCAGCATTCCTTTCTAGTGATATCGGATGTAGACGGATTCGGTGTATCTGCCAGTTGTACCCAGTGTCCTACGGCGAGCGCTTCAATCTCCTGCTGTGTGAGCGAAGCGACACCCACGCACGCGCATAGGGTCATCGGTAACGAGCGCAGTGTTTCCGAGACTGAGGCAACACCTCGCTGCCCGAGCGTGGCGCGAGCAGCAAACGACTTCGGAAGCCGCAAACATCCGCGGTATCGCTCGCTCCCTGCTTCGTCGTCAAGACGGAAAGCAATGTCGACACTGCGATCATCATCAGCGCCTACATGGGGAGCCGCAGTGACCAGATGACTCACGGAGAACCGTGCTCCGAAGATCTCTTCCAAGCGATATAGCAATGGCGCTAGATGTATCTCGGCAAGAAACGCTAGCGCATCGGCGGGAATGGCCATACCAAGCGTTGCCAAATCTCCGCAAAGCGCTTCGCGGCGATCAAAGTAGAGTGTCATGTTCGCGCTGGCCGACACAAGCTGCACTCCGGCAACAGTCTCCCACGTGCTACGAGTGAATCCTAACCATCGCATCGACCCCAGACGATCAAGCTCGATTGTCGGCGCTTGCGCAAAGCGATTGACGACGGTCATCGTCTGTCGGTCGCATCGTCGCAACACGCGCGCGAGCGGTATTGGCGTGACTTCGGACGATGGCGCAAGCGCTCTCATACAAGCGCCTCCTCGTGATCTTGCGTGAGTCGATTAAGTGCGTTACGCGGTGCGATACCGTCGAGCTGATCGGCCGTCGCGATCTCGGCGTTGGCCTGCTCTTGCGCCAGCAATGTGCGGTACAAATGCTCTACGCGCTCTCGTGCCGCATGCGCGAAGCGAAATTCGTTTCGTTTTTGATCGAGTATTTTCTCCGAGCGGCGCAAGTGATACTGCGCTTCGATTTTCTTAGTGTCCCAGTACAGACCGAGTTGTCGCAAATACGACCGCCAACTGGCGCAATAGCTTACGGTCTCAGCCGATGCGCCGCTCTTCGCGGCATCGACAAAGTACTCCTCAAGAACGGCAACTTTCTCGCGGACGTTACCGCGCACATTGACCATCTCTTCGACCAAATTCTTTCTGCGCTGCACCTCGCCGAGCTGACGCTCGAAGTGCCGCTGCGCGCGCTCCTCGCGCAATCGACGAACGGCAAGTAGGATTCGCACCCTATCTTTGATCATCCTGCCACCTTTCGCAGCCACTCGGCGGTTGCGTTCGCCGTCGTAGTCTCATCGAGTGCTTGCCGAAGAAACTTACGAATTTCCGGATGTTGTTTGATCGCGTGATCGGAGAGTGCGTCTTCGCCTTTTCGATATTCGCCGATTTGGATGAGTAGCTCGACATCGAGATAGCGCGACCACAATTCGCGCACCTTCGTTGCCAGCGCAATGTTGTCGCGCTGCGCAATCTTATTCATTAAACGGCTAATGCTTGCCAGTACATCGATCGCCGGGAAATGACCGGAATTGGCAAGCTTGCGCGACAGCACCAGGTGGCCGTCAAGTAGCGAGCGTACTTCCTCGGAGATGGGATCAAGGCCGTCGTCGGTCTCCTCTAGAACGGTATAGAACGCAGTGATTGAGCCCGCGCCGTCGGTGCCCGCGCGCTCGAAGATGCCTGGTAGTTGTGCAAACACCGATGGCGGGAATCCGCGTCGCGTGGGCGGTTCGCCTGCGGCTAAGCCAATCTCTCGCATCGCACGCGCGACGCGCGTTACCGAATCGAGCATGAGCAGCACCGAGCGCCCCCGGGCACGGAAGTGCTCGGCGATCGCGGTTGCTACGTACGCAGCTCGCATGCGCTCAATCGCGGGTCGATCAGACGTGGCTACCACTACGATTGTTCGTTTCATTGCCTCGGTACCAAGCGTGTCTTCGATAAACTCGCGCACTTCGCGGCCTCGCTCACCGACGAGCGCTACGACGTTGATGTCCGAGCTCGCATGGCGCGCCACGAGTCCGAGCAAAGTACTCTTGCCGCAGCCGGCCGGCGCAAAAATGCCGACTCGTTGTCCTACGCCCAACTGATTGAGACCATCAATTGCGCGCACACCCGTATGAAACGAACGCTCGATGGCGAGCCGTTGCAGGGGGCTGGGTGCGAGCCCGGTGACTTTCGCTAAGCTTCCACCATAGACCTCTTCCTGCGCACCATCGAGAAACTTCGCACCGAACCCATCGATCGTACGACCCAGTAGAAAATCGCCCACGTAGATTTCGTGTGGCTTGCCGAGCGAGCGCACTACGGTCCTTCTCGATAAGCCATCAGTGCTGCCAAACGGTGCAAGTAACGTGTTCTTTCCCGCCAGACCAACAACTTCGGCCTGCATGATTCCGCAATCGCTCTCTAGCGAGCAGAGCGTGCCGACTTCGGCCTCCACGCCGGTGACTCGTATCAGCGAGCCCACCACCTCGGCCACGCGTCCTGTCTTGTCAGTGGGTACCGCTAAGCCTCGGCTCGTTGCCACGAGTCCTGCGCAAAATCCGGCAATAGCAACCCTATCGAGAGCAGCTGTGTTTGCATCGACAGGTGTGGTATTTAGATGCATTCGCGTCTCGCCTACGTCTCGATTCGCTCGACAGAAGCATGCGTTGCCGATGTGCGCGCGGCGACAGCACGTTGCGACACAAAGCGCTCAAGCGCGCCGCGCATGGCGGCCAGTTGCATCGCCAAATGCACGTTGATCGTTCCGCCATTGACCTCAAGCACAGCGTCGTGAGTATCGAGTTGCGGGTCAGGCAGCACGCGGCAGCCGCGAAGCCGATCAGTCGCATCGCCCTCGTTTGCTTGAGCCATGCGATCGCTTGCCCACATCGCATGATCGGGATGAACGCGGAGGGCGAGTACGGTGTCGTCAAAATGAGCTAGCGCTGCATGCCGCGCGCGCTCGAGCAGCGCGTGGCGCTCGAAATGATCGCCAAGTAAGCGCTCCACTAGTTCGACGGCAACTTGCGCAACCCCAGCGCGCATCTCCTCGACTGCGGATGCGAAGGCCTCGCAGCCTTTCAACAACTGCTCCGCGCCGTGCGCATTTGCCTCTTGCAGGCCCTGCGTAAATGCATCCCGCCGGACTTTTTCAGCCTCGCGGTGGGCCTCAGCGACGATTTCCTCGGCACGCACGGCGGCGCGCTCGATGACGGTGTTTGCGGTGCTGTAGCGTCCGATCTGTTCGATCGAGAGCACGCGCTCGCTCGGCTTCAAGATGGTGGCGGCAGACATCAGTGTGCCACCGAATGCGTTGCAATCGCCTCGATTGCAAGCAATTGATTCCCGGTGAGCGTCAGGAGCTGTAATTCGTACTCGTTAAACTGCAATGCAAACAGTCGCGCCGCGATGCGCGAATGCTTCTCAAGCGCCGCATGCATGCAGCTCACGCCAAACATAAACGCATCATGGCGGATCCAACGCCGCGGCTCGTTCTCGTCGGCAAGCAGTGTCGCAAGACAATCGTATTCTGCTCCCATCGCTTGCGTCAAGCGTATGCCCTCGGACTCAAGCCAGGCATTCAAGCGATGGATCTCCGCGCGGGTGAGCGTTCGTCTGATGCAAGGGCGAGCCACTGCGTAGGCAATACGCATTGCGATGCAATTTTGCTCCGCCGACTGCGGAGCATGCCACCAGCGCGGCGCTCGCGCGAGCTCATCAAGCGACCAACTGTGCTCAAGCAACTTCAGCTGATTCACCGTGAGATGCCGCAATAAGCGTGGCTTGTCGCGCTCGTGCTCGTTGAGCAACGGCAGCACCCAACTCGCGAAACGCGATGCATGCATCCGCTCGGCCAATCGATCCATTACGGCGAGACTCTGCATCAATGCTGCGCGATCGTCGCTTGCTTGCGAACGGTCAAGTACTTCCTCGCTCATTTTTCAGCTCCCTCTTTGTTATCGACGATGACTGGCGCGTTCACAGGCGGCTTCAATCGCGTCATGACATCGGAGACTGCTTGCGACAACTTATGCCACCGAAATGCGACAAACGCGAGCAACACGCTTAGCACGCCAAGACCAGCGGCAAGGGCGAGCCAGTGGCTCTGCGCGAGGGCGAAACGTCCCGCCTTTGCTTCGGTCGGTGCCGCGCGAACTTCGGTGGGAAACAACGCTACCGAGACGCTTTCTAGTGGCAGCCCTTCGACGCCGTTGGCAACAATCGCTTTGATCGACGGGATACTCGGTGCCAGATCGATACCCTGACGGTGCTTGACGAGCACCGACGCGGAACTTGGGCGCACTTTGCTGGTGAACGTGTCTTGCGCAGGCAGTGCAATGTGAACCCGCGCCACCAACACGCCATCGATTTGCTGGAGGGTCTTAGTGATTTCTTGGGACACCGCGTGCATCATTCGCGCGCGCTCTTCGGTGGCAGTGGCGAGCATGCCTTCTTTTTTGAACACGCGACCTAGACCGTCGAAAGGTTGAACCGGTAGATTCTGATTGCGCAAAATCGACATCGCGCGCGCGAAATCGTGCTTCGATACTTCAATGTTCCAGCGCCCCTCTTTCGAAGCGCTCTTTACAACGGAGATGCCCTCAATATCGAGGGCTGCGACGATCTCGTTGGCCTCTTGCTCGTTCATATCCGAGTACAAGCGATCGCTGCCGCACCCGGCAAGCACTGCGAACATGATCGCCGCTAGAAGTGCTCGCCAATCGATCGAAAACGAAGGCTTGGTCATAGTCAGCCTTGTCGCCCTTCGGATTGCAATTCCGTTTTAGCTTTGCGCACTTCTTTCGAGGCCGTCGTCACCATCGTGAAATTCGTCTGGAAACTAAGCATCGCGAGCTGACTTGCCATCATGAAGCTCTGCGTCATTGGCACGCCCGCTTCGACGGCTGCCGCAATCTCTTGCATCGGCCCGGCGTTGAGTCCTTTGCCGAAGACCGAGTTTTCGATGGCCATGGCGGCATTGGCGGGTCCACCTTGCCGCGTGGCTTCGTTGCTTGATTGGACGCTGGTTGCGACCGCCTGCTCGATTTTTTGCAGATCGGGAAACTCCGCCATACCGCCGCCCGGCGTTATGAACACGTCTTTGCTCTGCATCGATACCGCTTGCTCGGTCATCGACAGGGCTTGAATCGCTTCCACACTCATAACGACTGCCTCTTCTTCCCCAACTTCATTGCGCAGCGAATCGTTGCGCTTGTTCGTCCGTCACTGCCAATAACGATCGAATTTCTTCGGCCACCATCTTTGCGAAGTCACGAATATGCTCGTGCACCGAATCCACGAGCGCTTCACAGTGCGCGAGCGCCTGCTCAAACTCACTCATAGAACACAGCATCGTGATGAGCGATACGCGTACCTGTTCCGCTAAACCAAAGCGTTTCACCACACGCTGCATGATGTAGTTCACACCCATACTCGGATCGCGCTTTAAAAGAGATTCCACCCGCGCGTCGATCAATAGCGGTTCTGCCATGCCATAGGCACTCGACAAACCGCGCAAAATCTCTCTGCCTTCGCGAATGCGCCCGCAATTGATGCAAGCAAATGCGACGTCGAAGAGCGTTTGCGCGATGGCCGATTCTTGCTGTTGATCCATGATCGATTTCCCAATGCAAAGCGGGTGGCGAGGCGGCGGACAAACGCCGCCCCACCGGTGCGCGTCATTGAGAGCTCCTTAGGCGGCCTGGATCGCTTGCGTGGCTTGGTTGAGTGCGGATTTTTCGTAGCCCATAATGGTTTTTGCCATTTGCAGCATTTGTTGTGCGTCGAGGAGCATGAGTTGAACTTGCATGAGTTCTTCTTGGCTCAATCCTTTCGCCTGCATCTTATCGGTGCCGTCAGCATTCTTTGCGATCGTTTTACCGTCTGCTTCATAGACGGGCACCATCTGTTTCGACGCATCGAAAATATCGTTGACTTTTTTAATGGTCTGGTCGTAAGAAATCGCTGCTGTATTCGTGATGTTGTTCACGCCTTCCTTCACCAGAAAGGTGTGGAAGTTCGAAACGCTTTCGTGTGTGAGCGTAGATGTACCAGTCATAACAATCTCCTAAAGTGCGCAGATTTGAGATCCCCAATTCGTCGGCCTGCGCGCCGATGAATGGGCTTGAAAAAACAATCTACGTTGGTAGTACCGGCATCCCGCCTCGCGAACGCACGGCACGAATGCCGCGAATCGCCTGTGCAATACAGTGTCGTACTTTGCCGATTTGTTCGAGTCGCGCTTCGGACGCGCCCGCCGACAGGACGCGCGCAAACCCTTCGTCGGCACCTTGCAGCTCGTTGAGCAAGCGATTAACATCGTCGCCGCGATCCGGGTCGACGATCATCGCTTGAATCGGTGTGTCGTTGACGATTTGCATTTGCCGAATGCCGCGACGTTTCATGGGGCGATTCCTTCGATCTTGCGCATCGCGCCGTTTTTGCTAAGCGTGATGTGGGTTCTGGCGACTTCGCTTAACTCAGAGCCGTCAGGAAGTTTTGCGCCCTCGAAATAACGTTCGCCGCTTTTGGTGACAACGGCGCGCGCCCGAGCGTCAAGCTCCAAGCGATTGATTGAGAGCGGCCCGGTGAATACGTCAAGGTAAGGCACATCAGGAGCCTGCACTTCAACCTGATCGGGGCGACTGCGTGGAATACTCATACTGATCTCGACGGGGGTTAGCGTGGCGATCCAAAGTACATCATTGATCTTGATTGCAAGTCGCTCCAGGCCGCTGGCGTCGCGAAACAGGCTGAGGCCGCCTCTGCGTAATGCCGGCAGCTGTGCACTCCGAATGGCGATCTCGAATGTGCCTTGGCCGAGATAGTTCGATGTGGCTGGCAAGCCGAGCGCACCAAGCCGTTCGTTGAGCTTCGCTTGAATTTGCGAGACGTTTCGCGCATGCCAGCGCAAGGGCACATCAAGCGTTTGCGCGTGTGCTTGCGCGGCAGCCGCCGAGTCAGCGGACAAAGCGTAGCCAGTGACGCTTACCCAGTGTTTGGCCGCATCTAAGGTAACTACCAACTCGCGCTCGCGCCCGTCTTTCGAAAACTCCACAATCGACGCGGCAAGGCGCGCTACATTCGCCGCTCGCGCAAGCTTTGCTTGCTCCGCTCGCCACAATTCATACGCGGCAAAGCCAAGTGCGGCGCAGGCCACGATTGCGGCCATGGCGGCGTAGCGCCAAACACGAGCCGCACCGCGCGAGGGATTCGGGCGCAACGGCACGACGCTCTCTTTTGTGCCGTTCGCTACCGTCAAAACGGCAGGCAGCGCCACTGCGCGAAGCGTCGCTGCGGAATGCCCGACGGCAAAGCAAGCGCGACCGAGCGTGACGGGCGTTGCCGACGGCAGGGGCTGCATTTGCTGTTCTGCAAGCGGGGTTTCGCCGACCCAAACACGGCCGCTCAAATGGCGTACGACGAGCCCTTCGTCGTTAAAGAGAATCAATAGCTGACTGTCGCGCTCACCCGTTTCGATGACGACATCGTTGTCCAGGCTATCGCCAACGAGATAGCGTTGTCCGGGCTGCAAAGTTACCGTTGCGCCAGTTTGCTCGCCATTGAGCACAAACAGCACCAGCGGATCGCGTGCGGGTCGCGATGCCTCGCTAAAGAGCGCCTGCCCTTGCGAGGCGGCAAGCCGAAGCGGTACTGCGCTCAAGGCTTGGCTCCATTCAATGGTGTACGCACAGGGCGCTTCGCGCCGCGAGCCGGTTTGCTCGACGATGGTTGATTCGCTTCGTTTGATGCAGCGTCGGTCGCAGGTATCGCCGACACGTCAGCCGGAATCACGAAACTCACTGGATCGATAAGCGCGGGCTTGGGCAGAGTTTGCTGCGAATCCGCAACGCGATCGAGATCAAGCAAGCGTGGCGTAATGATGAAGAGGCGTTCGGTGCGACGGCTGCGATCGTTTGTTTTTCTGAACAGCGCACCAAGTACCGGGATATCGCCCAGCACAGGCACTTTCTCGACGCCCTGCCCCGATTCCTCTACCGCATAGCCGCCGATCACCAAACTCTGTCCCGGCATGACGATACCTTCCATCGAGAGTTGATTGCGTTTCACCAGCGGGATGGAACCGACGAGTTGCGGGGTGGTGACACCATCGGCAATCTGCACGTAGAGTTTTACCGATTGTTTGTTAGGTTCACCGACCAGCGTCGGGGTCACCTGAAATGACATACCGACACTCACGTTAAACAAATCTGCGGAATCGCGACCGGCGACTGGTACGTAAAACTCTTCGCTGTTCGATAACAGCGCGAGTTGGTTTTCCATCGTGATCACGCGGGGCCGCGACACGAATTTCGCATCGCCTTCCTGCGCAAGCGCAGTAAGCCGCATCATTAAGTAGCGTTGCGCGGAGCCTGCAAGCGCCGTTAATGAGAAAGTGCCCTGCGCGGGTGTTGAGGGATTGTCGGTGAAACCGAGCCCACTGCCGCTCGCACCGGGTATCGCGAGTGCATCGAGTTTCGATCCGCCATGCAAGCGAATTTCCACGCCGAGTTGTTCGAGCTTCGATGAATCGACGTCAATGATGGTGGCTTCGATATCGAAGAGCGCGGTGGGCACATCAAGCGCTTCGATCAACGATTGATACAAACTCATCTTCGAAGCATCGTCGCGCACCAACACGGCATTGATACGCGGCTCGGCGATAACCGAGACACTGCTTGCGCGATAGGCGGCTTCGCGCTGCGCGTTCGCCTCGCTGCTGCTGCCACGGGTGTTGCCGCTGCGGTCGTCGCTCTTGTCAGGCGTCTGATCTTTCCCGCCAAATCGTTCAAGCAATGTCTTGTTTTCTTTGGACGATTCCTGCTTTCTAGTAGCAAGTCCTTTTCCGCTTAAACCTTCAATACGGCCCATGTAATTTGGGCCAACACCGTTAACTTTGTTGATTTCGCCCGGTTGCATTTGACTTGCAATGCGGTTGGCGAGCGATGCAATACCAGGTATTGCCATCGCACTGCCACCGACGTTGATCGATGAATCGGCTGCGCGCGCATGTTTGAGTTTGAAGACTTTGAATTCGAGTGGACGCGCTTGTTTCAACGGTGAAGCAGCGACGAATTCGACGATTTCCGTCATCCGCTCCACATAGCGACGATGACCCGCGATCATCACATAGGGATCGGTGTCGGAGCCTTTGAACACATAACGGCTATCGATTACGCCAAGGTCTTTGGCGAATTGCGCGATCCGTCGAAAATCGCCGCGATCAATCCAAAGCATTTGCGATGCCGATTCGCTTGCACGGTGAATGTGTACTGCGTTGCCGTCGTAATACCACTGCAAGCCGAATTGACGACACACTTCGTCGAGTACGGTCTGGGGCGTTTGCCGAAATTTGCCATTGACCTTGGCTCCCATACCGCCCACCGCCTCACTGACAACAGCAGGTACGCCCTGGCTACTCATCAGATCAAGCAGGAAATTGACAAGTGGCGTGCCTTCAGCAGCGTAAGCGGCAACCTTACGGGAAAACGGAGGTTCGACTGCGCTGGCTTTGTTTGCCAGCAGCACGAAGATCACCGCAAAGAGCATGGCGCTTAGACGAAATAACAAATGTGGCGCACGTATGCGCAGCAAATGCATCCGGCGCGAGGTGGGAAAGCCAACCAACTTCGTTAGCTTGTGATTCAACATATGCTCGAAATGAATCCAACGACGGCACCGACAACGCCACCGATAGCTGCACCTGCGCCGCCGAAGAGCGCACCGATCGCTGCGCCCTGTTTTGCAAAATCAGTTGCTGTGGCCAGCGCGCTTTCTAGGCTGAAGCCGCCGCTGTTTCCAGAGCCTCCGCTATTTGCGGCTCTATCTGCTGCCTCCCCTACCCGATAGGTAGGTTGGTATGCAATTTGTTGTTGGGATGTTGGAACTTTGCCTTCGATATTGTTGGACGATGATCCAGCATCCGTAGCCTTCGCAAGTAACTGAGCCGGGTTACCCAAATCCTGAAACGTCTCTGGCGCAATGAGATCTGCACGATTACCGCCTCCGTTGCTACTACGAATCCGGTCCACTGAATTCATTAACTTATACGATCGTTTCATATCGATTGCGCTCGTAAACTGGGTGGAGAGGTGTGATTCATTTGCTAGAGATCAGCGACTTCGCGTAAAGAAAGGGCGGCGATTGGCTCGGGTTGGGGGAACGGGGTGGGGGCGCCCGAGCCAATCGCCTGACCGTTAGCGATTAACCCTGTGCCTCTTGTTCGGCATCAAGTTCATCGTTCTCAGCTTTGAGGTCTTGCATGAAACCGCGTAATTGCGCGCCCTGCATTTCCGTTTGCTTTTCTTTAAGTTCGGCATCGGTGACTTCTTGCTCGGCTTCCTTAGCGGCACTGTTCAGTTTTGCTGAACCAGACACGATCCTTGAGTCGAGCATGTTGTAGAAGTCTTCTTTCTCGAAGTTCGATGCGCGCGAAACATCCAAGTGGGTGTAGGCGATCGGCCCCGAGTAATTTCCGTTGCTATCGAACACTCCGCCGCTCTTAACGACTTCAAGATCGATGTTGTCGGTCAGGTCTTTGTCGCGGAACACGGTATTCGTGTCTTTATCGATCCAAACCTTGTTGAGGGCCTGCGAATCCACTGTGAATCGATCTTGCGTGAGACTGATATCGCCATCATGCAAATTGTTCACCGTAAACTGCACCACCTTACCTGTGTCATCGTCAACGACTTTGAAGGACACATCATCATTGAACGCTGGGGCACCACTACCGTCATAAGTAGTCTTAGCGTTGACGACCATGTCTTGACTCACCATTGCATAGTTCCTTGTCACATCGAACTTCGTTGATCCTACGAAGTTGTGCGGATCGCCTGCAGAGCCCATAACTTCGAACCACTGGTCGTTGACCTTTTCGTAGCGCGTCCAACTGCCTTCGTTTTCTTGCGAAAGCACGAAGCGAGTGTTCGAATCGATATCGACGGTGTAGCGTTTTTCGTCGCCCACCATCTCTTCTTTGATGGTGTAGTCTTTCGCAACCGGTGTGGGTGCTGGAGCCGGAGCAGGCACCGGTGACGGCGGCGGCGTAGCGCCCACTGGAGGAGGCGCGTTGCCCACAGGCGGCGTAGTCGTCGGCGGCACCGTACCGGGCAGCGGGCCGCCCATGAGGCTCGCGAGCAGTGCTTGCACCTGCGGTGGTAGCGCTTTGATGTCAGCAGCGAGTTTCTCCGCCGTGCCGAAGAGTTGTTCGGCAAGGAAGCCGAATTTCTCGACGTCGGTGATCACGCCATCTTTGCCAGCGCTGGCAACGAAGGCATCCAGCTCTTTTTGGAAGTCCGTGCCGAGCGGCGCGGTAGGCGTGTTGCCGTTCGTCGTCGGTGTGGTCGGTGTCGTCGGCGTTTGGTTGGTAGTCGGTGCCGCCTCTTCCTCTTCTTCGCCCTCGCCGTTTTCGTTGCCGACGCCGGGAACACTGATCGGAATCGAAACGATAGGCACCTCTGCCTCTTGCTCAGCGAGCGCTTCGCTGGCTTCGTACGCGATCTCGGTGAGATGCGATTGCAAGTCAAGCTTTTCATCAGCCGTCAGTTCACGACCCAGCAGCGCTTGCGCATCCTCGACCATACCGGCTGCAATACTGCTGATCGATGGAATAAAGCTCTTGCCCGATGCAAGCGCTTCACCGAACAGCGTTTGCTTGTCTTGCTCGGAAAGCGAAGCCATTCTGGCCTCCACTTGCAGGTTGATACCCACCATGTCGTTTGCAGTGAGCGCCTGCGAGCTTTCGCTGACCAGCTGATCTTTGAGATACATGGCAATGACGTCGTCACGACCGCCGGCAGAGTGACGCATGTCGAAGCTTGCATTTTCGACCGTCATCTTCAGTTCTTCGGTGCGGATGACTGCATCCTGTATTTCATCGGCATTTACCGAACCGTCGGCCTTTGCGCTTGCGATAAGGTCGTCGCGAATCTTTTCGAAGAACTTGGCATCAATATCAGCCGCACCAGCGCTCAACATGGCTTGGTTTTGCATCAGCACTGGCTGCAGCTGCGATAAGGTTTGATTAATTGCCTCAAGATTCGCTAGGTTCGCAGTGGAGTTGTCGAGGGCTAGCGCTTTGTTCTTATCGTTTGACAGCGAAATCAAAATATTTTGCATGTCCGATGGGCTTAGCGATAAGCTTTCCATCGGTGAACTTTGGGACGCTGCATTGCTTATGAACGCGTGCACGTTGGTGAGCGATGGATCGTCCGCCCCGACAGTAGTTGCTAAATCGATTATGGCTGCAGAAGGCAATTCCTTCGCCATCACGTAGAGCGACATTAGCTCTTCCTGCGACAGACCACGATCTTCGAGCACTGCCTTTCCAGTGCTGTCCCAAAGCGTCTGGCCATTTTGGTCTTGAACAGGCACTTTCTCATAAGCAGCAACGAAGATTTCTTCGATTTTCGAAAGGAGATTTTGATAGTTTTCCCCTTTGTCACCACCCGCCGCCGCGATAACGTCGATATGTTGATTGATGAAGTCGCGAACTTTGTCCATCGAATCATGGAAATTCTCGGGCCCGGACGTAGTCGACGTAACCTCTAATTCAGAGAAAGACTTTATCCCCAGCGCGGCGATTTCTCCAATCGATTGCGCAACCAAACTAAAGGCCGCGTCGCCCTGCCCGACGGGGCTGTTGCTCACAGCGTTGGTAAATTGCTGCGCCGCAGAAGCACTCACCAAATTGAGCGCGTCGCTGGTAAGCGGCCCGACGAATGAATCGAGCTGGCCTTGCTGAAGCAGGTTCAGCGCCGATTGGCTATCGTCACCGGCGGGCTTAATGGGTGCGAGTAGTGTGTTGACTTTATCTAACACGGCGTCATAAATCTGCGCCGCACTTTCAGTAGTGGCTGAACTCTTGACTAAAGTTGACATAGAAGAACCATCCTGTGTTTCGCTAATGTTTTGAGCGCTGTCTCGCGTTGAGGTTTGTGCATCGCTCGCATTGATCACTGTGTTCGTATCCTGCGCGGAGAGCGAGGATGCGTCGGTCGTCTTTCGCGCTTGCGTGGTGCCGCGAGCCTCATTGAGATCGCTTGGCATCGAAGTTTGCATTTCGCCGTATTCGCCGTCGACATCGGATTCACTCGGGTCGAGCACGACAGTCGATTGCGAGGCTGCCATCGAGTTGAATTGTTCAGACATGAACATCTTCATTTGCGTATCGACCATCGCCTGCGCGATACGCTCCTCTTCGGGCGAAAGCTCATCAGATTCGCGTTTGCTACCGCTCTTCGCGGTGCCTGCTTTCTCGTCTGCCACGATCACCATCGTGGTCATGCCAGTCGTCCCGTCGCCGCTCACTGTTGTGCGTGCAGAGGGCATAGCCATGGCAGCACCAATATCGGCCGCCATTTCTTTCTTCGACTTCCTCTTGCCAGGTTTCTTTTCCGGCGCTGCTTGAGGCGTCGTATCGGGGGCAACTGGTACGTCGGCGAGTTTTGTCTTCGCGCTATTGCCAACAAGCGTGTCGGATTGCTTCACATACGAATACGCCGCCGACGCATTGGCATCCTTTGCGACTTGCTCGTTGGTTGAGTTATCGTCACTCGGATTTCTGTAGTCTTCGCTAACGCGATGCGCAAACGACGAATCGGTTGAGTTCGACTCGCGCCCAATCACGCTTGAATTGATCGTGGATTGCTCGGTCACATTGTCTCTGGATGACACTGCTCCCATGAAACCGCTCCTCTTTGAATGTGATTCACTGTTTGTCCAGTGAAGCCCAAATTGATTACTCGCGCACACCGCAGGCATTGCAAAGCGCGTGCCAGCGTGTTCAAAGCTTCGAAACACGACTCGCAGTCGCTCCTTGAGTCGCGATATAGCGCGCGTTGCGTTACCTCACGCGCTGATCTTGCGGCGCGCGGCACTGTTCGATTTTTGAGACGGTGCGACTGTGCTGTGCCAACCTTGGTGCGCTGCATGATGGACGCAACGCGTTGTATTCATTGGCGTACAGACGTGTGCGATTTTTGAGAACGGCAGCAGAAGTTTGTAGCGGTAATGCGCTCGATTAGTCGCCATGATGTCGTGCGTGTAACCGCATTGACATAGGGCAATGCTGCGTAGTTACGTGGTGTCTGAGTTTTGAGAATGAAGTGCAGTTCCAACCCGTTCATGCGATTGAAACGATGCATGGATCGCTGTGAGCAACGCTCAATGGAGTGTTCGAAAAATGAGACAACCAACAGCAGCGAAGCGCGGTAAATGCACCGCTGCATGACTTGAAGTTCCGATTAGACGGGGCTTTGATGCGAGTTCGAAATTTGAGACGGTGTCGAACTGCAAGTAAGCGCCCGGGATACCTTCTAACCCATCCAGCCTGACACTATCACGCGCAAAGTCGCGTCAATGCTCGTACTGAGGCGCAGTGCAGCTGCCTGTCTTTAATTTGAGAACCCACGGTTTTTGGCCGATGGCGACGGTTCGATTGGCTCGCCGATAGCGCTGCAATTGATTGAGCGCGACAAGCTCATACGCTCGTGTTGAGGGCATTACACGGATTTACTGCCGCGCAGCGACTTTGTGAGTAACACTCATTGATATCGGAGACATGGTTTTAACTGGCACGCGGATTGCAAAGCAAGTCGGAGGTATCAACGAACGCAAAGGTGATGTGATGAGTCTCTTAGACACCATTAGCAGTGCAGCGAGCAACTTCTTCTCCGGCAGTGTAGATAAGGCGTCCGTGCCCTTCTTGGACAATCTGGCTACCAATCCTACCTTGAGCGCCGAGGGTAATCAGCTTAACAACGCAACATCGGAGGTATATGACAAGTCCGAGTTGATCAAAAAGATCTCTCAAGGCTATGAGTCGACTACGAGTTCGCCGTTTCCCGAAACCGCCAAAGAAACGCTTAACAATTTGGATGCGAAGACGCTGCAAGTCATTGCAGATTCGAATCCTAACGATCGCGTGCGCACGGTCGATGCGATCGCGACCTTGTCTGCGGCCGATGATGATCGAACTGCGCAAACAAATTCGGACAAAGCGACTGACGACGCAAGCAATCAAAACGATGGATCGTCAAGCACGGAAAAAATTGTTAGTGCAATTGCGAGTCTAGTCAGTATTGTTGGCAGCGCATTCGGCCTAAACGTGTCGAGCGAAACATTGCAAAACTTCGCGACAACGATTACTAGCATTATCGACGGCACGATTGGTCAAACAAGTTCAAACGGTACGACATCGGCCAACAATGCTACGGCTCAAGAGTCGACGAGTGATCAATCCTCTGCGACACAATTCGATACGTCCAATTTCACAAAACAGCAAAGAGATGCGTGGACGGTCATTTCTGCGTCGATCGATAGCCTAAATCTAACCTCTGACGAGAAGTTAACTCTCAAAACATACACTTTCGAGAAGATTCCTGAGCTGTATCCAGCGCAAGAATCTGGTCCGAGCCAAACTATCCCATCTGGCGCAAACAGCGAAAACGTCGTTTAGCTCTAGCGCAGGCAACCTATGTCGGTCGCTTAAAGCCTTTTCACGCTTTATCTCAAGGAATACAAATGAGATCAATCACTAGTGTAACAACGAAGACTAGCCCCACGGTCTCAACGGTCGAGCATTGCCCTACCGTCAATTCGTGCGCGAGTAAATCGGTGAGCGTCGAATCGCTCAAGGAGCGCATCGAAGACTTCGATCCAAGCTGCAACGCATACAACGATGCTGCAAAGATCCGCTCCGACATGCGCGAACTACGTAACCGATTGACGAGCAAAGCATCGACCGAAGATCGCGATGAGATTAACTACCTGTTCGATCAAATGGAGACTTCATTTAAGTATGCCTCCAGCATAGACCGGATCAACAGTGACGGTAAGTTCTCTACGCAGTCGGATATTGCCAAGGATTTAGAAGTAATCAACCTAACGCTTGATTACGTAGAGAAGCTGACCTGCGGGGCTGGCGCCGCCGCCGTCGCCGGTGCGGTCGAAACCGCGGGGCACACCAACCAATTCGATGCGATCGTGAAGAAAGATTCACAGGCCATTTGTGACCGCGCTAATGAGCTCAATGAGCAACAGCAAAGCTTGATCCAACAGGCGAACAGCGCGCTAGCGTCGGGCGATCACGAAAAAGCAAAGGCGTTGTTGGATAAGCTCGAATCGCTGGACGGCGAGTACCAGGCGCTAATCCATGATGCCAAGGCCGTTGGCATGCTCGATAGCAATGCAAAGGCTGTCGTCGGTATGGCCGCTGCCAACTATGACGCGAAAACCAAAGAGGCTCGCGACATCATGGAGGGCAATGGCAACGAGGAGTTCTACAACGAAGACGGTAGCCTCAATCAAAAAGGCTCGTTCTACGTGCAACAAGTGTTGATGGAAGCGCAACTACAGTTGTCGCTCGCCAACACCATCATTCGAATCGCCGCACAGGTTGCAAGTCAGGCGGCTAAACCAATCCCAGCGGGATAGAGGACAAAAATGGAAATTTCTAATGGCGTTATCGCTCCTGGCACAGACAACAATGCCCCGATCGTGCCCACTATCGTCGACCCGACATCCGTTGCGTCGAAGCCAGAAAAAAACGAAGCATCGGACGAAGGAAACAAATTTCCTTTCATCATGAAGGTTGCGGAAGGCTATTTCAATAGCAACGTTACCGACTCATATCTTGACAAAGATGTTGGCTCCGAAGAGGAACAAAGCTAGCAGCGTAAGCTGCACGTGCATCCGATATGTCTAGCAGCGGCACAAAACTATCCGAAAGTAAATTGATACTTCAGCTCACTCGAAGCGCCGACATGGCCTTCGGGTTGCTGGCGCTGATGATTCTCGGGTTGTTTGTGTTGCCGATTCCGCCGATGGTGGTGGATGTGCTGCTTGCGTTTAACATTGCGGCCGCACTCGGTTTGTTAGTGTATGCACTGCATATCGATAAGCCCACGGCGTTTTCTACGTTTCCCGCGCTACTGCTGTTCACGACCCTGTTTCGCATCGCCTTAAACGTGGCGACGGCGCGACAAATTCTTTTGAATGGCTATGCTGGGCAGATCATCGAAGCATTCGGCATGCAGGTGGTGGGTGGCAACCTGGTGGTGGGCTTGGTCGTGTTCGCGATTATCGCGATCGTGCAGTTCATTGTCGTTGCCAAAGGCGCGGAACGTGTTGCCGAAGTGTCGGCACGATTTACGCTCGACGCATTACCGGGGCGCCAAGTGAGCATCGATTCGGACTTGCGATCAGGTGTGATCACGCAGCAAGAGGCGCGCACGATGCGCGCCGCGCTTGCCTCCGAGAGTCATCTGTTTGGCGCGATGGATGGCGCGATGAAGTTCGTCAAGGGCGATGTCATCGCCGGCATCGTGATTGTTCTCATTAATTTGGTCGGTGGCATTGCAATCGGCGTGTTGATGAAGAACATGGAAGTTGGCGATGCCGTACATCGCTATTCGGTGATGTCGATCGGCGATGGTTTGGTGTCGCAACTACCAGCCTTGGTGGTGGCTTTCGCAGCCGGCGTGATCGTGACGCGCGTAGAAAAAGGCGAGTCGTCGAGTATGGCCTCGCAAATCGGCGCTCAAATTGTCGGGCAACCGAAAGCGCTGATGTTAACCGGTGGTATGACGGTGCTCTTTGCTTTTGTGCCAGGATTCCCGTGGTTTGTGTTCATCCCGCTTGGCATCTTGATGGTGATTTGGGGACGACGCGTTGCGCGCACTGCGCAGGCCAAAGCGCAGGGCATTGAACTTGTGCGCACGGCGGCGTTGGGTCGCGCCGGTGCGAAACGCGATGTGGCGATGTTCGAGCGAGGCAATCCCGCCTCTGCGCTTCCGGTAACGCTGTTGCTCTCGGAGAAACTAGCGTGGCAACTCGATCGTGGTGCGCTCGATCGCGCACTTGCGAAATCGCGCGAGGCGCTAACCGAGGAACTGGGCGTGCCCTTCCCTGGCTTGTCCATTCGAATTTCTTCTTCGCTGCACGACGATGATCAATTGCGCGTGCTTGCCAACGATGTGCCGTTTGCCGACCGTCGATTGCCACTCGATAAAACGCTGGCTGTTGCCCCGCGCGAATTACTGATTGCGAGCGGTATAGAGGATACCGGCGAATTCGCGACGAGTTTCTTGGTGTCGCGCGAGAGTTTTTGGCTCGACAACGCGCGCGCGCAGTCGCTGCGCAGTCGCAGCATCACCTTGATGGCCGCCGAGGAGGCACTCGCGTCGCTCTCGATGGAGGCGCTGCGCTTGAGTGCTCACGAATGGTTCGGCGTTCAAGAGACGCAAGGTCTGGTAGCGGCCTGCGAGGAGCATGCGCCAGATCTGAGTCGTGAAACGCTTGCTGTGGTGCCGCTCACCAAACTCTCGGAAGTACTACGTGCATTGCTTTCGGAAGGACTGCCGCTGCGCGATCTGCGCTCTATCTTCCAGGCATTGCTGCGCACAGCGCAGCGCCCCCACGATGAAAACGCGTTAATCAACGCCGCGCGGCAGAGCATTCGTAAATACATCGCGTTTCGATATGCCGATGCCAATCGGGTCGTGCATGGCATCACGCTCGAACCGTCGCTCGAAGAGCGTATTCGCACGTCGATTAAACACACTGAATCGGGGCCATTGCTCACCTTGCCACCGGATGAATCGCGACGCATTCAACAGCGCGTAGTCGAAGCAGCGGTTGGTTGGCGTAAGCGCGTGGCCGCGCCGATCGTGGTGCTGACCGAACCTGCCATTCGCCAGCAGCTTAGAAAACTCGTGGAAATGCAGGCGGCGTGGTTACCGGTGCTCAGTCACGATGAAGTCGCGCAAGGAGCGACCGTAAAAACGCTGACCACTGTTTCCGGTGCGGCTTAAGTTCATTTGAGAAGACGATCATGACAATTTCATGCGATCAATCCACGCTATCGAAAACGAGCAATTCGTGCAGCGGTGCGCCATATCCCACGGTGGAGGCGAACACCACCGGCACATCCAACAAGCAACCTGGGGTTGTCGTTACTCAGCCCGTGGTGGAGGATGGAGACTTGGGGCGCGAGCTTGAGAAGCTGCGATTCAATTATGGATGGGCAGAGAAATTCTTTGAAAAAAATGCAAATGAGGAGTGTCGCCCAGAAAGCGCGATTACAGCGAAAGAGATTTGGGCATTCACGGACAGCATACGCGAAATGCTTGATCACGGCGGTTTGACACCAGAGCAAAAGCAACGCTTGATGTCGATCTTGAAAGGGCTCGACGACAATCTAGACGAGAACATCAACTCGATCGGTATTGATCGTACGCGGTTTGAGGAAGCCAGACGCGACGTCGCGACGCTTTATGTAGAGTCTTTGCCGCAGCCCCCTGCACTTGCGAGCGGCTGCGAGGCTGATCTCGCATTCGTTCAGTCGCAAATTGAGTCTGTCAAATCGGTTTACGAATCGATGGTGAATCTTGGTTTGATCCCCGAAGGGGCGTTGATCACTAGCGATGATTTGAATGCACTCCTGGATCACCCTGAGTTGCTCAAGCGGCTTACCCCCGAAGAACTCACTGAGTTATCGCAAGCGTTGTATGACCTTGAATGCGATTTACGTGCGCCGAAATGCACGCTACAGGGCGACGGCTACGGTATTTCGACAGAAAAATGGAATCGAGTGGCCGATCTGTTGGCCGATTTTCGGCTAACCGCCGAGCAAGGTGCGAGACTATCCGATGACCAAACAGCACCCACCGGCAGCGAATTGAAGGCTCAATTCGAGGCGGCGATTCGCAATTTCACGTCGGAAGGCGGCAATGGTGGTGCTTCGAAAGCGCAACTGCAGACGCTGCTTGAGCAGACTAACTTCGACGATATCGCAAGTTCAAGCGATGTCAACCGTAAAGACCTAGAGCGTGCGCTGATCGAGTTAGAACACGCCCTGTCGGACAACAAGCTCGACAACCAGGAGTTCACGACGTTTAAGCAGGCGCTATACGACGCGCAATTCAACGTTCCGGAAGACGGTCAAGGTTTTACGTTCTCTAAGCCGGACGTAGCGCTTGAAGGTAAAGCGTTTGGCGATCCGATCCGCGCATCGATTAGCGAGCTGATGCATCGCTATGAACATTCGCTTGACTCGCCCACCGAGGTGAGCGAAGTCAAAGCGGTACTGATCCAACTGCTCAATTCGCGCGAACTTGACAAACTCTCCTTTGCAGAGCGCGAATTGCTGACCAACGCGCTTGGCGATCTGACGACCGCGATGAATGCCGAGGGGGGCTTGAATGGCGAAGCGCTCGCTCGCTTCAAAATTGTTGCCGATCATTTGACCGCGAACACGCCACTTGAAATCGGCGTCGACACCACGGACCAAACTTTGCTCGTTTATCGCGCGCGACAGCTGACCAGTGAAATCACGGAGCGTGGCGGCGATAGCGAAGCAAAGCGTTTGCTTAAGAGCACCCTTGACGGCAATGATCTTGCAAGCTTGCCGGCAGAGACGTTGCAGCAATACATCGGCATCGCAGAATCGATCAAGAAGGACAATACCGTTGTCGGGTCTCATAGCGCCGAGCAAGCCTCGCTCAAATGGTCGCAAGCTCGCGAGTTGCAAGCGCTCGTCGCACCAGAAGCCTATGGCGCTACAACCAACGCCGGGCCAACGGTATCGATCACCACTCCCGACAGGCACATGACCGAGGCTCAGCTGCGCGATTACTTCTCCGACAATCCACCAGAGAGCGCCAAAGGGCAAAACATTCTTTGGGGGCTTAAACCAAAGTATGAAGGCGAGGAAGCTTGGCGACACCTGTTAGACAAGCCCGAACCTACCTCTGATCAGCTTGCACTCTTCGTAATGTTGACGGGCAAAGATCCTACCAAGCCTTTGCTCGAAACCCAGGATTACTTCCGTCCCGGTCAGAGAAAGGCGGCACAACAAGAAGCCGAGAGCAGCATTCCGTGGCTCGCTTTCTTCCAAGACCCAAACAACTGGAATGTT
>JBOFBL010000553.1:0-12723 GCA_051645545.1 Casimicrobium sp. | reverse complement strand
TGGGGCGTCCACATCTTGATGGCATTCGTTCCAAGGCATTGCGCAACATTTCAAGCATTGCATTCGGTGGTGCGGATCGACGCACCGGCTATCTGGGTTGTTTGCTTGGCGATCGCATCGCAAGTTTGACGATGCCCGTGCCAGGACTTAAGCCGCTTCATTGGAGTTATTGATGATTCCCGTACAAGATCTTGTGCCTGCCAAATCGCTTGTCGAACAGGTGTATCGCGAAATTCGAAATCGCATTCTTGAAAACATCTGGACACCAGGGTATCAGGCGCTCGAACAAGAGATTGCGCAAATGCTCGGCGTGAGTCGCACGCCAGTGCGCGAAGCGCTGATTCGTCTTGAAAAAGAATCGTTCGTAAAAGTCGTTCCGCGTCATGGCATGCGTGTGCTGCCGGTGTCGCCTGAGGACATGAAGGACATTTACGAAGTACTTACCGCGCTCGAGTGCTTTGCCGCGGAGCGTCTTGCCAATCGTCGTCCAACCGCGAAAGAACTGCAACCGCTGATCGACGCAACGAAGCGTATGAGCGAAGCGCTCGAGCGCGACGATCTTGATGCCTGGGCGAAGGCGGACGAGACATTTCATTGGGCACTGGTTTCCTTATCGGGCAACAAATTGCTGCTGGAAACCGTGATGGGTTACTGGGATCGCGCGCATCGCGCGCGCTT
The DNA here is from genome assembly GCA_051645545.1 of Casimicrobium sp. GTDB lineage: Bacteria > Pseudomonadota > Gammaproteobacteria > Burkholderiales > Casimicrobiaceae > Casimicrobium. The sequence goes on along the minus strand of JBOFBL010000553.1, from coordinate 12,045 downwards.
ATTCACGCTACGTCTGCGCCCGAAGCCTGTGAATTCGACCAAAGAGCATATGCAACTCGTTGAGCGGCTAGCAGCAGGCGACGCAGCAGGCGCGATCAAAGTCAATCGCGAACATCGCGAACGCGCGAGCCGTGAACTGGTCGTGATTTTCGAGCGTTATCGCTTGCAACAACTCTAAGGAATCAGGCGTGACGAAGAGCTACTACATCAGTGCCCTGCCGGGCGATGGCATTGGTACTGAAGTGATGAATGCGGCAATCGCTGTGCTTGAGGCGGCGACGCATCGGGTCGGGGTCGATATGACGCTCGTAACCCATCAAGCAGGAGCACAACACTACTTAGACACCGGGGTTGCGCTACCTGAAACTGTACTCAAAGACTGCGAACGTGCCGATGCGATCTTGTTCGGCGCGATGGGTTTGCCGCACGTGCGCGGCGCCGATGGCACTGAAATCATTCCGCAGCTCGATCTACGAATGCATTTCGATCTTTATGCTGGCGTGCGCCCGATTCGCGCAATGCCTGGTTTGCCAACGCCGTTGTCGAACCCCAACGCGTCGCAGATCGACTTGGTGCTCGTGCGCGAATCGACCGAAGGTTTGTTTTATTCACGCGGCATCGGCGAAGTGCGAGGCGACAACGAAGCGTTCGATACGATGAAAATCACGCGGCGCGGAACGTCACGCGTGTGCGAGTTTGCGTTCAAACTCGCCGCCGAACGGAAAGCGCGACTCGGAAGGCCTGGGCGCGTAACGAACATCGACAAAGCCAATGTGTTCGCGTCGATGGCGTTCTTCAGAAAAATATTCGAAGAAACGGCGCAACGTTATCCAAGCATCGCGTCCGACAGTGCATATGTCGATGCGATGGCATTGAATCTCGTTCTCAAACCTTGGACATTCGACGTAATGGTCACCGAGAACATGTTCGGCGATATTTTGTCGGACTTGATCGCAGCGCTCGTCGGCGGAATGGGAATGGCACCGTCGGGCGATATTGGCGACAAGCATGCGCTTTTCCAGCCTGCACACGGCACGGCCCCCGATATCGCCGGTCAAGGCAAAGCCAATCCGACGGCGATGTTGCTTTCGACATCGATGATGCTCGACTGGCTCGCCACGCGTCATAGCGATCCACGACTTCACGATGCTGCGCAACTGATCGAAACTGCGGTCGCCTCTGCGTTCGCAACACATGCAGTGTTGCCTTTTGAATTCGGCGGTCGCAGTGGCACAGCCGACATCACCAATGCCGTAGTCGATCGGCTAGCGGCAAAACAACGAAGCGTGGCATGAACTCAAGCGCAATGTCATCGAAGCGATCCATTCCTCGCGTCGCGATGATCGGCGCTGGCTACTTCAGCCAGTTTCATCTGCGCGGCTGGCGGCAATGCGGCGCGAAAGTGGTTGCATTGTGCGATACGAATCGAGACCGCGCGCTGGCGGCGGCGAAACAGTTCGATGTCGACGATGTGTACGACGATGCCAACGCGTTACTTTTGCGCGATGACATCGACTTGGTCGACATCGCGTTGCCACCCGCGCATCAATTTGACGTCGTCAATGCCGCGCTCGAGCGTGCCGTTCCCGTCATCTGTCAGAAACCGTTTGCGATGTCCTACGCGCAAGCGCAACGCTTGGTGATGCGAGCCGAACAAATGGGCGCGCCGCTCATCGTGCACGAGAACTTTCGCTTCATGCCCTGGTATCGCGAAGCGAAGCGTTTCATTGAATCGGGACGCCTCGGAAAGCCCCATAGCGTGCTGTTTCGTTTGCGACCGGGTGATGGGCAAGGCGCCGACGCCTATCTCAATCGGCAACCGTATTTCCAGACGATGCCGCGCTTTCTCGTGGTTGAAACTGCGGTGCACTTCATCGACACCTTTCGCTTTTTGATGGGCGAAGTCGTGGCTGTTAGCGCTCGATTGCGTCGTGTCAACCCACATATTAAGGGTGAGGATGCAGGCGTGATGACGTTCGAATTCGAGTCCGGCGCGATGGGATTGCTTGATGCAAATCGCTGTAACGATCATAGCGCTGTAAACGCCCGTCGCACGATGGGTGAGATGTGGCTTGAAGGCGAGTACGGTTGCCTGCGGCTCGACGGTGACGGGCAGCTTTGGTGGAAAGCTCACGGTGAGGCCGAGATCGCGCATGTCTACGACGCGGGTAGCACGAGCGCCGACGATTTTGGCGGTGGCGCGTGTGCCGCATTGCAGGCGAGTGCCTTGAGCGCATTTTTCGGCAACGCGCGCGCTGAAAACACCGCTGCCGACTACTTAACGAATATTCGAATTCAAGAGGCGATCTATCAATCGCACGAAACCGGACAGCGGATTGAAACGAAATCGTTTTCGCCGCCCATTGACCCGCTTATTCCTACGCTCTAATTTTTCCAAGGAGGCCCTATGAGATTTACGAAAATTGCAGTGGCGGTGACTACCCTGTCACTCGCGTTTGCGTCAAGCGCGCAAACGGTACTCAAGTTCAGTCATACCGATCAGCAACAAGGCGCACGTCACACAGCGGCGCTTGAGTTTGCGAAGAAAGTTGAGCAGTACACGCAAGGTCGCTACAAAGTACAGGTGTTTTGTTGCAGCCAACTCGGCAACGATCCGAAAAATATCGAACAACTCGGATTGGGTGGAATCGATTTCACCGTCTCCTCGACAGGTTCGTACGCGCCGCATATTCCAACGCTCAATTTAACGATGCTGCCTTTCATCGTCGATAGCTACGAGCAAGGCTGGAAGTTCTACGACGATTCGGCGTGGCTCAAAGAGCAATTCGCGAAGGCGCCATCGAAGGGTTTTCGTTTCCTAGCAACCTGGGAAGCAGGCTTTCGCAACATGACCACGCGCGATCCGCTTAACACGCCGGATGACACCAAAGGCAAGAAGCTGCGCACCTTCCCGAATGAGATGATGCGCTGGACGCTGGAGTCGATGGGTTTCGGCGTACAGATCATGCCGCTACCGGAGGTGTACCTCGCGATCCAACAAGGCGCGGTCGCGGGCCAAGAAAATCCGATTGATACGATCTTTTCAAACAAGTTCTACGAAGTCGCGCCGCATGTGACGCTTACCAATCACGTGTACAGCCCGATCCCGGTGGCTATTTCGGAGAAGACTTGGGCGAAACTCTCGCCCGACGACCAAAAGGTAGTGGTACGCGCAGCGCAGGAAGTCGCCCCGATGGCGCGCAAGCTCATCAAAGACAGCGACGAGAAAGTGCTCGCCGAGATGAGCGCGAAAGGTGCGAAGGTTAATCGCAAGCCCGACGTTACGGCCTTCCGCAAATCGGTGGAACCCGTCTACGCGAAGGCGCGCGAGAAGTACGGCGCAGACGTCGATGCCGTGCTCAAGGAAACGGCCGCGATTCGCGCGGCGGTGAAATAACGAACAAAAAAGTACTTTGAGGGGACCATCATGCATACGGAGCTGTCTACATCGCATCTAAGCGAAGCGCCGTGGTTCATTCGTGCGCTCGCCAAAGTAGTTGATATTGTCGTGATTGCAATCGGCGCGGTGATGGTGTCCCTCGTGTTCGCGAATGTGGTGTTGCACGCCTTCGGCAAAGATTTGGCTTGGGTCACCGAACTCGGTGAATTGCTGATGGTGTGGGTTACGTTTTTGGGCGGCGTTTGCGCTGCACATCGTGGCATGCATATGTCGATCAATGAGTTTCTAGACAAGCTCACCCCGGCGCGGCGCAGAGTCGCGGATCTTGCGATTCAAGCGCTCTGCGCCGCCGTACTTTTGATGTTGCTCTACTTCGGCGTGAAGATTGTTGCCAGTAGTTGGAATAACACACTGACGACGCTTGAGTGGCCGATGGCTTGGCAATACATTCCGCTGCCTTTGGCCGCCGCGTTGATGCTTTGCTTTGCCGGTTGGGACGGCTATCGAACCTTGCGCGGCGACGCTCGCGAAGCGCGCTACCCGCAAGACTAGACCGGAGAATCCCAGTGCTTCCTATCGTGATCTTCGCGGTCTTCTTTGCGCTTGCGCTCGCCGGCGTGCCGCTCATGTACGCATTGCTCGCCACGACGGTGGGCATCGTCGTGACCTATGGCATGCAGCATCCGCTCGAAAGCATTCTTCTTTCGTTTATCGGCGGCGTCGAACCCTTTATTCTCATTGCCGTTCCTCTGTTTGTTTTCACTGGCGAATTACTTGCTCAAGGCGGCGTTGGCAAGCGAATCGTTGAATTCGCGCGCGTTTTGTTTGGTTGGCTCCCCGGCGGCCTCGGTATCGTCACCGTCGTTTCCTGCTTGCTGTTCGGTGGTGTTTCGGGCTCAGCGATTGCCGATACAGCGGCGATTGGCTCGCTCATCATTCCCTCGATGATTCAGCGTGGTTACTCGCGCGGGTTCGCCGCAGCACTTGTCGCAGTTGCTGGAACGCTTGCCCTCCTGATGCCGTTATCGATTCCGTTTCTCGTGTACGCGTTCATCAGCGGCACCTCGATGCGAGCGCTTTCGATGGCGGGTTTGGTGCCCGCGATCCTATCGGCACTGGCTCTGATTGTTGTCTGCATGTGGTACGGCAAGAAAACCGGTTGCGACAACGGCGATCGTCGCGCCTCCATGAAAGAAATCTGGGCTGCTGCGAAGAGCGCGGGACCTGCGCTGCTAATGCCGGTGTTCATCGTGGGCGGCATCTGGTCGGGTTACTTCACGCCGACGGAAGCGGCCGCAGTAGCCGTGGTCTACGGTTTGTTCGTATCGATGGTCGTCTACAAAGACATCACGTTCAAACATATCCCAGGCTTGCTCCTGAAGGCGTTTATCACGAGCGCAACGGTGATGCTCGTGATCGGTGCAACCGGTGCGCTCGCATGGCTCATCACGATCGAGCAAGTCGCGCAAACACTTGCCACCTGGGTCGGTTCGGTGTCGAGCGAGAAGTGGGTCTTCCTCATTCTTATCAACATCGCGCTCATCCTGCTCGGTATCTTCATTGAGCCGCTACCGGCGCTCTTGATGGCGGCACCGCTCTTCCTGCCGCTTGCCGCTGCGTTCAAGATCGATATGGTTCACTTAGGCGTGCTGATGACGGCGAATCTCGCGATCGCGCTCTATACGCCGCCGGTGGGTGGCACGCTATTCGTCGCGGCCAAGCTCGCGAAAGCGGGCATCGGCGAGATTACGAAGCACTTGTGGCCGTTGATGGCGGCCACGTTCTCGATCGTGCTGCTGATCACCTACATTCCGTCGCTCTCGCTTTGGTTGCCGCGCTTGATTGCGTCGTGGAATTGATTGGCTATGTACGTCATCACCGTTGAGTTTGAGGTTAAGGTCGAACATGCCGATGCGTTCGGCGCGGCGATTGACGAAAACGCCGCGTTATCACTCGCGAACGAAGCCGAGTGCCATCAGTTCGACGTTTGCGTCGATGTCTCGACACCCTCGAAGTTCTTTCTGTACGAGCTGTACACCGATCGCGCGGCGTTCGATCACCATTTGACGACTCCGCATTTCTTGCAGTTCAATGCGCTAGTAACTTCGTGGGTTGTGGCTAAACAGGTTCGCGCATACGAACGTTCGTTCCCCAAGTCGTAAACTCGTTGCCATGAGTCAAATCAAACTTGGCTGCATTGCCGACGATTTCACGGGCGCGACAGATCTCGCGAACAATCTCGTTCGTAGCGGCATGCGCGTCACGCAGTTTATGGGCATGCCGACGGACGAGTCAGCGCTACCGATTGACGCGGACGCCATTGTGATTGCGCTTAAGTCGCGCACGATTGAGCCGTCGCTTGCGGTGGCGCAATCGATCGCGGCGTGTCGCTGGCTTCGCGCGCGCGGCGCTGAGCAAATCTATTTCAAGTATTGTTCGACCTTCGACAGCACACCGAAGGGCAACATCGGCCCGGTGCTCGATGCCTTGCTCGAAGAAGTAGGTAGCGATTTCGTGATCAGCACACCCGCATTTCCGGACAATCAGCGCACCGTGTTCATGGGGCATTTATTCGTGGGCGACGTGCCGTTGCATGAGAGTGGCATGCGCAATCATCCATTGACACCGATGACCGATTCCAATTTGGTTCGCGTACTGCAAGCGCAGACGAGACACAAAGTTGGATCGGTCAACTACGCGACGATTGCCAAAGGCGATCAAGCGATTCGCGAGCGGTTCGATCGTCTCAAGAACGACGGCGTCAAGTTTGCGATCGTCGACGCTGTGTCAAACAGCGATTTGATGACGCTGGGAAAAGCGCTCGTCGGGAGTCGATTGGTCAGTGGCGGTTCCGGTGTTGCTATCGGTTTGCCGCAAAACTGGTCGATTGCGCCGAATGCAATGAGTGCGGTGTTGCCACGTGCGAGCGGCGCGAAAGCGATTGTCTCAGGCAGTTGTTCGCAAGCGAGCAACGCGCAAGTAGCCGATTTCATTGCGCGCGGCGGCGCCGCGTTTGCAATCGATGGCTTGCGCGTGGCGGCGGGTGAGGCGTCGCTCGCGGCCGACGCGCTCGCATGGGCGCGTCCACACGTCGAGCGCGGCGAGCCGGTGCTCGTCTATTCAACGGCAACGCCGGATGCTGTGCGTGCTGTTCAGCAGCAACTAGGCGTGAGCCACGCAGGCGAGTTGATCGAACAAACGCTCGCGCAAATCGCAAGCGGCTTGGTGCAACTCGGCGTTGGTCAGTTGATCGTGGCCGGCGGTGAAACCTCGGGCGCGTGTACGCAAGCGCTCGGTATCGAATCGATGCGCATCGGCGTGCAGATCGATCCCGGCGTGCCCTGGTGTCATGCAACCGTCAACGGACAATCGCTGCACATCGCCCTTAAGTCTGGTAACTTCGGCACCGTCGATTTCTTTACGAAAGCGTTTGCGCTGTTGCAATGAACGAGTCAGTCGCTCGCGAGGAAATATGCCGTGTCGGTCGCTCCTTGTTCGAGCGCGGCTATGTGCATTCGACGGCGGGCAACGTGAGCGTTCGGCTCGATGATGGATTTCTAATCACACCCACCGACGCTTGCCTTGGCTTTCTCGATCCCGCTCGTATCGCAAAAGTGTCGATCGACGGCGCGCATTTCTCGGGGGACAAACCGAGCAAAACGTTGCTGCTGCATCGACGGATCTACGAGGCAAGCGCTGCCGCGCCGCCAACGCTCAAACGCGATGACACGCGCTGCGTCATTCACACACACAGCTCGCATCTTGTAGCGCTTACGCTTCGAGCGGGTTACGTCGATGGCGCACTCGATGTGCCTGAATTGTTGCCCGCGCTGACGCCGTATTTCGTGATGAAGGTCGGCCGCGTTCCGGTGGTGCGCTACGCGCGACCCGGTGCGCCAGAAGTTGCGGAGCAGGTGAACGCGTTGATTGAGCGTTACGCCGCGAGCGGTCGAATGCTGCGCGCAGTGATGATCGAGCGCCTCGGTCCGAACGTGTGGCATCGCGACCCGGCGAGTGCGATGGCAACACTTGAAGAGCTCGAAGAAACCGCGAAGCTCGCGCTTCTTTCATCTGCAGCTACAAACTCGCTTACACCACTCACTGACGCCGCGATCGACGAGCTACGAACGACTTTTGGTGCGCAGTGGTGATCCGAGGTCTGATCAAGCATTCCATAACGAAAAATTTGGATGCTCGTCCAATTCAATTGGGCGACCATGTCAAATAGATGTTGCGTCAATAAATTATGTAAATCGTTTGTACGCCAGGAGAAATAGGACATACATCTACATTGCCACCAGCGCTTTCGAATCGCTTAGCGCAGCGCGTGGAAAAACTCTCGTACTAATTTCGCGCGCTCCGTCAGCGTAGCACCCGGTCGCTCGATCTTGATCTTGTCCTGCCCTGCGAGACGGTAGCGCCCATCCTTTTGGATCAGCTGAATCAGTTTGATCGGTTCGAAGTTTGGTTTCGGTTTGAACGCGATGATCGAACGCTCCGGCGCGCTGTCAATCTTCTTTACTCCAAGCGCTTTGCCAGCGATGCGAAGCTCATGCGCTGCAACGAGCGCTTCAGTCGGCGGCGGCAGCATTCCGAAGCGATCGATCAATTCTTCTTTCAATTCTTCGAGCGCTTCGCTGGTTTCGCAGTTGGCGAGACGTTTGTAAATCACGAGTCGCTCGTGAACGCCCGCGCAGTAGTCGTCCGGCAGGAGCGCAGGTGTGTGTAAATTCACTTCGGTGGTCACGCCGAGCGGTTCGTCGAGATCGGGTTCTTTACCTGCCTTCAGCGCTTTCACGGCTTGATTGAGCATCTCGCTGTAGAGCGAAAAACCGATCTCTTTCATTTCACCCGATTGATTGTCTCCGAGTACTTCGCCTGCGCCACGAATTTCCAGGTCGTGCATCGAGAGATAAAAACCGGAGCCCAAGTCTTCAAGCTGAGTGATCGCTTCGAGTCGTTTCTTCGCATCCGCAGAAATTGCGTCTTCGCTCGGCACCAGCATGTAAGCATAGGCTTGATGATGCGATCGCCCGACGCGGCCGCGAAGCTGATGCAACTGTGCAAGACCGAACTTATCTGCTCGATTGATGAGAATCGTGTTCGCGTTGGCGACGTCGATCCCGGTTTCGATGATCGTCGAGCAGAGCAAAATCTGAAAACGCTGTTGATAAAAATCGCGCATCACGCTCTCGAGCTCCGCGCCGCCCATTTGGCCATGGCCGACGCGAATGCGCGCTTCGGGCACGAGCGCTTCGAGCCGCTCGCGCATGTTCTCGATCGTCTCGATTTCGTTGTGCAGAAAGTACACCTGTCCGCCGCGCTTCAGCTCGCGATGAATCGCCTCCGCGATCACGCCATCGCTGCTGCGCGCGACGAAGGTTTTGATCGAGAGACGTTTTTGCGGCGCGGTTGCGATCACGCTGAAGTCACGAATGCCTTCGAGACTCATTGCGAGCGTGCGCGGAATCGGTGTTGCAGTAAGCGTTAACACATCGACTTCCGCGCGCAACTTCTTGAGCTGTTCTTTTTGCCGCACACCAAACCGATGTTCTTCGTCGATGATGACGAGCCCCAGGTTTTTGAATTTCACATCGGGCTGAATCAGTTTGTGCGTTCCGATCACCAGATCAACTGTGCCCGCTTCAAGCCCATCCATTGCGGATTTCACTTCCTTCGCGGAGCGGAATCGCGAAAGTTCTTCGATGCGAATCGGCCACGGCGCGAAGCGATCCTTGAAGGTTGTGAAGTGTTGCTCTGCAAGTAGCGTTGTTGGCACCAAGATTGCGACCTGCTTGCCGCCCATCAGTGCAACAAACGCCGCACGCAACGCTACTTCCGTTTTCCCGAAACCCACATCGCCGCACACCAATCGATCCATCGGTTTCGCAGCGACCAAATCCTGAATCACTGCCTGAATCGCAGCACTCTGATCTGCTGTTTCCTCGAACTTAAATCCAGCCGCGAAATCTGCGTAGTCGCTCCAATCGATCTTGAACGAATGGCCAACGCGCGCCGCGCGCTGCGCGTAGATGTTCAAAAGCTCCGCCGCCGTATCGCGCGCTTGTTGTGCGGCTTTGCGTTTCGCTTTTTCCCATTGCTGCGAACCGAGCGTATGCAACGGTGCGTGCTCGGGCGAAGTGCCGCTGTAGCGTGAAATCAAGTGCAAGCTCGCGACCGGCACATAGAGCTTCGCGTTATTCGCGTACTCAAGATGCAAATACTCGGTCGATCCATCGCCCAAATCGAGCGACACGAGGCCGAGATAGCGACCAATGCCATGCTCCTCATGCACGACCGGATCGCCCACTTTTACTTCGCTCAAATCGCGAAGCATCGAATCGACGTTGCTCGTCTTCGCGCGTTTCCTTCGCGCTTGCCGCGGAGCGGCGGGATAGAGCTCCGCTTCGGTGATGATCGCAACGCGATCTTCGATGAGCGAGCAACCAGCAAACAGCGGTCCAGCAACAATGCAGAAAGGCTCGCTGCTGTTCTGGAAATCGGCGAACGATTCCACGCGGTACGCGTTAAGGCCGTGCTCAGCAAACATCTCGGAAATCGTCTGCGCGCGCCCCGCGCTCTCCGCGCATGCGAGCACGCGCGTGTTCGCGCTTTTCGCAATCGCGAGGAAATCGGCGAGCGGCCCGAGCGGGCGTTCTTTGCGGCGGTCTATTTCTAGTGGGGGTACGGCGCGCGCCGTCGTGGCGTTTCCCTCTCCCTTGAGGGGGCCAGCCACAGGCGCAGGACGCAACGCAGTTGCGGTCTCGACCGAAGGGAGAGATGAGCGTGAGCTCACAGAGGGTGTCGCTGAAGCGACGGGAGAGGGTGCCGGTGGCACGGATGCCGATCTATCAACTTCGGTAGATGCGTCCCCCTCTCCCGCCCTTCGGGCACCCTCCCCCACCTGGGGGGAGGGGACTTTATTGATCGCTACGCTCGCAGCTTTCAACTCATACCGTGAATAAGCCTTTAACTGCTGCAAAAACTCATCGCGCAACAAGTAAAGCTGTGTCGGCGGCAATAGCGGTCGCGCGACATCGGCACGCAGCAAATCCCAACGCTCTTTCGTCTCTTTTTCAAACGCCGACAACGTCGCATGCAAATCGCCAACGACTGCGAACACCGCATCCTTTGGTGCATGCTCGAAAAGCGTTTCGGTACGATCAAAAAACAGCGGCAAGTAATACTCGATGCCACCGGGAAACACACCGTTCGACACGTCTTTATACGTCGCCGATTTCGAAGGATCGCCTTCGAATTCCTCACGAAAGCGTTGACGAAACATCGTGCGCCCGGCTTCTTCCGTCGGAAACTCGCGCGCGGGTAGCAGCGAAAGCTCATTCGTCGGATACAAGGTGCGCTGCGAATCCGGCTCGAATGTTTTGATCGATTCGATATCGTCGTCGAACAAATCGATGCGAACGGGTAGCGCCGCGCCCATTGGAAAAATATCGATGATGCCGCCGCGCACTGCGAACTCGCCAGGCGACACGACTTGCGTCACATGCGTGTAACCGCCCAGCGTCATTTGTTCGCGAAGTTTTTGCGAGTCGAGCCGCTGACCTTTCTTAAGCGCAAACGTGCGCGCGGCGATGAAGCTGCGTGGCGTTAGTCGCTGCGTCGCAGTCGTCGCTGCGATGAGCAACACATCGCAGTCGTTGTTGCCCAACGCATAAAGCGCCTGCAGTCGATCGCTCACCAAATCCGGATGCGGTGAAAAATGATCGTATGGCAGCGTCTCCCAATCGGAGAATTCGCGCACGCGAAGCGACCCGTCGAACCACGAAATCTCTTGCGCGAACTGATGCACTTCCTGCGCGTTCGCACACACCACAATCAACGTGCGCTTCGTCGCCCGAAGCTCATTCGCTAAACGCGCGAATCCAAGCGCTGTTGCCGCTCCTGGCAAACGCGCGAGCTGCGCCCGCTCACCCATACGCGGGAGCGGAGGAAGGAGGGCAGTGGGTGAGGAAGACACAGACTACTTCAATCTCTCACGCACCGCCGTTTGCGAGTGCGCGAGTAAAAAAACAAAAAGAAACTCCCGCCAAAATCCGTTTTTTAGGATTAGCGAGAGTGATCGCACGTTAAGCGCGCGGATAAATTGTAAGGCGACGATGTTACAAATTAACTGTTGAAACCCCAAATAAATTGGGCGTGAGCGTAAATTACGATGTTTTTCGATAAATGGCTTCATTTATTGAATGACCCATTTAAATAGGGCGATAACGTTGTAAGTTGGATTGCTGGATCACGTAAAAATCGACACGTAAAGTACAGCGTTTACGAAGTTTTGAGCATTACCGCATCTCGAAATGAAGAAATTACGCAACAAGCAAAACAATCTTCCCTAAATGCTCCCCTGCCTCCATCATGCGATGCGCGTCCGCGACCTTCGCGAGCGGGAAGGTGACATGAATATGCGGTCGTAGTGCGTTGACGTCTTCTTCGAAGAGTTGCCAGACGTTTTGTTCAAGTGACGTAGCGATTTCGGCTTTGGCGTGTTTCGGTCGCGCGCGTAGCGTGGATCCCGTCCAGGTGAGGCGCTTCATCATGAGCGCTTGCAGGTTGAGTTCGGCTTTCGATCCATGTTGATACGCTACTTGCGCGATGCGGCCTTCGATGGCGCAAACATCTAAGTTCTT
>JBOFBL010000552.1:0-16746 GCA_051645545.1 Casimicrobium sp. | reverse complement strand
TAAGAAAGTCATCCCGTGAGCATCGATCTTGACAAAATCCTGAGCGAATTTTCATCGGCCAGCGGCGACCCGCGACAGGCGTTCGAAGTCTTGAAACGAATTGGCCGCGCACTGGGATATGACCATGCGATTGCTGCCTTTGCGCCAAAGGCTGGTGACCGCGACAGCATGTTCTTGGCCAGCACCTATTCCCAAGAATGGATGAAAGAACAAAGTCGCTTGTCGCCGACGGAGGCAATGAAGGATCCAATCGTTACGCATTTGAAATCGCGAGTCGAACCGATTTTTTGGAGCAAAAGTAATTACGAGCAAACGGGGCTCACCGCCCTGTACGAACAGTTTCGCGACCAAGGGCTTGGCTCCGGCATCGCGCTGGCCGTGCGCGGATTAAATGGCGAGATGCTGAGTGTTGGCTTGAGCAACTCCGAACAAGTTGAATCGGGAGCCACCACGCCGATTGCACAAATGGGCGCGCTGTATCTCTCCGCGACTGCGATGTTCAACCGAATTTCGAGTATCGAAGAAAAACGTAAAAATGCTTTACGACATGAGTCACCAAAACTCACGCCGCGTGAAATCGAATGCCTTCAATGGGCTCGTTCCGGAAAAACTAGCTGGGAAATCGCAAAAATTCTCGGCATCTCACAAGCGACATCGACGTTCCACATGAAAAACGCAATCGCCAAGCTTGATGCTGCCAACAAAACGCATGCGGTGATCGTCGCAGTCGAACGCGGTCTTATTGGCTAATAGCCACTGTCACAGCAACTGATTATTCGCGTAACGCAGAGTCGTTGCGCGCGCTTCATATCGTCTACGCGACGCGTATTCCAGCTGAATAAGCGCTGATGTCAATCTAAGTTGCAATGAACCAACAACCATTTTCGATAGCTAGACAAACCTTCTATTTTCGCTTACGAAAAATCGCTCTTCAACTCCTAATTCGAAGAGTTACGCAATAGCACGCGTCCCGATGAAATGGCCCCCACGCAATAACGCGTTGTCATCGAAACTTCCTCGGAGCACATCATGCAAAGCGAAACAAAAAACACGAATGAAAACGAAGTAATCGAACTCACGCTCGATCAGCTGGATATCGTCAGTGGCGGCTTTCCGATCGTCCCGCCACCAGTCAAGCCCGGCGGCTAAACAATCCGCTGCGGCGTCCTTGCGAGGGCTGTGAGTGGTGAGCTGAAAAAGTTCGCCCCTCTCAGCCCTCGCGACGTTTTGACGTGCGATTTTTCGCGAGCAAAGCGACTACATCCAGATACGTGAAATTAGACCAACTTCATGATTGCGTTTCGATCGCGACGTTTTGACCAAACTGCGCCCGCACCCAATCATCGCTGTAATACGTCGGCAAATACCGCTCTCCCGCATCGCAGATGAGTGAAAGTAAGGAGCCGCGCTCCCCGCGCGCTCGCATCTCTTCGGCAAGCGCGATTGCCGCGAAAAAATTAGTTCCCGTCGAAGGCCCGACTTTACGACCGAGTTGCTCAGACAACGCACGCATCGCCGTAATCGAGTCGACGTTTTTCACGACGATCATCTGATCGACTAATTCGCGAATGAAACTCGGCTCAACACGCGGGCGGCCGATGCCCTCGATCTTCGATCCGTTCGAACAGAGCGTCGCATCGCCCGTTGCGTGATAGTTCGCGAACACCGAGCCTTCGGGATCGGCCACGCAAAGCTGTGTGTCGTAACAGTGATAGCGCACATAGCGGCCAATCGTTGCGCTGGTGCCGCCGGTGCCCGCGCCAACGACGATCCAACGCGGAATTGGGTGCCGCTCGCGTTGCATTTGCACGAAGATGCTCTCGGCAATGTTGTTGTTGCCGCGCCAATCGGTTGCGCGCTCGGCGTACGTGAACTGATCCATGTAGTGTCCGCCGGTCTCGCGCGCGAGCATGCGCGAAGCGTCATACACATCCGCGGCTTTTTCGACAAAGTGACAACGCCCCCCGTAGAACTCAATAAGCGCGATCTTCTCAAGCGACGTACTCTTCGGCATCACTGCGATAAACGGCAGGCCAAGCAAGCGCGCAAAATAAGCCTCGCTGACGGCGGTGGAACCACTCGATGCCTCAATGATCGTCTGCCCTTCGCGAATCCAGCCGTTGCAGAGTGCGTAAAGAAATAACGATCGCGCGAGCCGATGTTTCAGCGAACCCGTCGGATGCGTCGATTCGTCTTTGAAATAAATATCGATACCGGCGTCGCTGAACTTTTTCATCGCATCGGAGGTGAGCGCGATCAAATGAGTGTCGGCGGAGCGCTGAAAATCCGCTTCGATTTGCGAAATCGCGCGATGCCGCCAGTGTTGCGAAGTTGTCATTGATTTCTTTCGTGTCGCTCTAGAAGCCGCATAACGCAAGCGTTAGCACGCAGCGTCTGTCATACTCTCAGGCATTAAATAAACATATCGAGCGGGTTTTTCTTCACGACGAAGTTCGCGCTCGACAGATCACGAGAGTTTATGTGCCGCTTGCTCGCGTATTCGGGCGAACCTATTTTCCTCGAAGAACTCATCTGTAAACCGCAGCATTCGCTCGTGCGGCAATCGATGCGCGCGGATGAAGCGAAGGTCACGACCAACGGCGACGGATTCGGCATCGGTTGGTACACCGGACTCAAGGATCGCCCAGAACCCGGCGTGTATCGCGAAGTGACCCCTGCGTGGTCGGACGAAAATCTTCTCGCCCTCTGCGCCGCCGTGCGCTCACCGCTCTTCTTCGCGCACGTGCGTGCGACCACGGGCACGTCCGTTGCGCGACACAACTGTCATCCGTTTCGCTACGGAAAGTATCTGTTCATTCACAACGGTCAGATCGGTGACTATCAAAAAGTACGTCGCCAGCTCGAGTCTTCTTTGCCCGATGAGCTCTACGCTTCGCGCAAAGGCGCAACCGATTCGGAATTAATGTTTTTGCTCGCCATCGTCCAATTAAATCGGGCGAACGACTTGGTTGCTGCTGTTGAGTCGATGCTATCGGATGTCTGCGACGCATTGGCCGAAAAATCGGTGAAAACGCCACTTCGCTTTGCTGCTGCGATATCCGACGGCGAAAAGATTTACGCGTTTCGCTACTCAACCGACGATAAACCGCCCACACTCTACGTAAATCGCTGCGAAGGCGGAACGATCGTCGCGAGCGAACCGCTGCAAGATCGTGCGTGCCCGAAGTGCCCCGAGTGGCTCGCCGTTAAACCTAACACCGCCGTCATCGTCGAAGGCGAACGCGTTCAGTATCGCGAGCTAAACGTCACCCGCGTACGCGAGTTGCAAGTCGCGTGATCGGTAGGGTGCGATCCTATCGCACCATCAAATTGATACCGACCGACGCGGATTGGAGAAATGCGCTTCGCGCGTATCAACACGAGGTGCGATAGGGTCGCACCCTACAACGCGCGCAACGCCACCTCGTCAAACCCAACAACGACCATATCGCCCTTCACCACAACAGGCCGCTTAATCGTCGAAGGATTCGCGAGCATCACGCGCACCGCCGACTCATCGTCAACCACGCTATCTTTCACCGCCTCATCAAGCGCGCGCCAAGTCGTCCCCTTGCGATTCAACACCACATCGCGCCCTTTCGCGCGTACCCACGCACGAAGTGCCGCCTCGGGAACGCCTTGCTTCTTGTAATCGTGGAACTCATAAGCGACGCCGCGCGAATCGAGTAGCGCCCGCGCCTTCTTGACGCTGTCACAATTGGGGATGCCGTAGAGGGAAATGGTCATCGCAGAAGTGTAGCTGCGGCCGGATGTACGTTTTTGGGCGTCGCCGCCGCTTCTGCACTGGTTCAGATATCTTCTTCCTCAATTTGGCTCGGGCGCAGTGCACGCTACAACGCAAAGGACACACCATGAAGCTCATCGTCGCAACTTTCGGAGTGCTCGCAGCCCTCGTTTGTAGTTCTGCCGCAATCGCTCAGTCGACGACCCCACTGCGCACCGTAAGCGGCAATGTCGTGCAATCGCCAAGCGATCCGAGCGGCCGCATCGAAATCATCCCGCCCGCTACCTATGTGGGCGCGGTGCGGTTTGTGTTGTTCGGAGCCGCCGATTGCGAAATTCATTTGTTTGTCGATGCCGATGCCTCGAAGCGCGTGCGCCGACTCTACTGGGTGCAGTTTGAAGCGTATCTGCCGAAGTTTCCAGATTTTCGCTACGAGGTCCATCCTGCATACACACCGGTTCGCATGTCGGGATTGCCTTTTCACCAGCGCGCTCGATTCGGACAATCCACCGATATGCCCAAGGCCGGATCTGATGCAGACCGGGTGCTCACGTTGTTGAAGGAGAAGGGCTACACGTTTCCCGCCGAAACCGTCAACGTGACGTACAAACACTTTTTCGAGGACATGCGCAAGGAACTGATGCTCATAGTGATTGAGGATATGGCACTTAGCGGAACCACCTTTGCGCAGTTAGAAAAAGACGGCGCGGTGGTGCAATCCGCTTGGATGCCGATCGCTGAACAACTCATCGCTCGTGCGTCGAAAGTTTTCGCCATCAGCGTGAGCTCACCACCGGGCAAGTGACACTAGCGATTGCGCGAGGTCACATGCCTAGCACCCAAAGACACTTGCTATCGCGTGTGTTGGATGCAATGAATCCCCGCATCTTGTTCCCGCAATCAAGAACGGCGTGCGCGAGCGCCGCTGTGTCGACATCAGACCAAATATCGACAGTGAATAAAGACGCGTAGCGCGAAAAAGCGACTTCCCTCGTTCGTTGGCTCTCCAATTCCTGGAGAAATTCTTGTAGCGCAGCGAGCAAGCGATCAATATCGCGCTCACCAAAACGCTGAAACGAGAAGTAGTCGAAGGACTCGTCTGCCGAGTGAAAACACTCAGCAAAAAAATCGAACGCTGCGTCCCGAAGAAAAAACGAGCCTTCCAGCCAGCAAGCGTGCGGCTCGGGCAGTTCCCTAGGATGAAGTTCGAAATACGCGGTACCGTCGCGAGAATTTGGATCTGCAAGCGGCTCAAAGAGCGAAAGATGCTCAAGGCTATAGCTCATGCCGCGCAAACCAATCAGTTGAAATTACGATTGCGGTTCAGCATCACATAACCAGTCCCTAACAACAACGCTCCGGCTGCAACCACTTCCGAAACAATCGTGAAATTCGCACCGAAGCTATGCCACGCAAACGGCGCAACCGCGTAGTGACCGAGTCCATCAAAACCAAGCGCCGCGTAAATCGCGACGAGCGCAAGACCAAAGCGAACGTAACCGCCGCGCACAAACAAGAACCCAATAACACCAACCGACGTGATCGCGATCCACGCGAGATACACCTTCGCGCGCGTGAGCCATTCGGGTAGGTTCGGATATTCGCACAAAAACTCTGCGTTGTGCACGAAGTGGCCGAGGCTTGCGAGGAAGTATGCGGCGGTGAGGAAGAGCAGAGGTTTGGGTAAATCTTTGAGCGGCATAGGTGATTGAATCGATGCGGTAGTTAGTTTCGATCGATGAATTTAACGAGTTGTAGCACCGGAAGTCGCTCGCCCCATAGCGTGGGAAACACCTCAAGTGGCGAGTAGCCAAGCGCTCTATAGAACTCGCGTGTTTGCGCGTATTCGGGGCTCGGGTGTGTGGCCGCGAGGGTTTTTACTTGCAGCGTTTTCGCGCCGTGATTACGCAGCCATTGTGCGACATGTTCATGCAGTTCGCGACCGACGCCGCTGCCTCGATGCGATACGTCGATGGCAACGCAGTGAACTTCCCAGGATTGTGGGAAGTGTTCGCGAACGGTTAAAAATCCGATCGCACGAGTCTCGTCCTCGGCAAGAAAAGTTGGGAACCGCGTCGAACCTTCGACGTAGCCGCGAAGCGCTTCTTCGATCCCAAACCACTTTGGCAGCGTGCGCAAAACGCGTTCACAATCAGTCGAACGGTCAAAGGTGGGTCCAATGAGTTTCACGAAATCAAATCACGCGTTTCCGAATCTGCATCACGAGCATTTCAATCAAGATCACGACAACGAAAATTGTGAGCAGAATTAACGAGACACGATCCCATTGCAAGAGATCGATCGCAGCGTTCAACGCGACACCGATGCCGCCGGCGCCGACGAGACCCAAGATCGCCGATTCGCGCACGTTGATGTCCCAACGGAAAAGCGCGATCGACCAAAACGTCGGACGCACTTGCGGCCAGTAGCCCATCACGATCTGCTGCATGCGCGTTGCGCCTGCGGCTTGTAGCGCTTCAATCGAGCCTTTATTCGACTCTTCGACACCTTCGGAAAACATCTTGCCGATGAAACCGATTGAGTGAAACGCAATCGCGAGCGCGCCCGCGAGCGGTCCAGGCCCGAACATTGCGACGAAGAAGAGCGCCCAGAGCAAGGTTGAAATCGATCGCGTGGCGACCAGGATGAAGCGAGCGATCGCGTTGACCCACGGAAACGGTGTTGCGTTGCGAGCGGCGAGAAAACCAACGGGCACACCCATGCAAAGCCCCAAGATCGTTGCCATCGCCGCGATGTGAAGCGTCTCAATCAGCACCGGCCAGATACCAGGCCAGAAATGCGCTGTGTCCATCGGCCACATACGTGAGCCCATGTCGACGACTTGTTCGGGGGCGTCGTAGAGGAACTCGGGGATCACTTCGATGGTTTTCAATGCCCACACGATCGCTGCGACCATGCCGAGGTACACAGCGAAACGCGCGAGCCGCTCAGCGGGCGTGAAGCGAATCCAGCGGTTTAATTCGGAGGTGGCGGAGGTCACGTCGAGCGCCTCTTGCTGTCATCCCCGCGAAGGCGGGGACCCAGACCGGGCGATGTTTGTGCGAAAAACGAAATTGGATTTATCAACCAACTCTCGGACTGGGTCCCCGCCGCTGCGGGGATGACAGATATGTGTGTGGAGTTCGGGCTCATCTAAACACCCGCTTCACATAAATCTGTATCACCTCACCGAGCATTACGAGCGCAATAATCGCAATACTGATCCCCGCCACGAAGTCATAGTCGTAGCGTTGAAACGCAGAGAAGAGTGTGCCGCCGATACCGCCCGCGCCGACAACACCGACAATCGTCGAATGCCGCAAATTCGAATCGGTTTCGTATGCAACAAAGCCGATAAAACGATTCATCACTTGCGGCACTACGCCAAAGATGATCGTGTTCATGAACGAAGCTCCCGTTGCGCGAATCGCCTCGATTTGTTTCTTACTGATTTCTTCGATCGCCTCGGCGAGCAGTTTCGCAACGAAGCCCACGCTCGCGACCGTGAGCGCAATCACGCCCGCGAGTGCGCCGAAGCCGACCGCTTTGACGGCAATGATCGCAACGATCACCGGATGAAACGTACGACACAAAATGATGATCACGCGCGCGGGCCAGGTCACGAATGCGGGCATCAGGTTGCGTGCGGAGAGCACCGAGAGAGGGATCGCGATCAACGTTCCGAAGAGGGAGGCGAGAAACGCGATTTGCAACGATTCCAATAAACCCGGCAACAAATCGCTCTTCGTGAAATTCGGCGGGAAGAAGCCGGAGAGAAATTTCGCGCCGTAGCCGATGCCGCGCTCGATGCGTTCGAGCGAGAGCCCAAGCGTCGCAGCGGCGTAGATCACGTAGACGATTAGCGCGACGTAGGCGAGCCGCTTCCAAATCGAGACGTGGAAGAAATCGGCGCGAGTGACGGTCGCGTTCATCTTGTGGGAGCGCGCGCGCGCGCGAAACAGCGATTGCAAACGATGATCAACGAAGGGTTTCTCGCGATCACTTCTTAATGCCGGTTTGCTTTTCCCAAGCAGCAATCACCGCATCCATCCGCTTTGCCTGTGCTTCCTGCATTGCGATGTAAGCATTTGTCCGATCAATCATTTCTTTCGCTTGCTTAGTCTGCGCATCGTACTCCGCTTGCTGACGAGCTAACGTCTTATTGTGTGTGTCGTCGGGTTTCTGAGTCGATTGCAGAAATTTGTAAAACGACCAATAAGTGATCGCGAACATAAGTCCCATAACTGCACCTTGGACGACAGCTTTTCCCAGCCAACCATCGCTGCTCGCATTTTTTGCGCGTTCAAATTGGGGTAAATCATTCATGTCGCTAGCCAATCTTCGCCTCCATAAATCTTCTTGAGAATGCCGCCATCAAGCCCTTCGGGCGCGCCGTCGTACACCACCAGCCCACCACTCATGCCAACAATCCGCTCAGCAAATCGCTGCGCGAGTTGCACTTGATGAATATTGATGATGACTGGAACACTGTTCTCGCGCGCGAGATCGCGCATGAGCTCCATGATTTCAACCGACGTTTTCGGATCGAGCGACGAGGTCGGCTCGTCCGCAAGCAAGAGCCCCGGCGATTGCATCACCGCACGACAAATGCCCACGCGCTGACGCTGCCCGCCTGAGAGTTCATCGGCGCGACGATTCGCGAAATCGGCGAGCCCAACGCGCTTCAATAAATCGAACGCACGTTGAATATCGGCATCCGAAAACGCGCGACGAAACGCGGTCCACGTCGACACATACCCCAAGCGACCGGAGAGCAAGTTTTCCATCACCGTTAAGCGCTCAACCAGGTTGTATTCCTGAAACACCATACCGATGCGCCGACGCGCTGCACGAAGCGCCGCGCCGCTTAATTTCGCGAGGTCTTGGTTTTCGAAATGAATTTCACCCGAAGTTGGATCGATCAGGCGATTGATACAGCGAATGAGCGTCGATTTACCGGTACCCGACGGACCGATGATCGCTGTGATGCCCGTGCCGCTGATATCGAGCGAAATGTCGCGCAATACCGGTTTGCCCGGTATGTACTCCTTAACAAGGTGCTGAATCGATAACGTGCTCACGCTATTTCACATCGAATTTGCTGAGCCAGGTATCAACTCGTTTCGGAGCTAGCGCCAGCGCAAGACCGCAGCTAATCACGATCGCATGAAGGAGTAGTTTCCAAAATGTGTATGTGCTGAATTCCGGTGGCAAGTTCCCGAGCGACGCTCGATAGTCAATGCCGGTGAACCAAAACACGCCCTGCGCAAACTCCGGAACTTGGGCGTAAAGCACATAGAGCCCAAAAAGCCGATACAGCATCCATCCGAATTTCACATCGATGGTTGCGCTATCGTGGGCCAGTCCGGCAGCAAACCATTCAGACAAGCGTTTGCTCGCGGCGATCATGAGCACGCCGACAACGGCCACGGCAGCACCCCAGAAGTAAGGCCTTGATCCATCGGCAGGTTTGGCGTCAAACACGTATCCTGTTGCACCCCAAATCACGTAAACACCAAACAGCGCGATTAGCGTTGCGGGAATCGTCTTCATACAGCGCGCCTATTTTTTCTTGGCAGCAGCTTCTCTTTCGGCTTCCTTCTGATACGCCGCCTTACCAAACGATTCACCGCCGGCTGCGGCAACGGCTCTCACCGGTTCCCACGTCGTTTTGTAGTTGATCGGGAAGAAGCGATCGGCACCATCGAACGCTTTTTGCATCTCTGCGTTAAAGCGGTAGTCGTAAAAGCAACTCGTTACTTTGTCGGCCAGTTCAGGTGCGAGATCGTGCGCATGCGCGAAGCTCGATGTTGGAAATTTTTTGCTTCGATAGACGATACGGAAATCGCTGTCTTTGACCTGCCCACGGCGCACCATGCGTTCGTAGACGTCGCTGGCGACAGGCGCAGCGTCGTAATCGCCCTTGAGCACGCCCAATACGGATTGATCATGTTTGCCCGAATAAACGACGGTGTAATCCTTATCAGGTGTCGCGCCTTCGGCGGGGAAGAGTGCGCGTGGCGCCATGTTGCCGCTGTTGGACGAAGGTGAAGTGTGCGCGACTTTTTTGCCTTTGAGATCGGCGACCTTTTGGATGCTGCTAGCTGCTTTGGTGATTACGATCAGGTTATAGCCCTGAAAATCTTTCGCGTAGCCTTTTACGGCAAACGGCACGGCACCGGCGACGTTCACCGCAAACGCCGTCGGCCCGGTTGAGAAGCCGGCCACATGCAAACGCCCCGAGCGCATCGCTTCGATTTCAGCGGCATTGCTTTGCACCTGGAAGAACACGACTTTCTTGCCCGTGCACTTAGTCAAATGCTCGGTGAACGGCTGAAAAATCTTCTCGTAGACCGCTGGATCTTCGACGGGCGTGTAAGCCCAGACAAGCGTCGATGGATTTTTCCAACGCTTCTTGTCCTTAGGTAAGTCGGCGACTAAATCGCCGTTTTCATCGCAGTAATTGGTGTCAAGTTCACCGCGGTTCTTGCACGCGTCTTGTGCGCTTGCGATTGTGCCAACCGAGGCGCTCAACGAAACCAGCGCAACACCCAGCGCGCCGCATAGCAATCGATTCATGAAATCCTCCTAGTTATCGTCATCGGTGTCATCACGCCATTGGTAGGCGATCTAATCACTTATTTTCGCGTTCAAACTGGTTTCGAGTATAGGATGCACCCGAAGCCTTGGTGATTTCGCGCACAATTTCCCAATCCGTTTTGTAGTCAACAGGCAAAAAACGATCCTCACCCAAGAATTCTTTCTTCATCTCGGGCGGGAAACGGTAATCGAAGAAACATTGTTTGATTTTGTTCGCAAGCGTCGGGTTCAAGTCGTGCGCATGCGCGAACGAGGTCGTCGGAAAGTTGCGCGATCGATAAATGATGCGTACATCCTCGGCTTTCATCAGCCCACGCCCAACCCATCGATCGATCAAATCGCTCGTAATCGGCGCGGCGTCGTAATCGCCCTTCAGCACGCCTGCGAGCGACTGATCGTGCTTGCCAGAGAAGACAATGCTGTAATCCATGCCCGGCGTGATACCTTCTTTCGGGAACAACGCAAGTGGCGCGAGGTGACCGGAGTTGGACGAGGGCGACACATGCGCGACTTTCTTGCCTTTGAGATCTGAAAGCTTTTGAAACAGCGAATCGCGCTTCACGATCACCACTTGTTGATACGAGCGCGGGCCGCGCTCGCTACCCTTGATCGCGAACGGCACTGCGCCAGCGAGATTCACTGCGAATCCGGTCTGCCCCGATGAGAGCCCCGAGACATGCAAACGCCCTGCGCGCATCGCCTCGATTTGCGCGGCATTGTTTTGCACGTTGAAATACACGATGCGCTTGCCGGTGCACGCGCCCAAGTGCTCGGTGAAGTGCTTGAACACATTTTGATAGACCGCCGGATCTTCGATCGGCGTGTAGGCGAACACGAGCGTTTGCGGATCGCGCCACTTCGAAGGATCTTTCGGTGGCTCGGCAACGAGATCGCGATTCTCGTCGCAATAAATCGTGTCGAGATCGCCGCGATGCGCGCAACCGTCGTTTGCAGAAGCCGTAGTGAACAGGCAAGCGAACGTGGCGAACCCGATCGCGATGCGAGAGACTGCGGCGCTATAAACCCCCCGTGTCATTCATGCAGTATAGGCGAGGGCATCGACGCGCGTTTGCGCAGTTTCCCGCGTTGCCGCCTACAATCGTTTGTATCGTTGATCGTCGCGCTGTTCGCTATGAAACTCTCCATCATTGTTCTCGCTGCAGGTAAAGGCACGCGTATGAAGTCGCGCTTGCCGAAAGTGTTGCAGCCGCTCGCAGGCCGTCCGTTGCTCGCGCATTCGCTCGATGCGGCGGCTGCGTTAAAGCCGGAGAAGACGGTGGTCGTAATCGGTCACGGCGCAGATGAAGTGCGCGCGGCGATGGCCGATCGCGGCGTTGAGTTCGCGTTGCAGATGCCGCAGAACGGAACAGGTCACGCTACGGACGTTGGCTTGACGCCGATCGCCGATGGCGGCGTAACGCTCATCATGTCGGGCGACACGCCGCTTATCAAAACGGAAACGCTCTCATCGCTCGCTGCGCTTGCGAATGACAAAACTTTCGCGCTACTCACTTGTGTTGTCGCCGATCCGACCGGCTACGGTCGCATCGTACGAAACGCGGCCGGCGAGGTCGTCAAGATCGTCGAACACAAAGACGCACTTGCCGCCAACGATCAGGCAACGCTTGCGATTCGCGAAATGAATACTGCAATCATGTGCGCGCCGACGACGTGGTTGCGCAAGGCGCTCACGCGCTTGGAACCGAAGAACGCGCAGGGCGAGTTGTACTTGACCGACGTGATTGCGATGGCGGCAGTCGATGGTTTGAAGATCGCCACGGCGAGCGTTGACGATGAAACTGAGATCGCGGGCGTCAACGACAAAATTCAACTCGCGGCGCTCGAATGTGCGTATCAACACAACGTCGCCGAATCGCTGATGCGCGAGGGCGTGACGATCGCTGATCCGCATCGTATCGACGTGCGCGGCAAACTCACCTGCGGCAGCGATGTGTTCATCGACGTGAATTGCGTGTTCGAAGGCGAGGTTTCGCTCGGAGACAACGTGCGCATCGGCGCGAACTGCGTGATTCGCGACGCGAAGATCGCAGCAAACGCGGTGATTCATCCGATGAGTCATCTCGAAGGCTGCGTCGTCGGCGAGGGCGCGCTCGTGGGCCCGTTCGCGCGCTTGCGTCCGGGCGCAGAGCTTGCGGAAGAAGTCCACATCGGCAATTTCGTCGAAGTAAAAAACTCGAAGCTCGCGAAGGGCGCGAAGGCGAATCATCTCGCGTACTTGGGCGATGCCACCGTTGGCGAACGCGTGAACTACGGCGCGGGCTCAATCACGGCAAACTACGATGGCGCGAATAAACACAAAACGACGATCGAAGCCGATGTTCACATCGGCAGCAATTGCGTGCTCGTTGCCCCAGTCACGATTGGCGCGGGCGGCACCGTTGGCGGCGGCAGCACGGTCACGAAGAACACGGAGCCTGGCGCACTCACTGTCGGTCGCGCGAAGCAGGTATCGATTGCGAATTGGAAGCGTCCTCAGAAGATCAAAAAGTAGGAAATTCTTGTTTCCAGCGTTATGCACACACGTCCAATTTAATTGGGCGCTAATCGCTTTTTTACTTATTATCAACGGCGACAATAAATTGCTTTATCGCCCAATTTAACTGGGCGAATATGTGAATTGCTGGGTAGCGTTTTTACACCTTACTTATTTCGCTGCCACTTTTTTCTTGTCACCCGCCTTCACAATCGATAGCTTCGCAGGATCGACGTATTTGCGGAACGCATCGCGCGCTTGCTCGGGTGTGACTGCCTGCACTTTCGCGATGAACGCTTCGTAGTCGGCAAACTTCAACCCGCGATCGAGGCGATCAATCCACATCGAAGCCACCGCACCATCGCTCGCATATTGTTGATCGTAGCTCGCGCGCGCGCCGGATTTCACCCGATCGATTTCCTCTTTGGTGAAGCCTTTGTCGCGCGCTGAATTAATTTCTTCGAGCACCGCTTTTTCGAACTTCTCGACGTTCTGCGGTGCGGCGATGCCGGAGACACCCCAGGACGCGACGGCGTCGTAAACGCCGACGTTGAAGGTTGAATTGATGCTGTAGCTCAGACCGTCGGTGACGCGTACGCGCTTGGTCAACCGGCTGTCGAAACTGCCGGAGCCCATCGCTTCGTTGGCGACCCAGAGCGCCGCGTAATCCGGATCGTCCTGCTTTAATGCAAAGGTCGTGCGCATTTGTACGACCGCGTTTTCTTTGTCTGGCGTATCGATCCATTCGTTGATCGCCGCCGGTTGCATGAGTCGCGACGGAATGCGCGCATAGGGCATTTTCGACTTCCAATCGGCGAAGAGTTTGCCGAGTGTTGCAACCACTTCTTTCGGTTCGAAATCGCCAATGATCACAATCTCACCCGCGCTCGCACCCGAGAAATCCTGATGCGCTTTTACGAGTTCATCGCGTTTCACATCGCGATAGATCGCCGCGACTTCGTCGAGCGACGTGTGCGCGAACGGATGGCCTTTTGGATAGGCGTTGAAGTGTTCGGAGAGGCGCAGCGACACGAGCGTGCCCGGATCGGATTTCGCAAGATCGAGGCTCGCAAGCTTGTCTTTCTTGATGAGCCCGAGCTCGCTTTCCGGGAAGTTCGGTTCGCGCAATACGTGCGCTGCGAATTCAAGCGTGCCGAGCAATTCGCCGCGCGTGGTTTCGTAACCTGTGACACCGCCGCGCACCTTGCGTTTCTGAATTTCATCGGCGAGCTGCGCGCGTGAAAACTTCGTTGTACCGCGCATGCGCATCGTACTCGCGATGCCCAGCACGTTGCTGCGATTGGTGAGTGTTGTTTCGTCGCCGCTATTGAAGTTAAGACGTACTTGCACGGTCTCGCCGCGCGTTTTCTTTGGCAACAGCGCAACCTTTACGCCGCCGATCGTTGCAAACTGTGTGCGCGCGTCGATGTTCTTCGCTGTGGCTTCGAAGGCTTCGCCTTGTGCAATTTGCACGCTCGGCGTCCAGCCAGCGAGCAGCGTTTTCGCATCGGGCGCGGTGGCGATCTCTGCGCGTTTCGGTTCGTTCTCTGGCAAGAAAGTGGCGACCGTGCGGTTGTCGCGAATAAAGTATTTCGCTGCGGCTTTCTGCACATCTTCCGCGCTTACTTTTTGCAACGCATCGCGCATGTAGAAAAAGAGTCGCCAATCGCCGAGCGCGATGTATTGCGAGAGCCCGAGACCCACGCGATCCGCTTGCGCGAGCGTTGCTTCGAAACCGTTATCGATGATTTGCTTGGTGCGCGCCATCTCTTCAGCGCTCGGTGGTGCGCTCGCAAAACTCTCGATTTCGCGTACCAACTCGTCGCGCAGCGCATCGACGTTTTCGCCCGCTTTTTGCGCCGTGAGCAATAGCAGCACGTGCGGATCGACGTAGCCCAGCGATTGCGAACCGGCGAACACGGCCTTCTGCGATTCAACTAATTTCTTGTGCAGGCGACCCGATGGCGTGTGCCCCAAGATGAGCGCCGCATACGCAAGCGCGCGCGAATCGAGATGCAGCGAACCGGGCACTTTATACGCCGCGCCCATGATTTGAATATCGCCTTTACGTCGAACCACGACGCTACGTTCGCCGTCTTGTGTGGGCTCGATCGTGTTTAACTTCGGTAGCACGCGTGTTGGCTTTGCAATCGCACCGAACTCGCGTGCGATCTCAACAATTGCGAGCGCAGGCTCGAACTTGCCTGCGACGAGCAATACGGCGTTATCGGGTTGATAGTAAGTTTTATAAAACGCGCGGAGGCGATCAATGTCCACCGCTTCGATGTCAGCGCGATTGCCAATCGGCAAGTTGCCGTAGTTGTGCCAGTCGTAGGCCACAGAGAAGAGACGCTTGCCGAGCACTTGTCCCGGCTGATTTTCACCCGCTTCAAATTCGTTGCGAACCACGCTGAATTCTTTATCGAGCTCTTCTTTTTTCAGAAACGAATTAACCATGCGATCGGCTTCCAGGCGAATCGCAAATTTCAGATTGTCGTCACTCGCGGGAAACACGCCGAAGTAATTTGTGATGTCGGTGCGTGTGATCGCATTTCGTTGCGCGCCGCGCTTGCTGTATTCGGCATCAACATCGGGCACTTTCGGTGAGCCTTTGAACAGCATGTGTTCAAGCAAATGCGCTTGACCCGTTTCGCCGTAGTTTTCATGACGCGAACCGACGAGATAGGTGATGTTCACCGTCAACTTCGCTTGCGTCGGATCGGGAAATAACAGTACGGTCAAACCGTTTGGCAATTTGTATTCGGAAATGCCGCCGACCGAGGGACCCGCTGTGACGCCGCGTGGCAGATCGAACGCGTCCGCGCGATGCGCGAGGATCGCAACGAACAACACGAACAGCACAACGAAGGTGCGGCGTGGTTGAAGAAATGAATGACCGGTGAATTTCATAAATACGTCACGAGCAAAATGGGCGACAACGAGAGCGTAGGCGCAATGCGCCATCTCGTTAAATCGTTTGTGACGAACGACGACGGGCTTTGACGGATTGCTTTATGTGTTTGTATTTATCGATGAACACCAGGCTTTACCGCCCTATTCAATTGGGCGATGAATCGAATGAGTGATTTATTCGATAAGTAGATAAATATGCTTCTTGCCCCAATTAAACTGGGAAATTCCGCATGGTGCTGGAAACCGAAATTAAGTGATACGACACCAAGACACTGGGGCATCGTGGCACGTTCAGAAGCTCACGCTATCGCGTCAAGCGCCCTCGAATACGCGAGAGCAATCCGCCTGGCGCAGGTGCGGGCGAAGGCGATGGTGAGATAGTTTTTTGTGCCACCGATGCAGGCCCGGTTTGCGTAATCGGCGACGCGGCTTCGATCGTTCGCAGCAACTTCGCCGACGATAGCGTCTTCAAAAAACTCGCAATGGTCTCGCGCCGAACGCGCGTGTGGCGTTCGATGTCGTGTGCGGAGACCACTTTGTAGGCCATGAACGCGGCGAGCTTGGGATAACTCGGATCGCGATCCAGCAGCGCGCGGTCGGGTGTGCGCAACATACGATAGCGACGCCTGTCGCCCGCGCGCTCGGCAAACTCGATGAATTGCTGCGCGACAAGTAGCGGTGGCGTGTCTTCGATAAACGGCTGCGCGTTGTGTGCGGCAATGGCCGCGCGCGTTTCGCGCGTGCCCCGCGCGATCACGATCTCGGCACCGATGCGATTGAGCGCAGCTTCGATGCCTTGCGGACGCGCGGGCCAGGCAATGGTGTGTGCATCGCTCGAATCGGCAACATCTGCGCGCAGATAGACGCGAACGGCATCATGCGGCAAACGCTCTTCATCGTCGAGCGTGGCTTCGCTGCCGATGATGGCGCATTCGATGTCTTCGGTGCGCTGCACGAGATGCCAATCGTGATGCAAGCGCGGGCGCAGCACTTT
>JBOFBL010000551.1:0-3283 GCA_051645545.1 Casimicrobium sp. | reverse complement strand
CTGTCTCATTTGTACAACGTAAACGAACAACTAAAGAGGACAGCATCGGGAGATATTGACGACTAGCCAGAAGAGCCCATAATTGCCCTATGAAAAAAGCAAGCACACTCTACACGCCCACTGCACGCGAATGGGATATTCTCCGCGCCGCACGCCGCTCGCACGACCTTGACAGCGCATGGAGCAAGTTCCACCCGTGGAAAACCGAAGACGCCCAAGGCCGAACCCTCGCTCACTACGAAAATGCGCTCGCCGCCTGCATCGACTACATGAGCAGCACCAACGCTGAAACCATCATCTACAAACCGTTTAAGCAACACATCGCTATGACGCGAGAATATGCAAAAACGATGAAATTCGACAAACCAGAAGCAATGCGCCGCGACATAGTTAGCCGCCTCCAACTGTAAAGAACGAGGCATGAACACACGAACCGCACTCAGCTACGAACGCGTTAGCACCGACAACCAGACGAACGCCGCGCAAAGTCACGCCAACGCAAACTACGCAAAGTCGTGCAATCTGCCGATTCACTGGACGATCCAAGAAACATGCAGCGGCGCTACCAAGTGGCGCGACCGCGACCTAAACACCGTCGTCAACGGCGACCCAATCCCAACCGACCTCCTCGTGTATGAACTCTCCCGCGTCGGGCGCAATCTGGCCGACGTGCTCGACTTCTTGCAGGTCTGTGTGGATCGGGGGATAACCGTACACATCACGAGCAAGGGCACACGAATCGACGCCGGTCTACACGGCAAAATTCTCGCCACAATGCTTGCTCTCTGCGCCGAGATCGAACGCGAACACGTGCGCGAGCGCACGCGCGCGGCGCTTGCCGAGCGGCGCTCCCAGATCATGGAAAACGGCTTCTACAAAACCAAAGCCGGGAAAATCCGCACGTCTCTCGGGCATCAGCCCGGTACTCCGCGCCGCTCAAAGCTGGACGGAAAAGCGGAAGAGATAGCGAAATTGAAATCCGCTGGAGTGAGCGACTCCGCGATTGCGCGACTGCTTTCGGTTGACCGAAAGACCGTCGCGCGCCAACGCTCGAAAACCAACACAACGAAAGAAAGTACCACACATGAATGAAGACGCACTCAAAGAGCCGCAGCCCGGAAAGCTCACCCGCAAAGGAGTGCAGCCACCCCCGACCGAACAAAACACGACGCACGGGCGCGAAGACCCGCCGCGCCGACCGATCCACACTGTAAAGCTCGAAACCCAATACTACGAGCGATATAGCAAACGTGAGCTATCAGCGCAAGTCCGCTTCAATGATCGCAGCTATGCCGCTCACGACGTCATGTGCGTCCGCGAATTCGATCCGCTCCTAAAAATCCACACCGGAAACGAATACCTCGCAGTAGTCGTCTCCGTTGACCCTGTACCCGGCCTCATCGCCGGTTACGTCCTTCTCCACACTAAAAAGGTTGCCTAATGAAAACGAGCCCACGCCAAGCGCCAGCCGTCCAAAATCTACCGTTCTGGCAGCAAGTCGCCCAGCGCCAATTGATCCTTGCCGACGACATCCCCGCAGCGAAAGAAAAACTCGCCAACGGCCACCGCCTGCACAAACTCTCCGTCGAGTTCTACCCCTACGCGCTTCGAACGATCGGCACGCTGATCGCAAACGGCCACAGCGTCTGCGTCGCAAGCACCTATCGCGACCACGCCACGCAAGAAACCCTGTTTCGTCTCGGGCGATCTGCACCCGGCCAGATCGTGACAAACGCGCCGCCTACCGGCAGCGCCCATTGTCGCCAGCACTTCGGCAAACCCGCCGCCGACGCGATGGACATCTACCCGATGGTTAGCGGCATGCCGTGTTTTCGCACCGATGCGAGCACCGCACGCTTTTACAACGACCTTCACCAAATTTGCGCCATGCTGTCGCTCGTCTGGGGAGGCACGTTCCGCACTGTACCCGGCGATTTCGGCCACGTCGAATATCGCCGCCCCCGCACCGATCCGACACGCATCGAAAGGCCGTACAGCGCATGAACGTTCTACGCATGAACCGCATCAACAATTTCTACGTCGATGGACTCCGCGCCGCCCATCGGCTTACACTTCGGCGCTATCAAAAGTCAAGGAAACCGCCACTCATGAACTCGTCAACCTTCAAAACAAAATCGGGAATCACTGCGCTACTCTCCATCCTTGGAGCAATCGCGGGAATCGCAACGAAGACCGTAGACCCGGTAACCGGGTTACAGACCATCGCGACCGCTGCAATGGTGCTGTTCGTTCGTGACGGCGTCACGACCGAAGCCGCCAAAGCTGGCGAAGTCGCCGCACGCGCTGCGCGCGATGCTGTGACAGATGCAATGTCGCCGAGCGACAAGGCATAAACAGCCATGGCAAAGGTAGGCGCGCCTCTCAGCGATAACGCTCGCACCCTCGCGCGTCGCCAAGGCGTTGCCTACCACCTTGCCAACGCAGCCACAAGCGCGTCCACGAGCCTAAGCATTTGGCAACCAGACGCTTCCACGTGGGACGCTGGCGCGTCCACGTGGAACGACCAGAATTTCTCCGAATTCACAGACGCGCCGCGCATGTGGCGCGACGCGTCGCGCCCTTGGGATTTCTCCTCTTTCGTGTTACGCGAGCGCTTCGCTCGCTTACACACCACGACGCGAACAATCGCAAAATCCGGCGTACTCGAAGCGATCCAGTTCACTCGCACCGCCGCGATTCGATGGACACAAATCGGCGTCGCTTCGAGAGCCGCTTGGACTGGCTACGCGCTTCGCGCTCGCCGCGACATCCCCAGCCGAATCGAAAACCCGGTCTCTGGAACGTGGCGCTTCGCGCCCGTTCGTAAAAGCAGCGGGTTTAGTATCTTCGTTCGCGCGTATCGCGAAAGCTACCCGGCCGACCCGACGCCGCCAAGCACTTGCGCCCCCACGTGGGACAGCGCAACAAGCGGCTGGGACGGGCTCTCCTCTCGCTGGGAAAACGCAGCATCCAACTACACGGAACCGCTCATGATCGAACTACTAACCGGCAACACCTACGAATCGCGAATGCAATTTCTCCTCGGTGAACACAAAGGCAAACTCGATATCGCCGTATACAAAGCCGCGACAAATTGGAGCCAACCCTTCACGCCGTCCAGTTCGCTCTTCGAACTTCTCAAAGCGCAGCCGACGCTACGCGGCACGTGCCGCATCATCCTCAGTACAACGTTTCTCGGCACACCTACGAACCCGTGGAACGACGCCGCAGCGAACGAACTCGCCGCCGCTGGGTGGATCGTTCGGCGCTTCGCTGCCGATCC
>JBOFBL010000550.1:0-10642 GCA_051645545.1 Casimicrobium sp. | reverse complement strand
CTCGTGCGCGACGGACGACTCTACTGCACCAACTTCGGAGAGACGCCGAAAGAAATACCGGTGCCGCAGCATTTGGTGCAACCGGGAATTCACGTTGAAGTTGCGCCCAACTCCGTGATTGCCAACAATACCTCGCTCTATGTTTATGTTTCGCGCGAAGCTGGCTCCGCAGTCGATGCGTTGTTCAATCCGCAAGTGCTCGCAGAATTCGAACGCGATTTTTCGTACAGCGGTTTTGGCAGTCTCACTTTGCGCGCGAATCCAGGGCAAAACATCGCGCGAGCCGAAGACGATGTACGCAACACGATCTACACGATCGGCACGCTACGTGCCGCCGATGCCGACGGCTGGCTGATCACCGAGCGATACGATTCGCAGCGAAGCGCATTTGGCGCCGTGGCCTCTGTGTCGGCACGCGCGTGGTGGGTCGAAACGCTCGCGTGGCTGCCTACGATGCTTGCTGTGTTTGGCGCCGCCATGGCGATGGTGTTTTTCGTGTTGCGCAGTTGGCTGGCGCGTGGCAATCTTGATCGCCTGCGCTACATGGCGGCGATTCAGCGCAATGAATTCGTGATGCACTATCAGCCGATCATCGATGCCAAAACGCTCAAAATTGTAGGAATGGAGGCGCTGCTTCGTTGGCAACATCCGCGTCGCGGTTTGTTGCGCGCAGCGCAGTTTGTCGACATTTTCAATCACGATGCCGTGGCCTCGCCGCTTGCGCATCGCGTTGTTCAGCTAGTCGAGAAAGATCTAAATACGATTCCGGAAGACTTGCCGGTCTGGTGCACGATTAACATCGCGCCGGCGCTCTTGGAAGACAACGCAATGCTCACCGAACTCACCAAACGGGTCAGCAGCATCGGATCGAGGCGAATTCGTTTGGAAATTACCGAGCGCGCCCCGCTTGGCGAATACGCCGAAGTGTTGTTGCATGAAATTCGCTCGAACGGTTTCAAGGTCGGCATGGACGATCTGGGTACGGGTTACGCGAACTTGAGTCAGTTGCAGCGCATGCCATTCGATTTCATCAAGATCGACGGCATGCTAGTGCGCGGCATTCAACGCGTCGACGGCGTGAGCCCCGTGGTGCAAAGTCTCATCAATCTTGCCCGCGAGTTAAACGCCGAAGTCGTCGTTGAAGGCGTTGAAACGAAGACGCAGGCCGACGCGCTCATCAAAGCAGGTGCGACGCACCTTCAAGGCTACTTTTTCGACGCCGCAAGACCGATTGCCGATATCGTCGAATCCTTGCGGAAAAAATAATCGCATCATGAAGCGTAGCGCCCGCGATTGCGTGCGCGAATACGTTCGACCTTGACATGTTTGACATGTAAGCGCCGCCTTGGCGCGTTGATCGAGTGTTGTTAAAGCGCTGCCTCAGCGCAATGCATACCAATAACGTGTAGCTGCTACTTCTAGTAGTTACTCCGCTGCTTCCCGTTCAATAAATTATGCACATAAGTCGCATAGTCGCGACGTCGTGCGCGCCACGGTGCGCCGAGCCAAAAAAAGAGAAAAGGAGATCACTATGAATCGACGAGGGAAGCGTATCGCTAACACGCGGCAATCGTTCGAATCGCCTGCACCTGTGAAGTAGGCGCGCCGACGGTATTGCGCCGTCTTATCCACACCGATCGGATCGGAAACTTGTCTCGTGTCGAAATGCGAGAGGTGCGTTGCTGTCCGAAAAAAAAGTATTTGTTGTCACCAATGAGGGGATTGTTCATGTTTTTGTATCGACTACATCGAAGTACGCACGGCTGTTGTGCGCATGCTCGCGCTGTGTTCGCGCGGGTAGCGTCGGCGATTTTTCTCGCGATGTCGCTGCTGCCGGGCCTAGGCTTCACGCAAGTCAGCGGTAATGTCTTCCAGGACTCAAACGGGAGCGGTTCGCTGACTGGCGGCGAAATCGGTATTGCTAATGTCAAAGTGACCGCCTATCTCGCCAATGGCACAAGCGTTACGACCGATACGGACAGCGCGGGTGATTACAGTTTCACGGCGACACAAATTCCAAGCGGCACAGCGGTGCGTCTCGAATTCACTAATCTCCCAAGCGGTTTTTTCTCCGGACCGCGCGGCACGGGTAGCGGCACCACCGTTCAGTTCGTGACTGCGCCGAATACAAGTGCGAATCTCGGCGCGTTTTACCCCTGCGAGTATTGTCAGGACAATCCACGGTTGCTCGCTGCAAACTACTATACGAGTCTGATCGCGGACAATCCGACAGCGGGCTTGTATTACGGCGCTTCGGCGAGCATCGTTTCGTTTGATTACAACGCGCGCCGCGCACCGCCAAACACATTCAACCACTCAAATTCGCCGAATCCTACTGCAGCTGACTACGCGCAAAACACCACCGATATCACGAGCATCGGCAACATCCAATCGATGGCGGTGCAGCGCCGCGCCAAGCGGGTGTTCTTCGGCGCCATGGCATCCAACCTCTGGCTCCCAGGGGCTGCGGGAATTGGCCAAATCTATCTTGCGAACTACAGCGGCGCGGGATCGACATTCGTCTCGCAGGCACCGTTCGTTGACGTTGCGACGCTTCCCGGTGTCAACCTCAATCCGTCCTCCGTTGCAACCAATCGCGTCGGCGAATACGGCCTGGGTGGACTCGCGGTGTCGGAAGACGACAAGACTTTGTTCGCAGTCAACATGGGGCAGGGCACCATCGAAATGATGACGATCACCTTGCCCGCATCGACCGCATCGCCGCCGACCTCTGCGGTTCATATTCCGCTGCCTTCAACGCAGTGCACCAACGGCGTGTTTCGCGCCAATGCAATCACTGTACATCGGAACAAATTGTTTGTGGGTGGCGTGTGCGACGCTTCGTTGGCGGGCGCAACAGCAGCGAATCTCGTCGGCTATGTGCTTGAGTACTCGATCACAGGTTTGAACGCGTCTTCGACGCCTACTGCGACGCATACGTTCGCGCTCGACTACACGATTAACAGCTTGTTTCCAAAAGTATGGTCGATGGTGCCGTGGAACGCGGCAACCGTGACTTCTGCGACAGCGGTCAATGGATTTCAACCGATGATCACCGGGATCGCGTTCGTTGATGACGGTGCAATGGTAATCGGCGTCATGCCACGTGTCCAATACAACGCGGCGATTCAGGCAGCCGGTTTTTCGTTGCGCCTGCATCCAAACGGCAGTACGTACGCGCTTGAGAACAACGGCGTTTCGGGGCCGTACACGTCTACCGCACGATCGATGTCGAGTCCCGAAGTGGTGGCGTCAGTACCAGCAACATCGTCGTGGCCAGTAAACGACTCAGTGGTCGACGGCCCTGGTGGAAAATGGTTCTTCGAACAAGGTTTGGGACATTTGCAGGCAAATATCAGCGGCGGAAATGTGCATCCGCAACTCTTCTCGGGCGGCCTGACCGTTGTGCCTGGAACGGGCGAAATCGTGATGGGTGTCGCCGATCCTTTGGAGTTCAATAGCTGGGGGGTGCGCCACTACGATTGGGCGACCGGTCGTGCAGAGTTCGGTCATATCACCGGCTTGTCGAAAGCTGCCTTGATTGGCGATGTTGAAGCGTTGTGCGATGTGGCATCCATTGAGATCGGCAATCGCGTGTGGCGCGACACCAACGGCAACGGCGTTCAAGATCCGGGCGAGCTGGGTATTGCTGGTGTGACAGTGCGGCTCTATAGTGCGACCAATGTCTTGCTAGCGACCGCTGTGACCAACAGCGCGGGCGAATACTACTTCGTGTCGGGCACGGGGGCCGATGCCGATTCAAGCGATCACATCGGCGTAGTAAACGGCGATATTACAGAAAACACGGCCTACCAAATCCGCGTCGACAATCCCGTTGATTTCGCAAGCGGCGGCGCACTCGTGAGTACTACGCTCTCACCGCAAGATGCCGCACAGCCGGCCAACGCAAATGCGCCGCGAACCGACAATGATCCGTTGTTCGATATCGCAGATAGCGACGCTTCGTTGATTGCTAACCCTGTCGGTTCGTCAGCTGGATCGTTCCCCGTAGTCTCGATCACCACTGGTGCCGCAGGTAACAACAATCACTCGATCGATTTCGGGTTCGTGCCGTTGCCGAGTGTGTCGGGTCGCGTGTATCGCGAAACTGGTGGCAATACGAGTGATGACAATCCCACTGGCACATCGACCACCACCGATCCTGGCATGGTCACGCAAGTCGCCATTTCATGCACGCCCGCAAACGCGTACTCCGGTCCCGCGAGCGTGAACACGACGAGCGACGGTCTCTATTCGTTCGACAATATTGTTCCAGGTGCAGTCTGCGTCGTTACCGAGACGCAACCTGCTGGATACACCAATGCGTACAACTCACCAGGCGCAGGTGGCGCTAACACGGCGGGCGGCACTGCGGGCAGCAGCGCTAACGGCGTGATCACGGTGACTGTACCAACGGCAGGCAGTCCGCTTAATAACTTCGCGCAGCAGAGCGCAAACATGTCATCGTCGGTGTCGTGCGTACCACCGAATCCGGTGTCGCCAGGTTCACAAGTAACGTGTACCGTCACATGCAGCAACGCGGGGCCTGGAAGTGCTGTGGGAGCGACCTGTTCAACACCGAACGGCGCTTCGCTACCTGGTTACGTGGCGGGCACCTGTCCGCTGCCGAATCAAAACGTTGCGTCAGGCGCGTCGATCTCGTGCAGCTTCAACGTGAATGCGCCATCCAATGGTGTGATTACCGTGCAAGGCGCCACCGGTGCGGAGAACGACACCAACGGCGGCGCCGATCCCGCGTCTGGCGATAACCCGAGTTCAACAGCGATCAGCGTCTCGGGCGTTAACGTAAGTGGCCGCGTTTACATCGAAGGTAGTACACCTGCGAACAATATCGACAACGGCAGTACCGTCGACCCAGGGCTCGTGGCGAATGTCGCGATCGCATGTACGGTGCCTACCTACTCGGCGTCGATGCCGACGAATGCGAGCGGAAACTATCTGTTCGCAGGCGTTCCCGCAGGTGCAACGTGCACGATCACCGAGACGCAGCCCGCAGGTTACGGCAATGCCTACGTCACGCCTGGAACCACTGACGGCTCGCCAAGCAATCCTGCCGAGAGTGTAGGCAGCAGCTCGAATAGCGCGATCAACATCGTCGTGCCGAATACGGGCTCACCGGGAAACAACTTCGCCGAGCAGGGCGCGGATATGGTATCGACCACGCGTTGCACGACATCGCCGGCTGGCAGCAGCGCCGAGGTTTCGTGCACGGTGACGTGCACTAACAATGGCCCGGGCGTTGCGGTCAATGCGTTCTGTTCAATCCCCTTGGCGTCTTCCTTGCCAGCGGCTGCAACGGTGACCTGTTCGCCGAATGCGGCATCGCTTGCGGTTAGCAGCACCTTGAGTTGTGCGGTGTCATTTAGCTTACCTGCAGGCGGTTCCATCAGCGTGGTCGGTGGTACCGGTGCAAGCAACGATACCAATGGCGGCAACGCACCGGGATCCGGCAATAATCCGTCGCAACAGGCCATCGGGATTCCTGCGATCGCGGTGCCGACGCTCGGTTTGTTCGGTTTGTTATTGTTGGTGAGCGCAGTGCTCGGCGTCGCGATACGATCGATGCATCGCAAACTACGCGCTTGAACCGTTGCCGTAAATGAAAAGAGGGGCGCGAGCCCCTCTTTTTTTTGTCACTTTACATTACAGACGTCGCGTTCAACGCTGTCGTCCGCATCAAGCTCTTGATCTCACGGACGACCGCCTATTTGTAGAGCACTTCCGGCAACCACATTCCGATGGCCGGGAAGACATAAAGCAGTACGAGTGCAAGCACTTGAATCAACATGAAAGGCACCATGCCCGCAAAGATTTGATTTAACGTGACATGCGGTGGCGCAACGCCCTTCAAGTAGAACGCTGCCATCGCAACCGGCGGCGACAAGAACGCAGTTTGCAGATTGAGTGCAACGAGTAAACCGAAAAACAGTGGATCAATGCCAAATTTCGCGAGCAGCGGAATAAAGATCGGCATGAAGATCACAATGATCTCGGTCCATTCAAGTGGCCAACCGAGGATGAAGATGATGAATTGCGAAAGGATCAGAAATTGCGTCGGCGTGAGTCCGAGCGAGAGCACCCATTTCTCGATGACTTCTTGACCGCCAAGCAGCGCAAATGCCGCCGAGAAAATCGATGAACCTACGAAAAGCCAGCACACCATGGCAGAGGTTTTCGCGGTGAGAAACACCGATTCCGAAAGCACGCCTTGCAGTTTCACTT
This sequence comes from Casimicrobium sp., assembly GCA_051645545.1. Lineage (GTDB taxonomy): Bacteria > Pseudomonadota > Gammaproteobacteria > Burkholderiales > Casimicrobiaceae > Casimicrobium. The sequence continues at coordinate 4,399 of JBOFBL010000550.1, read as the reverse complement.
GCACGGTCGCAAGTGCGCACCAAATGACGAACGCTGTCATCGATAACCAGCCGAGCCAGAGTGGTACGCCGCTTGTGATGAATTCCGCTTGCAAGAGCACGAACCAAACGATCGCTGCAAACGTGAGTATCCAAAACGGCAGCCACATCTTGAGAATTCGCGCGCGCTCTTCAGAGGGTTTTGCCACGGCGAGATAAAACGATGCCAAGATGAAACCGCCGATCGATCCCACAGCGGCCGCCTCGGTCGGTGTGGCTAGACCGAATACGATCGTTCCAAGGACCGCGAGAATCAGGAACGCCAGCGGAAAGAACGACGCGAGCAGCATCTTGAAAATTTCAAAGCGCTGCCAATTGAGTGTTGCATAGAAAAATGCGAGCAGCGCCGCCATCACGCCCAGTGTCCACCAGAACCAGTTCGGCGCCGCGAGCTTCACGGCTTGTGGCTTCGCTTTGACATCGGCGGTCGTGGCAGAGGGTTTGGGATTCGCACCGGTATCAATCTTCGTCGATGCGGTCGCTCCTGGCGGCTCCTTCACGCCCTCGCTCGGTGGTTCTTTGAGATCGCTTGTTGATGCGCCTGGCGGTTCTTTGACGCCGTCGGCGGGTGGCTCCTTGAGCTCGTTCGCCGCTGCGGGCGGCTCTTTCAATCCGTCGCTGCTCGATGCGGCGTTAGACGATTGCGAGGCCGAGCCCATCTCTTGCAAACCGCTCTCGACTGCAACCGGCTCGCCCGTCGTGACGGCGCGATAGACGAGCGTCATAAGCAAACCGATTGCGAGTGCAGGTAAGAGTGCAATTAACGTTTGTTTGAGTGCAGAGTTTTTTGCGACACCAAGCGCACCATCTTTACCGATTGATCCGAATAATGCAGGTAACGCACGCGCTTTGCCTTGAGCGCTTAGCGCAGCGGGGACGGCGGTAAGCGGCACGATACGATCTTGCGGCGACAGTGGGGGCGCGAGCTTTGGATTGAGTTTCGCTCTGATGATGACGTAGATGATGTAGAGCAGGGCGAGCATGATGCCGGGGAAGAATGCGCCCGCGTAGAGCTTCACGACCGATACGCCCGCCGTTGCGCCATAGACGATCAACATCACCGACGGCGGAATCAAAATGCCCAAGCAGCCGCCTGCGGTAATCGCGCCAGCGGCCAAACGAATGTCATAGCCCGCACGCATCATCGCGGGCAGCGCGAGCAAGCCCATCAGTGTGACGACTGCGCCGACGATACCCGTTGCCGTTGCGAAGATCGCGCAGGTGACGAGTGTTGCGACCGCAAGTGAACCGGGTACGCGTGCAAGCGAGAGATGTAGCGACTTGAAAAGCTTCTCAATTAAGTTTGCGCGTTCGACCAAGTAACCCATGAACACAAACAGCGGAATGGAGATCAATACGTCGTTGGTCATCACGCCATACGTTCGTTGCACCATCAAATCGAGTGTGTGACTCGCAGCCGTTTTCGCATCACCGCCTTTTGCGGCGTAGTACGCGATAAATGCGAAGATCACCCCCATGCCCATGAGCGTGAATGCTGTTGGAAATCCAAGCATGATCGCGACCACAACGAGCGAGAGCATCATCAGGCCGTAATGTCCGAGCGTCATCGATGCCCACGGCATGAAGAGCACCGTGGGCAGCGCGATAAGCGCCATGATGACGAGGCCGAACCAGAGTTCTTTACGAATCGTCATGATTAGCGCGCTCCTGCGTTCGACGGTGTAACCGGCGCGGACGGCATATCTTCGGCGTGAACCATTGCTTTCAACTTATCGACATCGACTTCTTCAACGTCTTGTTCGCGTGACGGCCACTCGCCGTCCTTCAAACACACAATGCAGCGAACGATTTCAACAAAACCTTGCAATAACAAAAGCGCGCCTGCAATCGGAATGACTGCTTTGAACGGATAAATCGGCGGCCCATCGGCGGCAATCGACGAGCGCTCATTTTGTGCAAGCGAGACTTGAAAGAAATCCCATCCGGCGTACACCAGCGCGACCACGCCACCGATGAAAAACAAAATGTAGAGAATCAAATCGAATAGCGCTTGTGTGCGCGGCTGAAAAAAACCATAGAGCACATCGCCGCGCACATGCCCGTTTTTTGACAACGTGTAGGCACCGGCCATCATGAATAACAAGCCGTAGAGCATGTTGCTCGCATCCATCACCCACGGATGCGGGTTTGAGAGCAAATAACGATTGAATACTTCCCAACCGATCAGTAAGGTCAAACCGACAATCGACCACGCGCAAAGTTGGCCGACGTAAGTGGAGAGCCGATCTACGGCGAGAAGCAATCGTTGCATTGTTTAGTTTTCCTGAGTGTCGAAGTTGCACGCAAGCGAGTGTGCGCGACAAAAAACGCTTCTAGATGTCGGTTTAATGCAGATCGAACTTATTCAGTCATCGCCCAATTAAATTGGGCGAAGATGAGTTTTTTACTAATTATCGAAATAATCAGAAATCTAAAAAAACGCCCAAACTAATTGGGCGTTCATCTTAGGTGTCAATAGGCGTTTTATGCCTTGCGCGTTGCGTGACGGAACGCCATCTTGTAGTCGACGACCGTGTCGTTCTGCCAACGGCATGCGCGCTCAGCGAAGGCCTGCATCGAGTCGAGCACCTTCTTGAACATCGGGTTCTCAGCAGATTTTTTCTTCGTCACATCGTCCCACGCCTTCAACTGCGCTTGCAGGATCGCGTCCGGCGTTTTGTAGAACTTGACGCCGCCTTTTTGCAGCTCGATGTAGTCCTTTGAGTAACGATCAATCGCTTTCCAGCTCATGTCGGCAGAAGATGCCGCCACCGCTGCACTGATCACCGCTTTAAGTTCTGGCGAGAGCGCGTTGTACTTCGTTTTGTTGAAGAGAATTTCAAATTGCTCAGAGCACTGATGGAACGATTGCAGCATGCAAACCTTCGACACATCCGGGAAGCCAAGCAAACGATCCGACGAAGCGTTGTTAAATTCCGCCGCATCGAGCAAACCACGATCCATTGCTGCAACGATTTCGCCGCCAGGCAACGCGTTCACTGCGGCACCAAGCGCTGTGAAGATGTCGATCGAGAGACCCACTGTGCGGAACTTGAGTCCTTTGAAGTCTTCGACTTTAGTGACCGGTTTCTTGAACCAACCGAGCGGTTGCGTTGGCATCGGACCGTAGAGGAACGATTGCACGTCGAGGTTCAAACCTTTGTAGATTTCATCGAGCATGGCTTTGCCGCCACCGTACTCGTGCCACGCAAGCAACATGTTCGGATCCATACCGAACGCAGGCCCCGAACCCCATAGCGCCATCGCTGAATTTTTGCCATACCAATACGCAAGCACACCATGGCCGCCATCGAGAGTGCCCTTCGACACTGCATCGATCAGGTCAAACGCTTTCACCACAGCGCCAGATGGCAACACGTCGATCTTCAAGCGCCCACCGGACATATCGTTCACACGCTTGGCGAAATCGAGTGCGTACTCATGGAAGATGTCTTTCGCGGGCCACGTCGATTGCCAACGGAACGTGGTCGGCGTTTGCGCAACGCTCACCATCGGCGCGGCACCGACGACGGCACCACCGGCAATCGTGGCGGCTTTTAAAAACTTACGGCGATTGGCGATGCTCTCTTGTGTCATGGTGTGCTCTCCTTAATTCTTGGAAATGGAATTGATTCTCGGACAGCGGAAATTTTGTGAGCGTCGTCGCTAATCGTGCACAGGGGTTACCCGCGTGTAAGGGTTCATCCGATAGGGTTTTCAACTTAACAACACGCGCTCGTTAACCGCTCGTTCTAGACAAAAACGCAAACGCATTTTTCGATCCTCGAATCAAAGCCCGCGCTTGACAAGCACGGAAAAGTACCTCAAGAAATTGAGCACGAGCGCGAGGTTAAAATTGTTGATTAGTCCGTGTGCGCAGCACCGCGAAATCTTTCTTCTATGACCCTTCTCGCCATCATCATCGCCTGCATTGCGGGTGGTATTGCCTCTTGCGCCGTCGCGGCGATCGCACTCTGGGCAAAACTGCAATCGATCGAGCGCTGGGTTGCTTTCGCGGTGGGTGCCATGCTCACCGTTGTGTTCCTGGACATCCTGCCGCATGCGCTTTCCGACGGCGTCGTTCCGGGTTCGCTCATGGCCTGGGTGCTCGGTGGCATTTTGTTTTTCTTTTTCCTCGAAAAGCTCGTGATCTGGCGGCATTCGCATGGCGACTTAACGCCGCCGCCCGCCGATGGCGCCGCAGCCACCGACGCATCGCATCCGCATCACCACCACCATCATCACCATGCACACGGGCATTCGCACGCACATGATCGTGGCCGCAGCGGCATGATGGTGCTGATCGGCGATTCGCTGCACAACGCAACCGACGGCGTCATCATCGCCTCGGCCTTCCTCGC
>JBOFBL010000549.1:0-2101 GCA_051645545.1 Casimicrobium sp. | reverse complement strand
TGTTTAGGTATTTATCGCCAGTCGCGCGCAATGCCTTATTGCAAAAGCGTTACAGCGTATTGCACTGCTCGCGTTTCGTGAAAACAGCGAGTACACTTCATGACGTTGGCATGTAAACGTTTCGCCCGTGAGCTCGCGCAACAGTCACGTTTATTGACATTCGCTGCACCGCTCAATTGAGTGCATTCATGTCAACAACAATATGATGTGTAAGGGAATCTATGCGACTCAATGTCTTGACCGTACTCGCGTCGGTGGCGCTCGTGTTGTGTTCGAACGCATCGAATGCGCAGGTGACCAATTGCCCGTTTAACGTCGATGGCAGCGGCACCGTCGCCGATGCGCTTCGCGATGGCGTGATCCTCTCGCGCTATGCGCGCGGCGAACGCAACGTTGCGAATCTCGTTGCCGGTACCGGCGTGGCGGCGAATGCATCCATCGTGAATACCATTCAGTCGAACATCGATCGCCTCGATGTCAACGGCAATGGTGCGTTCGATCCAGTCGATGCGTCCACGGTGCTACGCATTCTTTTTAACTACAACACTGACACCGCAGCAACGATCGCTGCAGGCGATTTCGCCACACGCGACAGCAAGGCCGCGATGAAAGCCTATCTCGACGGCGGTTGTGCGTCGACCAATTTGGCCGATCTGCAACGTGCGTCGAAGTTTCTCGTGCAAGCGACCTTCGGCCCGCGCATGGCCGACATCAATGCGTTCAATGCGCTTACGGAAGACACAACGATTACCGGTAGCAAACACAAACGCAAAGTCTCGCGCTGGATTAACAATCAATTCGCGTTGCCTGCGAATGCGAACCGCCACTACGGTTATGCCATTAGCTATCGCGATAGTATTTGCCCGCCTGCTACATGCAATGAGTTTTATAGCGGTGTTGTTCGCTATTCGTTCTGGAAAGAAGCGCTGACGTCTCAAGATCAGTTGCGTCAGCGGCTCGCCTTTGCGCTATCGCAGATTATGGTCGTATCCGATCGAGGCGGATCGAATAACCCATACGAATTGACGGCGTATCTTGACATGCTCAACGACAACGCGCTCGGCAATTTTCGCGACATTCTTTCGGGCGTTACGCGCTCGGTCGCGATGGGCAATTATTTGAATCATCTGCGCAACGATGGCAATTCGACGACGCCGAACGAGAACTTCGCGCGCGAGATGTTGCAGCTTTTCTCGGTCGGGCTCGTGATGCTCAATCAAGACGGCACGAACCAGGCAGGCAATCCACCCACCTACACCGAAGAAGTCGTTAAAGGCTTTGCGCGCTCGTTTACGGGGCTTAGCTTCGACGATCGCCCGCGCGTCAACCGCTGTGCTGGCGACACAGAACCGATTCCGAACTGGGGATGGTGGCCCGACGCGGAGTGTTACCCGAACCCAACGCCTGTCATCGCGGATCGGGCGGGCTGGTTCCGACCGATGTTTGCCTATCCTGGGCGTCATTCGGCAGCGTCACGCAAACTTTTGCATTACACCGCAAACAGCACCGATCCGCGCTGTTCGGCTGCGAATGTAGTTTATGAAATCAACACGGTTCCGCAAACGCCAACCGGTGACGGCACGCGTGTCACCACTGCGACAGCGGACGACATGATTAATAAAGCTGTCAACAATATTTTCTGTCACCCGAATGTTGGCCCATTCATCGGTAAACAATTGATCCGGTTTTTCGTTACCAGCACGCCATCGCCTGCGTACGTCGCGCGCGTGTCGGCTGCGTTCAACAACAACGGCAGCAATGTGCGTGGCGATATGAAGGCGGTGATTCGCGCCGTGTTGCTCGACGATGAAGCGCTTGAGGGCGGGAACCTCACAGCTAGCGAGCGTCCGAAATATGGCAAACTGCGCGAGCCCGTGCTTCGCCTGAGTCATCTGTTGCGCGCATTTCCGAGACCCACTTCGGGCGCGCCGAGTTTTCGCGGGATTTATTACATCGACGGACTCGACAGCGTCGAATACGGTATCAACCAAGGCCCATTCCAAAGCCCGAGCGTCTTTAATTTTTATCACCCGGAGTTCGCGCCACCGGGTCCCGTGCAACGCGCAAATGGGAAGGCACCGGAGTTTGAAATTACGACGAC
>JBOFBL010000548.1:0-1182 GCA_051645545.1 Casimicrobium sp. | reverse complement strand
CGCGCGAATGGCTGCAGGAGTTCCGCGTGATCTCTCGCGATCACGCAAACATTCGCGCGCAAGCGCGCTCCCACAACAATGGACAGCACAGCAAGCAGATCCTACGGATTCTGCACAAAATCTTTTGTTCGTTGCAATATTCGTTGCAGCGACTGTTTCAACGCACCGTAATTCGCATTTCGCTCCCGCGTCGCTTCGTTCATGTAAAGCTTGCGATTGATCTCGATTTGGATGCTGTGCCGATCATCGCGCGGTCTGCCGAATTGTTTGACAAGTTCGACGCCTTTGTAGGGATCGTTGATTGCAACGCTCATGCCTTCGTCGCGAAACGCATCGTGGAGCATCATGGTGAATTCCATTGAGCACGTCGATCCATCGCGATCGCCAAGCACGATGTCGGGAAACTTCGTCCCTTGCTTCACCCAGGACAGCCCGCCTGCCTCTTCCGGCATCGAATGGCAATTGAGGTGAAACACGCGACGATGTTGCACAAATGCTGCTTCAATCGTGTTGCGCAGCGCCGCCCAATACGGCGCGTGGTATCTCGCGATTCGCGCTTCGACTTCGGCAACGGCGAGCTTTCGCGAATAGATCGACACATCGACATCAAGTAGGCGCCAAATTAGTCCGATCCCCGATTTTGTTTTTGGCGAATGATCGACCTTGTGCGGCCAGCGTCCGTCGATCATCGACGTGTCAACATCTTCGACGCGCCGATTCGGATCGATGTAACTCCTCGGGAACTCTGCACAGACGAGCGTCGCGCCAAGCGAAGGCGCATCGGCGTAAAGATCGTCGACATCGGTATCCTCGGCCTTCCGAAGCTGCGCGAAATCGCAGGTGTAGTCGAAATCTGCCGGATAACGAACGCCGCTATGTGGCGAGTCGAGCACCAGTGGAATCGATGCGACATCTGGCGGTGGTGCAAGCACGCGTACGGGACTGAAATCGAGCATGACTTAAGAATAGGGGAAAATCAGCGTTTCGTGCCGCGTTATCCGTGGGCGTTATCAAAGAAACTCAAACAATAATCGTCAGCGCAATGAAACTCTCGAACTTCTTCCTTTCAACCACCAAAGAAGCCCCTTCCGAAGCGGAAATCGTCTCGCATCAATTGATGATGCGTGCTGGGATGCTCAAAAAACTCGGCGCGGGTATTTATTCGTGGATGCCGCTGGGCGT
>JBOFBL010000547.1:0-15284 GCA_051645545.1 Casimicrobium sp. | reverse complement strand
CGATTTGAATTTGACCCAATCGGACATCAAATGTCCCCCGGACATTTGATGTCCGATTGGTGCCGATGAAGAGAGTCGAACTCCCGACCTTCGCATTACGAATGCGCTGCTCTACCAACTGAGCTACATCGGCACTTCTCTACCGCGCTCGAACGATTTTCGAGGGGCTTCGATGCGATTGAATTGCTGCAGCGATGCTGTGAATCCAACCTAGCCCATAATTATGCCATGAAACTTTCTCGCATCATGGGCTTTCACGCGGTCACCGCGCGTTTAGAGCGTCGCGCCGGAACCGTGGTTGAAATCTATGCAAGCGTCGATCGCGACGATGCGCGTATGGCTCGAATCATCGCCGCAGCCGACGTCGCAGGCATTGAAATTTCGCGCGTTGATCCTTCACGCCTTCGTGCGCTCGCGCAGTCGGATGAGCATCAAGGTATCGTTGCGCTTGTTGAATCGAGCGACGCGGTCGTTAGTTTTGAAGATGTTCTCGGCGCTGCGCTTAAGCGCGCAGAGGCCGGTGGTGCGCCGCCGTTGTTTTTGTTGCTCGATCAAATCCAGGATCCGCACAATCTGGGAGCCTGTATTCGCTCCGCCGACGCGTTCGGCGCCGATGCGGTGATTGTTCCGAAGCATGGCTCCGCGCCGCTTTCCGCTGTTGCAATCAAGGCCGCAAGCGGTGCAACGGAGACCACGCCAGTGTGCGAAGTGGTGAATTTGGCGCAATGCATTGAAGCACTCAAAGCGGCTGGTGTCTGGGTGCTGGGTGCGGAAATGGAAACCGACGCGACGCTGTTCAATACACGACTCGATGGTGCGCTCGCCTGGGTGCTTGGTAACGAGGGCAAAGGCTTGCGACGATTAACCCGCGAAAAATGCGATGCGTTGGTAGCGATCCCGATGCAAGGCGCGGTCGAGAGCTTGAACGTTTCAAACGCGGCTGCTGTTTGCCTGTTCGCAACGCAAGCGGCGCGAAATGCGCAGAAAACTCGGTAGCGCATTTTTATCGCGCTATTGATCGTTTTCCTAGGGGAAGCGCGCACGAATGTTGCTTTGCAGCAAGGTAACATCTTCGGTTTACGTTTACGTCAGTTCGCTCAATGCTCGCGTTCATCCTGCGTCGCTTATTTCAAGCCGTTCTGGTTATGTTGGCCGTGGCTGCGGTCGCGTTTTCCCTGTTTAAATACGTTGGCGATCCGGTGAACTTGATGCTCGGGCAAGATGCAACGCCCGAGCAGCGCGAAGATCTTCGCCGCGATTTGGGGCTCGATCAACCGACTTATGTCCAATTCACGCGCTTTGTCGGCAATGCGGTGAAGGGTGAGTTTGGGCTGTCGCTGCGACAGGCGCGTCCGGTTTCGACCTTGATCAAAGAGCGCTTACCCGCAACGCTTGAGCTCGCGTTCTGCGCGGCGATGCTCGCGCTTATTCTCGGGCTCTCGATGGGGGTCTACACCGCGCTTCGACGAAACGGATTCTCTTCGCAATTTCTGTTGACGATTTCGCTCGTCGGTGTGTCGCTCCCGACTTTCTTGATCGGCATTTTGTTGATCTTCGTATTCGCAGTGAATTTGCAGTGGTTGCCGTCGTACTCGCGAGGCGAAGTCGTGCAGCTTGGCTGGTGGAGCACCGGTTTTTTAACGTCCGAGGGATTGAAAGCGCTCATCCTTCCGTCGATCACGCTTTCGCTCGGCACGATGACGCTTATCATGCGCCTGGTGCGCTCAGAGATGCTCGAGGTGCTTCGCACCGATTACATCAAGTTCGCGCGCGCGCGCGGGCTCACGAACCGCGCGGTTCATTTTGGTCACGCCCTTAAAAACACACTCGTTCCTGTGATTACGATCACCGGTTTGCAACTCGGCGCGATCATCGCGTTCGCGATTGTGACGGAGACGGTGTTCCAGTGGCCCGGCATGGGCTTCCTGTTCATTCAATCGGTGCAGGCGGCGGATATTCCAGTGATGGCCGCCTATCTCGTGATGATTGCGCTCATCTTCGTGACGATTAATTTAATCGTCGATCTTTTGTATTACCTCGTCGATCCACGCTTGCGCATCGAGCGCTCGGCGGCGGGGCACTAAGTCGGAATTTCTCAAGATGTACAACTCGAACAAAGTCGCAGATGCCATTCGCGCGTTTCATGGTGAGCTCACCGAGATTCGTCGCGATATTCACTCGAATCCTGAGCATGCTTACAAAGAGCATCGCACGGCCGCGCTCGTTGCCGAGCGTTTGAAGTCGTACGGCGTTGATGAGGTGCACACGGGTGTCGGTGGCACGGGCGTTGTTGGCGTGATCAAAGGTTCGCGCGCTGGCGACCGCAACGTGGGTTTGCGTGCGGACATGGATTGCCTCGCAATGAGTGAGGAAACGAAGCTTCCATGGGCCTCGAAAAATAAGGGCTACATGCATGCATGTGGACATGACGGTCACACCACGATGCTGCTTGGCGCGGCGAAGTACCTCGCCAAAACGCGCAATTTCTCAGGCAATGTGTTCTGCGTGTTTCAACCGGCGGAAGAGGGGCAAGCTGGCGCGAAGGCGATGCTCGACGACGGTCTGCTCACCCGGTTTCCGATTCACGCGTTCTACGGTTTGCACAATGCGCCGTGGGTGCCGCTCGGCAAGATGGCGGTGCGCAATGGCGCGATGATGGCCGCCGCCGATCGCATTGAAATTGTGATCGAAGGCAAGGGCGGTCATGGCGGTATGCCGCAGTTCTCCGCCGATCCGATTCTCGCTGCGGGCCACGTGTTGACGGCGATTCAAACGATTGCGTCGCGCAATGTCGATCCAGCCGATTCGGTGGTCGTATCTATTTGCGCGATCGAAGGTGGCGTGATGAATACGTTCAACGTGATTCCACGCGAAGTGCGAATGATCGGAACGGTGCGCACCTATCGCAAAGAAACGCAAGCGCTCGTGATGCAGAAGCTCGATCAAATCGTTGCCAACACTTGCGCAGCGTTTGGCTCGACCGGTCGCGTGAATTTCATGAATGGCTACCCTGCGACGATCAATCACAAACGCGAGGCAGAGCTCTCGGCGGAGGTCGGTCGCGAGGTGTTTGGCGCGGACAATGTGATTACTGAAATTTTTCCGAATACCGGCGGCGAAGATTTCGCGTTTTTCCTCGAAGCGGTGCCCGGTGCGTACATCTGGGTCGGCCAGAAAACCGACACGAGTTATCCGATTCATCATTCGTGCTACGACTTCGACGATCGAATCATTCCGAGCGGCGCAGGGTTGCTTGCTGCGATTGCAGAGAGGGAGTTGGCGTAACCCGTTCGTGGTGAGCCTGTCGAACCATGAAGCTCAACGACCTCCCGCAATCCTTCATTGATGAACTCGTCGGCATTCGTCGTGACATTCATGCGAATCCCGAACTCGGATTTCAGGAAGTACGAACGTCGGCGCTCGTCGCTGAAAAATTGAAAAGTTACGGCGTTGATGAAGTGCACACTGGCATTGCAACAACAGGTATCGTGGGTGTGATTAAAGGCAAACGCAGTGGCGCGGCTATCGGCTTGCGCGCCGACATGGATGCGCTGCCGATGCAGGAATTCAATACGTTTTTTCATGCATCGAAGCGCGCGAAAACGATGCACGCCTGTGGTCATGACGGGCATACAACGATGTTGCTGGGTGCCTCAAAATATTTGGCCGAGACACGAAATTTTGCTGGAACTGTTCACGTTATTTTTCAGCCTGCAGAAGAGGGTGGTGGCGGCGGTGAGAAAATGTGTTTGGAAGGTTTGTTTGATCGTTTCGATTGCAAACAAGTCTTCGGTGTACACAACCGACCCGATCTGGAACTCGGCAAATGGGGAACGCGCGTCGGGCCGTTCATGGCATCCGCCGATTCGTTCACGATCACGATCAATGGTCGCGGAGGCCATGCGGCGCGTCCACATTTGCTCTGCGATCCGATGGTCGTTGCCGCGAACATCATTCTTGCTGCGCAAACGATCGTGTCGCGCAACGTAAGCCCGCTCGACACGGCGGTGGTGGGTATCAGCGCGGTTGAAGGCGGTAATCTTCCCGCGAACAATGTCGTGCCAGACAGCGTGAAACTCACTGGCACGGTGCGTACCTACGATCCAAAAACGCAAGACTTGATCGAAGCGCGTCTCGGTGAAATGGTGCACGGTATTTGCGCAGCGCATCGTGCAACGGGTGAGTACGTATTCAAACGAGGCTATCCGCCGGTGATCAACACCAAAGACGAAGTCGAATTTGCGCAATCGGTCGCGAGTGAGATTTGGGGCGAAACCAATTGCGATGCGAACTACACGCCGTCGATGGGAGGTGAAGATTTCGCATACATGTTGCAGAAGCGGCCTGGATGCTTTTCGGTGATTGGGCAAGGCATTCCGGGGCAGCCGATCGTGCCGTTGCACAACACGCGATACGACTTTTGCGATGCGATCATCCCCAATGGTGTGAGATATTTTTCGAGAGTGGTGGAGCGAGGGTTGCCACTGTAATTTCCGCTGCGTAATCGGAAAGACACGACAAAGAAGAGAGTGAACTTGGACACATTAAAACGTTTTTTTGACGGCGATATCTGGTGGAGCTTTAAACAATCGCCGCTGACGATGGGGGCGAGCGTTGTCGCGCTACTCTGTATTTTGGGCGCACTGCTCGCACCACTGCTTGCGCCACACAATCCGTATGACCTCGCGCAGATTTCGCTCATGAATTCGAACCTGCCGCCGTCATGGGTGAAGGATGGCAACGCCTCGTTCCCGCTAGGCACTGATCAACAAGGTCGCGACATTCTCTCGACGATTATGTACGGCTCGCGTGTGTCCTTGCTGGTCGCTGTGTGCGCGGTGGTGATGTCGATGTTCATGGGCGTATCGCTCGGTTTGCTTTCCGGCTATGTGGGCGGCAAGCTCGACAGCTTCATCATGCGTATCGCCGATATTCAGTTGTCGTTTCCTTCGATTCTCGTGGCGCTGTTGATCAGCGGCGTCGGTCGCCAGTTCTTGCCGCGCGATCAGCAAGATTCGCTCGCGATTTACGTGATCGTGCTCTCGATTGGTTTAACTGGGTGGGTGCAGTACGCGCGCACGGTGCGCGGCTCAGCGCTCGTTGAGAAAAACAAAGAATACGTGCAAGCTGCGCGCGTCATTGGTGTGTCGAAGTGGCGCATCATGGTCAAGCATGTGCTGCCGAATGTGCTCGGTCCGGTGCTTGTCATTGCGACGCTCAACGTAGCAACTGCGATCTTGACCGAAGCGACGCTCTCGTTCTTAGGCGTCGGAATGCCTGCGACGCAACCGTCGTTGGGCACTTTGATTAACGAAGGACAAAACTATCTCTTGTCGGGCGAATGGTGGTTGACGCTCTTCCCCGGCATGGCACTGGTGGCGATGGTCATGTCGGTCAACTTGGTGGGGGATTGGCTGCGCGACGCGCTGAATCCAAAACTACGATGAGGAGTCGATCATGTACTCAATGTGTGTCCCCCGCAACCTCGGCAAGCTCTTGCTTGCGGTGACTGCGGCAACGTCGATGTCTGGCTGTGCGCATCAGTGGGAGAGCCTGCTTGATGGCAATCTGCACACGCGCGCCTCGATGAATCGCTATCCGGTCTCAATTGTTGCGGTGGATGGCGAATACAGCACGATCAATCCACGTCGCGTCGATGCGGGCGAGCGGCGCTTAACAATCGATGCGCCGCCAATCCCAAATTTTCGCGAGCCGGTGCGCAAAGAATTCACGTTTAAAGTCGAAAAGTGCGTTCGCTATTGGCTTGCCGCGCAGCGCGCCACTGCGCTCACGCAAGACTTTGAACTCGTGATCGATCACGCTGAACCGATTGCGGGTTGCATGCCTTATGGTCAAGCACAGTCGGGGCAGGTAACGCCGTCGGACACGAACGCACCGCGTCCGATTCCAAAGCCGAAACGTTAATAGTATCCAATTGAACAATTACGAGAATCGCCCAATTTGATTGGGCGATAGGTGAAGAAATAGATAATGTCAACTGCCCCTATTTTAGAAGTTAAAGACCTTCATATTGAGTTTCCTACTCGCAGAGGTATCCTCAAAGCAGTGGACGGAATTTCATTCTCCATCTCACCCGGCGAAGTGCTCGGCGTCGTGGGCGAATCCGGCGCAGGCAAATCGCTCACAGGCGCTGCGATCATCGGATTGCTCGAACCGCCCGGTCGGGTTTCGAGCGGGCAAATTCTGCTCGAAGGTAAGCGCATCGATAACTTGCCGTACGAAGAAATGCGAAAAATTCGCGGCAAACAAATCGGCGCGATTTTCCAGGATCCGCTCACCTCGCTCAATCCACTCTACACCGTCGGGCGGCAATTGACTGAAACGATCCAGACGCATTTGGAGATGAGCAACGAGCAAGCGCGTGAACGCGCGATCAAGCTGCTAGAAGAGGTCGGTATTCCTGCAGCGCGCGAACGAATCGATGCCTATCCACATCAATTCTCAGGCGGCATGCGGCAACGTGTTGTGATCGCGCTCGCTCTCGCCGCTGAACCCAAAGTCATCATTGCGGATGAGCCGACCACTGCACTTGACGTGTCCATTCAGGCGCAGATCATCACGCTTCTGAAACGCCTCTGTCGCGATCACGGCACGGCAGTGATGCTCGTGACGCACGACATGGGCGTCATCGCAGAAACCGCCGATCGCGTGGCCGTGATGTACGCCGGGCGCGTCGCCGAAATCGGACCCGTGTCGGAAGTTATTCATCAGCCGCAACACCCCTACACGGTTGGCTTGATGGGCTCCATTCCCGAATTCGACACGCATCGCGAACGGCTCATCCAAATCGATGGCGCGATGCCGCGACTCGATGCCATTCCAAATGGTTGCGCGTTTAACCCTCGTTGCACGAAAGTGTTCGATCGTTGCAAGAGCGAGCGACCGGAATTGTTAGCTGCCGGGAAAACGCAAGCGGCGTGTTGGCTGCATGCGAAATAAATGTGATCCGCTCTCCCGCCCTATCGGGCACCCTCTCCCACGAGGGGAGAGGGGACATACGAATAAGTAATTGATCCAAGAGAATCTATGACCGCCTTCGTTACCCTAAACAACGTCAGCAAAACCTTCGACGTTTCTGCGCCGTGGTTAAACCGCGTGATCGAGCGCAAGCCGCAAAGCTTTCTCAAAGCGGTGAGCGATGTTTCGTTCGATATTCGTCGAGGCGAAACGCTCGCACTCGTCGGTGAATCCGGTTGCGGTAAATCGACCGTGGCGCGCTTGATCGTAGGTCTCTATCAGCCAACGCGTGGCACGATCATGGTGGATGGCAAAGACATGCGAATTCTCGACGAGAACGGCGATCATAGTCGTGCGCTGCGACGCAAAGTGCAGATGATTTTTCAGGATCCTTACGCGAGCTTGAATCCGCGCTGGCGCGTTGCAGATATCGTTGCCGAGCCGATTCGTACTCACAAATTGCTCACCAACGATGCCGCGATCGATAAGCGCGTCGCAGAGTTGCTGGGTTACGTAAAACTCACCGCGAAAGACGGCGAAAAGTTTCCGCATCAATTCTCCGGCGGACAACGTCAGCGCATTTCGATCGCACGCGCACTCGCGAGCAATCCCGAATTCCTGATTTGCGACGAGCCCACGTCGGCGCTCGATGTGTCGGTGCAAGCGCAGGTGTTGAATCTGATGAAAGACTTGCAGCGCGAGATGGGACTCACTTATCTTTTCATCTCGCATAACTTGCAAGTGGTGCATCACATCTCGGATCGTGTGGGCGTGATGTATCTCGGCCGTATCGTCGAAATCGGCGACAAGAAACAAGTGTTTGGCGACCCGCAACATCCGTACACGCGCATGCTGCTCGACGCGATTCCCGATCTCAAAATGACAGGCAAAGCACGTACACCCGTGGCGGGCGAAGTGCCCAACCCCCTCAACCCGCCACCTGGATGCGCATTCAATCCACGTTGCCCGAAAAAATTCGCACCGTGCGATAAAGATCGCCCGCAACTGATTTCGTTTAAGGGGCGCGAAGTCGCGTGCCATGCGGTCGCTCAGTAGTCGCAATAGGTCGCGTGATCCGTTTTTGCTATTAGCTTACGCGGCGACCAGCGTCGAAAGATAGGTTGTGCGGCCTTTCACGCGCATATCGAAAAATACCGAATTCGCTTTTAGTGCGCGCTGATTAGCGCTTTAACATGCACTTTGTTTAGCGAGGTTGTAGCCAACAGTCGTCGTTGATCTGTTGAGCCGCACTATTTTGCGCACCGCAGCGACATTGCTGAAATAACAAATTCAGGCAGCGGGCCGAGCGTTCCTTCGTTACTTCTTTTAAGTTTTGTCTGATTGCGCTCAGCTGCATCCAGGCATAACCTTCGGCCTGTTTGGTAACTACGTCTGAAGCACTACGTCGCTCGGGCGGCAGAGCCCGACGCAATACGACAACTTTTTTTGGGGAATGCTATGAAAAGCATCTTTGCGATACGTCCTTTGCACTTGGCAGTAATGAGTGCAGGTACGCTTTTTTTATCGTCTGCACATGCCGCTGTCACCACTGATCGCAACGGCAACGTTGGCTACGACACGCTTGCTGAATGTGACGCTGCCGTTGCTAGTGGAAAAGCGAAGTTCTACGAACCGTTTACTGAACATCCACCCTTGAAGCGCGATGGCGAGGCTTCGGTTAAGCAAGGGCAGTTACGTGATTTGACCGCTGCGGTAGAAACTGCGGGTGTACTCGGATACACCGCTGCAAACTATGTGAATGGCTCGTGTGACATCGGCGTCGGCCGCTCTAATGGACGTGATGGCGTTAGTGCTCCCCTTATCGGCAAATGGATTCCGTACGCATCCACAATGCCAGTCAATATTTACTCCGACTCCACGGGCAAAATCGTGCGTGCGACGATGCAGCTTTGCGATAACAACTTTGGCAAAGAGTTGCCGCGCCCAGTAGGTGGCGTACCTGTAGCAGTTAGTGCGAGCAGCGAATGTTTTGCCAATATCGCCATTGGCCCACGTTTTGATACGCGCACCGAGCAAGTTGTGAAAGTGCCTGCGACCAAGCGATTTGAAAACGTTCCTGCAACATTCAAATCGGTCAGCGAACAGGTGCTCGTGCAGCCCGAATTGAAGCGCCAAATTCCGGTGCCTGCGACTTACAAGACGGTCAGTGAACAAGTGCTCGTCCAGCCCGAGACAAAACGATTTATCCCCGTTCCGGCAACATTTAAAACTGTGAGTGAGCAGGTTTTAGTGAGCCCGGAATCGAAGCGGCAGATTCCTGTGCCAGCGACATTTAAAACGGTTACCGAAACCGTTGTCGTGCGACCGGAATCGGTGCGTGAAGAGCCAGTGCCTGCGACGTATAAAAACGTGACTGAGCAGGTGTTGGTAAAACCGGAGAGCAAGCGCATTGAAGTGATTCCTGCGACGTATAAAACGGTCGCTGAACAAGTGGTTGCAACACCAGAGCGTAAAGAACTCAAGGTGATACCTGCCGTGTTTGAAGATCGTGAAGAGCGCGTTTTAGATCGTCCAGCGACGACTCGCGTAGAAAGCATTGCGCCTACGTTTAAGACCGTGACCGAGCAGGTATTGGTAACGCCGGAAACGATTCGCTACGAACCCATTGATATTCCACTTCGACCGGTGACTGAGCAAGTGTTGCTAACGGCTGCAAGTTCGCGCCTGGAAGCAGTCCCTGGTTCGGTAAAAACCGTTAGCGAGCGAGTCCTCGTTCGCGAGGCAAGCAAACGCCTGGAAACGGTTCCTGCTGTCTTCGAAACAGTAAGCGAGCGCGTGAAAGTTTCCGATGCGACGCGCGAATGGAAAAAAGGTCGCGGCTGGATCAGCCAAGCGCTTTCCGTGCGCCCAGCAAGTGGTTTTGCTATCGGTGCAGACGGAAAAGTCGATGGTGCACGTGTAGATCGTAACGCTGTTGCCGCTGGCGCGACAGCACCGACGGCCGCAGGCTCTACTGCAGGCGCAGTCGTTACCGGGCCAACCATTGCGGCGGGCACCATTATCGGAAAAGATGATGATGTCTGGTGCTTGGTCGAGGTTGCTGAGCGCTACGAAACGGTCACTCGTCAAGTGCTCAAGAGCCCAGCGACGGTACGTGAGGTTGAAGTTGCCGCTGAATATGCGACGGTTGACCGTCAGGTCGTGGATCGCACAGCAAGCGTTCGCACCGTCGATGTACCCGCGACGTACCAAACGGTAACGCGATATGTCATCGATGTCGAAAAACTCAAAGCCGCTGGCTACAAGTTCAACGACAAAGGCGATATCGTCGCGACGCCTAAGGGCGAGCGTGTGTTGCGCGCAGCGTCAATCGCCGGATGGAGTGGCACTGTGGCCGCATCGAACGCGAAAGGTGCGACCGCAAGCGGTGCGTCGAACGCGAAAACTGCAACTACCGCAGGTGCGGCATCTGGCATCGAAGGCTACGTTCGCGAAGTGAAAGTTGCGGCGGTTTTCAAAACTGAGAATCGCCAGGTTGTCGATCGCGAAGCGAGTGTTCGTACTGTCGAGGTGCCAGCCACTTACAAAATGGTCAAGAGCCGTGCGATGGTGTCGCCTGCGAAAACCGAAGAGATCGTGATTCCTGGGACGTTTAAGACAGTATCGAAGCAAGTGATTGACAAGCCTGCGTCGACTCGCGAAATTCCGGTGCCCGCCGAGTATCGTACGGTCACTCGTCAGGTTGTGGATGTGCCTGCATCGACACGCAAGTTCACAATTCCAGCGGAAACGCGACAAGTATCGCGTCAGGTCGTTGATAAGCCTGCCTCGTTCCGCGAAGAGGTGATTCCTGCGGTGTATAAAACTGAAACACGCCAAGTGGTCGATAAACCTGCGTCGTTCCGCGAGGAGGTGGTCGCTGCGGTGTATAAAACTGAAACGCGCCAAGTGGTCGATAAACCCGCGTCTTTCCGAGAGGAAACGGTGCCAGCGGTGTACAAAACAGTAACTCGACAAGTCGTTGATCTTCCTGCCACGGTACGCGAAATCGATGTGCCTGCGCAATTCGAAACTATTTCTACACAAGTCAAAGTGGCGGACGCTTCGGTGGAGCGTCGCTCCGTACTGTGCGAATCGAATGCGACGCCTGCGAAGATTCGCGAATTGAAAGCCGCGTTGAAAGAGGCGGGTTTTGATCCGGGACGTATTGATGGGCAGATTACGCAGCCAATGATGCAGGCCGTAGCCAGGTTTCAGGAAGCGAAAAAACTTCCTGTTGACGACGGCCGTGCGATCAACATCGAAACTGTGAAAGCACTCAAAGTTTCACCGTTCTAGTCGTAGTCGCGTGAAGTAGTATTGCAAGCGCTCGATACGCGAGCGTTGCGACTGAGTAAACCCCGATCCTGCTTAGCGCAGATCGGGGTTTTTCGTTTATGTGCTGTTGGCATAGCGTGTTAACGTGGAGCGCCTTAATCCTAGAATTACGCGTCTAAAGCGTTTTTGAGTACCAGCAT
The DNA here is from genome assembly GCA_051645545.1 of Casimicrobium sp. Classification (GTDB taxonomy): domain Bacteria; phylum Pseudomonadota; class Gammaproteobacteria; order Burkholderiales; family Casimicrobiaceae; genus Casimicrobium. The sequence goes on along the minus strand of JBOFBL010000547.1, from coordinate 3,828 downwards.
GGCACAGCCCGCATTTAATTGGAGCGATCCGCTTCTCCTCGATCAACAATTGACCGATGACGAGCGCGCCGTGCGCGACGCAGCCGCCGCGTACTGCCAAGACAAACTCCTGCCGCGTGTCACCGAAGCCTTTCGCAACGAATACACCGACACGGCGATCTTTCGCGAAATGGGCGAACTCGGTTTACTTGGTCCGACGATTCCCGAGCAGTACGGCGGCGCTGGGCTCAACTACGTTTGCTACGGCCTGATCGCGCGCGAAGTCGAACGCGTCGATTCCGGCTATCGCTCAATGATGAGCGTGCAAAGTTCGCTCGTGATGGTGCCGATCAACGAATTCGGTACCGAAGCACAGAAGAAAAAGTATTTACCAAAACTCGCCACGGGTGAATGGATTGGCTGCTTCGGATTGACCGAACCGAATCACGGCTCCGACCCCGCGAGCATGATCACGCGCGCGAAGAAAGTGCCCGGCGGTTTCTCGCTCACCGGTTCAAAAATGTGGATTTCCAATTCTCCATTCGCCGATGTGTTCATCGTATGGGCGAAGAACGATGAAGGCCGCATTCGTGGCTACATCCTCGAAAAAGGTATGAAAGGCCTCTCCGCGCCCGCGATCAAAGGCAAGGTCGGGCTGCGTGCCTCAACGACGGGCGAAATCGTGATGGACGATGTCTTCGTGCCCGAAGAGAACGAATTCCCGCACGTCGAAGGGCTCAAAGGCCCATTCACCTGCTTGAATAGCGCACGCTACGGCATCGCCTGGGGCGCACTTGGCGCGGCTGAAGATTGCTGGCATCGCGCGCGGCAATACGTGCTCGATCGCAAACAGTTCGGTCGCCCGCTCGCTGCGAATCAACTCATCCAGAAAAAACTCGCTGACATGCAAACCGAAATCACACTCGGCTTGCAAGGCTGCTTGCGCTTAGGTCGTATGAAAGACGAGGGCACGGCTGCGGTTGAAATTACGAGCATCATGAAACGCAACAGTTGCGGCAAATCGCTAGACATCGCTCGCCTCGCGCGCGACATGATGGGCGGCAACGGCATCAGCGACGAATACGGCGTCGCGCGGCACCTCGTGAATCTTGAAGTGGTCAATACTTACGAGGGGACGCATGATATTCATGCGTTGATTTTGGGTAGGGCGCAGACTGGGATTCAGGCGTTTCAATGAATGCGACCGCGTTTTGCAGACGGACGGCAGGTGCGCTACTAGCCGCTGCGCTGCCGATTGTCTGCATCGCCGGGCCTCGATTCCATCTGGAGAGCGCAACGACTTTAGATGCTTTTGGAGTTGACAAAGAATCTGGGCGCTTACAAGTAGTTCTGCTGGTCGACAAACCTTTGGCAGATCCGACGACAAAGAAGCTGGCTGACAGAAAACTACAAAACTACTGCCGGGCAAAACGAAGCGGTTCCCTGTTTGCGATGGAGACACGCGCGAAAGCGACCCTGCCAGTCGAACTCGTCGTCTTCCATCTCTCTTTCGAACGTGAGGAAGACGACTCCGTGCTTGCGTCAATTACTCGAGGTGCAAGACGATGCGCATTTGAGGTCAAGACAGAGAGCCGTAAGAGTATCTTTAAGCCGTAATTCGTAGAGCTCGTAGGGGGCAATTTCATTGCACCCTCTACCTTCCCACGATGAAAACCATTCGCGACTACCTCTCCACCGCGTTCCGCTGGCAACGCGGGCGGCAGGGGACGGGTTACGACAAGATGCTGTTGTTAACGGCGCGTTGGCCGTTGCCGTTCGATTCGTATTTGCTTCGCTATCCCGAAGGCTCGGAGATTCCGCCGCATACCGATCCGGTTACGACAGGGCGCCACTATCGTTTGAACATCGTATTGAAGTCGCCGAAATCGGGCGGTGAGTTTGTGTGTGCGAATCCGATTTTCGCGACGAAGCGCATCAAACTGTTTCGCCCCGATGCGTGTGAGCACAGCGTGACGCGCGTGGTCGGCGGTAGTCGCTACGTGTTCTCTATCGGTTGGGTCGTAGGTCGGAACGCTCGCGGTTCCGACTCGTGAATTGATCGAAACCGAAGGTTTCGCAAATCAGCCTTTGGCGTGAGTGCGAGTCGGAACCTCTTCGAGTTCCGACCTACAATCGTTGTGCATTTCGTCACAATTTTGCTGTATGAAACTCTACAACTACTTCCGCTCCTCCGCCGCGTATCGCGTTCGCATTGCACTTAATTTGAAAGGCATCGAATGGGAACATGTCGGCGTGCATTTGGTGAAACGCGAACAGCGCTCGCCTGAGTTTCTGAAACTCAATCCTGCGGGTCTTGTTCCGGCGCTCGTCGACGACGAGGGGGTTGTGCTCACGCAGTCGCTCGCAATCATGGAATACCTCGACGATGTGAAGCCGCGTAAGGCGCGGCTCGTGCCGACGTCGCCTATTGCGAAGGCGTACGTGCGTGCGCTTTCGCTATCGCTGGCGTGCGATGTGCATCCGCTCAACAACGTTCGCGTGTTGAATTATTTGACGGCGGAATTGAATGTGACGCAGGCGCAGAAAGATGCGTGGATTTCGCACTGGATTACGACGGGGCTCGATGCGTTCGAAAAAACGCTTGCGAAAGAGAAGGCTGCGAAAAGCGAATTAGCACCCGGTAGATATTGTTTCGGCGATACGCCGACGATGGCCGATTGCGTGCTTGTGCCGCAAGTGTTTTCCGCGCGACGATTCAATGTCGATGTTTCAAAGTACCCATTAATTGAAGCGATCGATGCGCATTGCAATAAATCGCCTGAATTTCAGGCAGCACACCCTGCGAAACAACCGGATTTTCAACCGTAGTCAGCATTAACTGAATAATCCCAATTTAATTGGGGCGTGACCCGGTTTAATTTATTTATTGAAAAATAATAAAAATACGCTGATCACCCAATTTAATTGGGCTAACGTGAAAAAAGCTTGAAATAGAAATTATTGGCATTGTTCGCAGGTTGAATAGTGCGTTCCGGCGACAATCTAGCCCATGATGGAAACACTTTCTTCGTCGAATCTCATTGACGCGCTGTCGTTTGACGCGAATGGACTCGTGCCTGCGATCGCGCAGGATGCGGTCACGAATGAAATTCTGATGGTTGCCTGGATGGATCGCGCAGCGTTCGAGCGCACGCTTGAAAGCGGAAAAGCTTGCTACTACTCTCGTTCGCGCAAAGCTGCGTGGATGAAGGGCGAGAGCTCAGGGCATTTGCAAATCGTGCGCGAAATTCGCATCGATTGCGACGGCGATGTGGTGCTGTTGAAGATCGATCAAATCGGCGGCATTGCCTGCCACACGGGGCGGCGCAACTGCTTCTTCCGTAAACTCGAAAATGGCGCGTGGGTGACGGAATTCGTACCGATTAAATCGGAGAAGGAAATTTACGGTGAGTGACGATACGCTCAAGCGACTTTCAGAAACGATTGTTGCGCGATTGAACAGTGATCCTGCGACTTCGTACGTCGCGAAACTGCATTCAAAAGGTGAGGACGCAGCGCTTAAGAAAGTAGGCGAGGAGTGCGCCGAGTTCATCATGGCTGCGAAGGACGTGACGCATGATGGCGATGGCGAGAGAACACTTGCCGAGGCGAAACTTGTTGCTGAGGCAGCAGACGTGTGGTTTCACATGCTCGTTGCCTTGGCGCGACACAATCTCAATGCAAGCGATGTGATCGCAGAGCTTGCGCGGCGCGAGGGTGTGTCTGGGATTGATGAGAAGGCGAGCCGGCCCAAGTAGTCGGCAATCTGTGGGAGCGCGCTTGCGCGCGAATGTTTGCCACAAGGGGTCGAGTGTTGATTTGATCGCGGCCTTCGCGCGCAAGCGCGCT
>JBOFBL010000546.1:0-3002 GCA_051645545.1 Casimicrobium sp. | reverse complement strand
TGCTTCAGAAGCGAGGCTGGCAGCGCCGGTCGCGACACGCGCGGCATGATTCGTCAACATCAGTTCGATAAAGTTGAAATGGTCTACATCGCCAAGCCCGAGGAATCGGATGCGATGCTCGAAGAGATGACGGGTTTCGCCGAAAAGATTTTGCAGAAGCTCGGTTTGCCGTATCGCGTGATGCTGCTCTGCACGGGCGACATGGGTTTCGGTGGCGCAAAAACGTACGACCTCGAAGTGTGGCTTCCCGCGCAAAACACGTATCGTGAAATTTCAAGCTGCTCGAACATGGAGGCGTTCCAGGCGCGACGCATGGGCGCGCGTTTCAAAAATGCGCAAGGCAAGAATGAACCGGTGCACACGTTAAACGGTTCCGGCCTCGCCGTCGGTCGCACGCTCGTTGCGATTTTGGAAAACTATCAAAACGCCGACGGTTCGGTGACGATCCCCGAAGTGTTGCGCCCGTATATGAATGGCGCCGATGCTATTCGTTGATTACGTAACTCGAATTGTGGGAGCGCGCTCGCGCGCGAATGCGGCGTAACACCAACATCGTTTCGCGCAAGCGCGCTCCCACAACGCTACAACTTCAACTCGCCGCGCCCAATCTCCACAACGCGCCCACCCACACGCACACGCCGCTCGCGCGTGAGCGAGAGCTGCAATACGTTCAGTCGATTGATGAATTCACCCTGTGTCACGGTGATCTGCGTAGGAATTTCTTCACCGGCGTCGAGCAGATAGCCGCCAAGATTTGAGCACGCGGAACCTGTGCCAGGATCTTCGCTCATGCCGCTTGCAGTTGGGAAAAAGAAGCGCACTTGAAAGCGGTCTTTTGCGGTGCGCGCAACGACATAGGCCATGTAGCGACCAGCATCATTCTTGAAATGCGCTTGCAGCAAATCGGAATTCGGTTTTACGCGCGCGAGTACATCTACGCTCGCCACAGGAATCACGAGTTGTTCGGTTCCCGTTGAGACGAAGCGTGCTTCGCTACCAAGATCGCTCTCACTCAAACCAATGGCCTGCGCGAGCACGACGCGCGAGGCATCGATGGCGCGCGAAGTGTGCGGATTTGCAGTGAACGTCCATGCGCTGTCATCGAGCGTGACATCGATGGGGCCGACGTTGAGTTCCAGCGTCAGCGCGTTCACTTTCAATGAAGGATTGGCCGCTTCGCGCATCGCGGCCACGACGAACGACGTGCCCACCGTCGGATGACCCGCAAACGGCAATTCGTAGCGCGGCGTGAAGATGCGAATGCGTGGGGGTGCAGCCGCCTCGGCGCGTAAGGCCGTTTCGGCGCGTAAGTCCGTACTCGGAAAAATAAATGTCGTTTCCGACAAATTAAATTGCGTCGCGATCGATTGCATCGTCGCATCGTCGAGCCCCGTTGCGTCTTCGATCACGGCAAGCGGATTGCCACCGAAGGTCGCACGATCGTTCTCAACGAACACGTTCACGATGCGAAATGCAATGTTTTTCATAGACAAGCGCTCACGTTTCGAATTAAAAAGTGACTTCTAACTATTTTATCGATCACCCAATTTAATTGGGTCAAAAGGATGATTTAATTAAATATCGAAATATAATGTTTTACGACGATATGCCCAATTCAATTGGGTGCTAGATGGTGTAGCTAGGATTGCGAAAAACACCGCCAACGTCGTCATCATAGACTGAGATAATTCATTCTTCTCACCGCGCAACCGAGCCATCGCCTCGCGTTTGCCGCGCATCACGCACATAACGAAAAAAGCTGATTCCGCACATGCAATACATCTACACCATGAACGGCGTATCGAAGGTCGTGCCTCCGAAACGTCAAATCATCAAAGACATTTCGCTTTCGTTTTTCCCCGGCGCGAAGATCGGCCTCCTGGGTTTGAACGGCGCAGGGAAGTCAACGGTGCTGCGCATCATGGCGGGCGTCGATACCGATTTCACCGGTGAGGCGCGTCCGCAACCGGGCATCAAAGTTGGCTTCTTGCCACAAGAGCCTGAGCTAAATCCGGACGACACCGTGCGGCAAGCCGTTGAAGGCGGCCTGGGCGACATCTCGCGTGCAAAGACACGACTCGAAGAAGTCTACGCTGCGTATGGCGAAGAAAACGCCGACTTCGACGCGCTCGCAAAAGAACAAGCCGAACTCGAAGCGATCATCAATTCGGGCGACGGTCACAACACGGAGCAAACGCTTGAAGTCGCAGCGGATGCGTTGCGCCTGCCGCCGTGGGACGCGAAAGTCGGTTTGCTCTCGGGCGGTGAAAAACGTCGCGTGGCCCTCTGCAAACTGCTGCTCTCGAAACCCGACATGCTCTTGCTCGACGAGCCGACCAACCACTTGGATGCAGAGAGCGTCGATTGGCTCGAGCAATTTTTGAAGCGCTATTCGGGCACGGTCGTCGCGGTGACGCACGATCGCTATTTCCTTGATAACGCCGCTGAGTGGATTCTCGAACTCGATCGCGGACACGGCATTCCGTGGAAAGGCAATTACAGCGAATGGCTTGATCAAAAGAGCGCGCGCTTGAAGCAAGAAGAATCGAGCGAATCGGCGCGGCAAAAAGCCTTGAAAAAAGAACTCGAATGGGTGCGCCAAAATCCGAAAGGTCGCCAAGCAAAAAGCAAAGCACGTCTTACGCGATTCGACGAACTCTCCAGCCACGAATATCAATCGCGCAACGAAACGAATGAGATCTTCATTCCGGTCGCAGAGCGTTTAGGTAATCAAGTCATCGAATTCAAGAACGTGACGAAGAGCTACGGCGATCGCGTGCTGATCGACAACCTCTCGTTTAGTTTGCCGCCCGGCGCGATCGTCGGCGTGATCGGCCCGAACGGTGCCGGTAAATCCACGCTCTTCAAACTCATCACCGGCGTCGAGCAGCCCGATAGCGGCGAAGTCATCAAAGGTCACACCGTGCAGATGGCCTTCGTCGATCAATCGCGGCAATCGTTGCAGAACGACAAAACTGTGTGGGAAGATGTTTCCGGCGGTG
>JBOFBL010000545.1:0-2090 GCA_051645545.1 Casimicrobium sp. | reverse complement strand
GATTCGGGGCATGCAGCGGGCAAGCGATTGCGCGACTACGGCGAGTTTGGCGATCCGGCATCGCCGAAGAGTGCGCTGCTCGTCGAATGCGGTCAACATTGGGAACGCGAAGTAGGTTCTGTTGCATGCAACATCATGTGGCGCTTCCTGCGTCATTTCGAAATGCTCGACCGCGAATGGTTGGATGGTTTGATCGGGTCGGATGCAGTGGCCACGCAACGCGTGATTGACATCACGGAGGTCGTGACGATGAAGAGCGAGCGCTTTCAATGGTTGCGCCCGCTCGCGGGGCTTGAAGTGATTGCTGCGGCGGGTACGTTGATCGCCACGGACGGTGTGCGCGAAATCAGAACAGCGCACGACAATGCTGTGATGGTCATGCCTGTGCCGAATCCGAAAGTGGGGCAGACGGCGGTGCGGATTGGGCGGTATCGCCACTATTGATTCGGAACAATGAAGTTTGAAGCGCGTTCATGGTTCGACAGGCTCACCACGAACGGGGGAGTTGAGACTCTATCGTGCCAGATCAACCTTGTGGGAGCGCGCTCCCACAGACCAATCTGTACGAACCGCATCACTCAATCGGCCGAGCATCGGCCGCATCGGGTCGATCGATCCAATAGCGTTGTCGTACGTCACGCTCGCGGCGAACGGTTGCGAAACCATCTTGTGAGTCGATCGTAATCGCACCGTGCCAATCAGTGCGATGAACAGGAATGTTTCGTTGTGCGTAGCGTGTGAGCACGGCCTCGCGCGGGTGGCCGAAGCGATTGCGATAGCCTGCGTTGATGAGCGCTAGTTTCGGTTGTACAGCTTCGAGAAAAGCGTTCGTTGATGAGGTGAGGCTGCCGTGATGCGGGATGAGCAACACATCGGATTTAAGTGCTGCTGCATCGCGCGCGACGAGCGTCGATTCGCTGATTGTTTCGATGTCACCGGTGAGCAGGGCGCTTCCGCTTCTGCCGATGACTTTCACGACGCAGGAGCGATCGTTTGTTTTGAGTTTCATCTGGGAATAGTTGTCTGCCGTTGGATGCAACACTTCGAATCGCACGCCATCCCACATCCATTGTTGCCCGGCGATGCACGCCAGGGTATCGATCTTGCGTTGTCGTGCGGCCGCGATGATTTCCGAATCTGCAAACATCGAGCTCAAGAGCCATTGCATTGGCACAGATTCAATCAGCGATTTCGCGCCACCGCTGTGATCGATATCGAGATGACTCACGACGAGCCCATCGATGCGACCGCTGCCGCTCGCGCGCAGATACGGTGCGATCAAGCGCATGCCGGCATCGGTTTCGTCGTTCCAGCGTGGGCCGGTGTCGTAGACGAGCGTTCGATGGGTCGTGCGAATCACGACCGCCGTGCCTTGCCCGATGTCGAGCGCGGTCATTTGAAACTCGCCTTTGACGGGCGTTGTCGGCGTAACCGTGAACAGCGGAGTGCACCACAGTGCACCGAGCCACCGATACGGAATAAGTCGGGGCGCGAGCAGCCACAACACGCCGACAAACGCGAGCGCGATCGTCCACGCGGGCGGCGAATGTTGCGACCACATGGCGTTGCCAAGTGTTGTCATCCAGCGCAGCAATTCGACGAGCCAAGCGATCAATTGATGCGCAACCAGCAACAGCGCGTCGATCGGTATCACGAGCCATATCAACGTGAGCGGGATCACGAGCAACGTGATCAGCGGAATTGCAATCGCGTTGGCGAATGGGCCAACGAGCGAGACTTGTTGGAAAAATGCAATCGACAAGGGCGCGAGCCCAAAGGTCACCGCAGCTTGCGTTTTGAGTGCAACGCGCACGCCCGATTCGCGCTGTACGCGCGCCTGCGTGACGTAGAGCAACAACGCGACTGCGATGAACGAAAACCAGAAACCAACGGCAAGCACCGCCCAAGGATCGATCGCGAGCACGACGATGGCCGACCAGCACAGAATCAACCACGGTGAGAGTTGTCGCGATAGCAAAAGAGCCGCGGCGGCGACCACGAGCATGTAGCAAGTACGCTGCGCCGGAACAGCAAATCCTGTGAGCATCGCATACAAACATGCGACGATAGCCGCTGCGATCGCAGCGGCT
>JBOFBL010000544.1:0-14896 GCA_051645545.1 Casimicrobium sp. | reverse complement strand
CCTACAATTCAATCATGCAAGAACCAAGAATCCTTATCTGCGGCTCCGTCGCATTCGACACTATCTGTGTTTTCCAGGGCAAATTCGGCGATCACATCGTTCCCGAAGCAACGCACAAAATTAGCGTGTCCTTCATGGTCGATCAAATGCGTCGTGAATTCGGTGGTTGCGCGGGCAACATCGCGTATTCATTGAAGCTGATCGGCGGCGCGCCCGTCGTCTGCGCGACGGTGGGTAACGACGCGGCGGGTTATCGCGAGCGCATGCAACAACTCGGCATCGGCCTTGATGCGCTGAAAACGATTCCTGAGGCTTACACCGCGCAGGCTTACATCATGACCGATCTGGAAGATAACCAGATCACGAGTTTTCACGCGGGCGCGATGTTTCAATCGCAACTCAATGATGTCACTGCAGTGAACAACATCGCGCTCGGTATTGTCGCTCCGGATGGACGCGACGGTATCTTTCGCCACGCGCGCGGCTTCGCGTCGAAGAAGATTCCGTTCATCTTCGATCCGGGGCAAGCGATGCCCGCGTTCAGCGGCGACGATTTGAAAGAGTTGATCGGTCTCGCCGATTACTTAACGGTGAACGATTACGAAGCGGAAATGATTGCGCAGAAAACGGGGCAGTCGATTGAATCGTTCGCGCCACAACTCAAAGGTCTCGTCGTCACGCTCGGCGGCCAAGGCTCGCGTGTGTATGCGCCAGGCAAAACAATCGATGTCCCAGTCGTGCCCGCCGCGTCGCTCGTCGATCCGACCGGCTGCGGCGATGCGTTCCGCGCGGGCTTGCTCTACGGCATTGCGCATGACTGGTCGCTAGAGAAAGCTTGCAAACTCGGCAGCTTGATTGGTTCGATCAAAATCAGCGAGCGCGGCGGACAGAATCACAACTTCACTGAGAGCGCAATTCGTGAGCGCTTTTCGAGCGTTTGGAAAGAGAATTGGTAGCCGTCAAAAGAGCATCGAACTTTATATTAAATCGACCGATTTGATTGGGCAATCTATTAATTTTTTTAATTTCTCGAAAAAGCCTGTTTTTTCACTTACGCCCCATATGAATTGGGTGTTCCATCGAATTGCTGGATGGTAAATTTCAAAGACTTATCGGCATCCCGCACGCGCGAAAGTCACGGCGTTGCAATGGCGTGACCACACGCTCAATCGCGCGCAAATTCCACCCGATTTCTTCCGTTGCGCTTAGCGTCATAGAGCGCGCGATCAGCTCGCTTCATCAACTGCTCAATGGTGGTCGTTGACGACGACGCAGCAACACCGATGCTCACCGTGTGTTGTCGTCCGTGCCCGAGCGATGCACTCTGTTGATGATAGGCGCTGCGCGCAGCCTCGGCGATCGACATCGCACCGATCACATCAACACCGGGCAATAGCGCACAAAACTCTTCACCACCGAGCCGGGAAATGACTGCGTCACGCGGCAAACTCCCCCGCGCAGAACGCGCGAAAAGCGCAATCGTGCGATCGCCCTCATCATGCCCGAATTCATCGTTGATCGATTTGAACTGATCGAGATCGAGCATCAACAAACTCGTCGCGGAAAGCGGCAACGCAGCGGTTGCTTCGAAAAAGCCACGACGATTGAGTAGATCCGTCAGTGCATCGCGCGACGCCCGCGCGCGCAATTCGAAATCCAATTCATCGATCAACACTAGCACCATGCCGATCAACAAAAGTAAACGCCCAATCAAACCGATCGTGTAGAACACAAACGCTGTGCGCGTCGCGCCGCCGGGTGGAATCGCGGCGTTGATCGACGCCAGCGTATCGAGCCAGCGAACCGCGAACACCGCCGACATCAGCAAAAGTCCGAGCACCATGATGCCGTGCGGCAAGCGAAACCGTTTGTGTTGTACGTCGCGAGCGCCCGGACGCAGCGCAGAACCCGCAAGCATCAGCCACGCGTGCCACGCGCAAATCGCGCCAGTGAGTGCCGACAACAACAAGATTCGAGCCGCAATGCTCGGCGAAACATAGGCAAAATAAGCAAACGCAAGAAAAAGCGCGGCGAGCGCGGCATAGCCCCAGCGAGGATTGGCAATGCGGTGATAGCGATATTCATACGTGCCATGCGCACTCATCGCGGCGCCCAACACGATGCACATATTCGACAGAACTAAACCGAAGAACGGCGAAATCGATTCCTGCGCAGTGTTAAGCGCAACACCAACCGCCACCACTAAGGTGCTGAACAACCACTGCCGCGCGCCGCGAACGCGACCCGCTTGTCGCAGCGTCAGCAGCAACATGAACGCCATGAAAAAGAACAACGCCGCAGCCACGTAGCCCAGCAATTTGATTTCCGCGCTCATCGAAAACGTCGCGTCCTCATCGCGTCTTGATTGCGCGATGCGTCGTTCTTATTGTTTACGATCCAACCCCGAAACACGACCGCCCTCCCCTTTTTTTGACTGACTAGTCACGTTTATTTGAATAAGACTAACAAGTTTCGCTGCCGGGTTGCCTTTTGTCAGTTGACGCCGCCTAAAAACGCAACGCAGCGCCGTTAGAAGTCGCGGCCGAATACCGGCGAGCGGGATCGTTATCCGCAATGGTTTAAGCCGTTTGGAGACTAGCTTGAACTCATTGGTTGCCGCTAGACTTATAAATGTCCACGCCATGAAAAACGTCATCCCCGCCTCCAAAAACGGAATGCGCCCAGTGCATCCCGGAGAAGTGTTACGCGAAGACTATTTGAAGCCACTCGGCATGAGTGCGAATGCGCTCGCCGCCGCACTCAAAGTCCCTGCATCGCGCATCAACGACATCGTCCTCGAACGACGCGGCGTTACCGTCGATACCGCCATGCGCATCGTGCGCTACTTTGGCGGCGACGTGCAGAGTTGGATGAATTTGCAAACGGCGTATGAGATCAAAGTTGCGGAGAAACTCATCGCGAAGAAAGTGTTTTCGGAAGTTCAGCCGTTAGCAGCTTGAAATGGTGCAACAACTAAACATTTGGACATACGACGCCAGTCGCTTGGGCAAGCCTCTCCCACCCGGTTCGAAGGGGCGGCTAATCTGATGGTTACGCTGCGCGCCGTTCACGTTGATGTGACGCGCACAACGCCTTGCTTACTCGTTTATGGCTATACGTGCGCCATCACGGAAATTGATATGCGTCCGCTCCAAACCGTAAACATGTGTGGTTATGCCTGCTTAACGTACAGGCGCCGCGCAGACATAGTCGCGTTGGAAACAGAGCGTTACGAAAATCAGAGCGGGAGACGAAAGTTGGCGCGACGACGTTTACCCAACAGTGGCCGAATTCATCGCCGCAAATTTCGATAGCGCCCAACTGTAAATCCGCCCGCGCTCGAGCCAAAAATCGCAGGGTAAACACTTGCTATAAGTTTTGCTGTTGAAATACCTAACCCACTACCCTACGCACCTCCAATCCCAAGTCCAAACGCTTATCTCCGAGAACCGTCTTGGTGACATACTGAAAAAACGCTACCCGGACGCAAACGCGGTGCGCACGAACAAGGCGTTGCAGGCGTATGCACTTGATTTGAAATCGCAGTTCATGAAGAGCGCAGTGACGCCATCGAAAGTGGTGTTCGATAATCATTTGCAAGTCGTGAAACACGCGCTCGGTACGCACACGCAGGTGTCGCGCGTGCATGGCACGAAACTGGTGGCGAAGCGCGAGATTCGCATTGCGAGTGTGTTCATCGATGCGCCCGCTGCGTTTCTAAAAATGATTGTGGCGCATGAGCTTGCGCATTTGAAAGAGCGCGAACATGACAAAGCGTTCTACCAACTGTGTCATCACATTGCGCCGGATTACGCGCAGCTTGAATTTGATTTTCGGTTGTATTTGACTTGGTTGGATTTGGAGAAGGTGGCTGATCGACCAAGCAATGCCAAAGCATCGCCTTCAACTGATTGAGCGGAGTCAATGGTCGCCTGGGCTTACTAAATCGCGCTATCCTAAGGCGATGCAAAATCTCACCCTCCTTCGCCATTTGACGTTAACAACCGCTTCGCAGGCCGACCGTGAACCGCATTTGAGTGCTGCGAGTGGCTTAGTCCGCGTCGGCCAGCGGTTTTATGTCGTCGCTGACGACGAAAATCATCTGGGTGTTTTCTCGGCGAGCGATCACGCTGCACCCGGTGAATTGCTTCGCGTGTTGCCTGGTGATTTGCCAGATGGAAAGAAGAAACGCAAAGCGGCGAAAGCAGACTTTGAAGCGCTCGTTGCATTGCCTGCTTTTGACAGTTACGCGAACGGTGCGTTGCTCGCGCTAGGCTCTGGCTCGCGCGAGAATCGAACGACCGCAGCGCTGATCGCAATCGACGAGCAGGGTGTTGCAAATTGCGACGAGTCGCGAATTCGTCTGATCAATTTTTCGCTGCTGTTTCAATCGCTGCAAAACGAATTCGGCGATGTGAATGTTGAAGGCGCATTTGTCGATGGCGATCATCTCTCGCTGCTGCAACGCGGCAATAAAGGCAGCGGTCGCAACGCACGCGTTCGCGTCGCGCTTGCGCCACTGCTCGAACGCCTTGCGCGTGGCGACGATGCCATGTCATCCGATGTCGTTGATATCGTCGACTTTTCGCTCGGTGAAATTAACGATATACCGCTAGGATTCACCGATGCGGCGGCGCTACCAAGCGGCGGATTCGTATTCACGGCGGTTGCCGAGGATACGGAGAATAGTTACGAGGATGGCGCGTGTGCGGGGTCAGTGGTTGGCTTCGTTGATGCTGATGATCGGTTGCGCAATGTGTTGCCGCTTGTGGGTTCACCGAAAGTCGAGGGCATTACCGCGCAGATGTACGACGCGGGATTGACACTGCATCTGGTGACCGATCCCGACGATGCGAGTGTTCCTGCGCAGTTATTTACTACGACGATTGTTGTGGCCTAGAAAGGCACAGATTTGTGCACGTTCATGGTTCGACGAGTTCACCACGAACGCGGAACCATCGAATCGGTATTACGAAATTTTCACCAGTTCCACTCGCCGATTCTTCGCACGCCCCGTTTCGTTGGCGTTGTCTGCAATCGGTTTGTCAGATCCGAAACCTTTTGAGCCGAGTCTTGCTGGATCGATGCCTAAGCCGACGAGAGCGCCGAGCACGCTACGCGCGCGTTGTGCGGAGAGTTCGCGATTGCGCTCTGCGGTGCCGGTGCTGTCTGTGTGGCCTTCGATAGAGAGTTTTAACGTGGCGTCGGTGCCGAGCAATTTGTTGATTTCATCGACGATCGGTTGAGCATCGGGACGCAATGTGGCTTTGTCAATATCGAAATTGATGTAGAGTGCAACGCGACCTTTCGCATCAATCTCTTTTTTCATCGCAGCAGCATTGAGAAAGCCCACCGATTGCGTCATCGCGGTGCGTTCGAGCACGGCGAGCTGACCATGCAGTGGCCCAGCGCCCGTGCTCACATGAATCCAGTATTCTTTTTGCGGTATGCGGATGAGGTAGCTGTAGTGTTCGTAGTCGGTACCTGCGTACATATCGGGCATGAGTTTGGCGAGTGCGTCGTAGCCGCCGTTTGCCTCAATCAATTCGCGAGTGAATTGCGTTTCGCTTATTTTTTTGCCGCCGAGCGCGGTGATCGCGTTTTCATAGTTACGGTGGAATTCAAGCGCTGAATATTTGCGACGCCCATCGTCGGTATCTTCTAAATTGAATCCATCGCGGAACAATTGTCCCTCGACGGTGATGAGCTTCTTCCCAGCAAGGAAACCGAAACGATTGAAACCGTGTTCGCGCGATTTTGGGTTCGCCCAATGAATGCTGCGCTTACCTTCAGGTTCTTTGAAAAACGGAAAAGGCGGCAAGGCAGCGGTCGTGATGGGAACATTCGCTGGATCGAAGTCTGCGGATGCGGCGGGAGCGGCCGCAGGTGTCGCGACGCTCGTGGGCGCTGCGGCCGCGGGTGCCGGTGTGGGTGCGGGCGTAGGTGCTGCGCTCGCAGCCGTTGCTGTCGGCGAGGCTGGCGGCGCAGCGGTCGCGGCGGGCTTCGAATCTTGGCGTTGACAACCGAGCATTGTAATTGACGCAATCGCTGCAATAGCGGTGGCGAGCGAGGCGGTAGACAAAGTGCGCATATTTCCTCCAAAAAAACTCTTGTTGCGTGTGAGTCGTAACGTCTTGCACCGCGGTTCAAGGCGTGCCACCAACGCACTCATGCGCTATTGATCGCCACACCGGGGTATCGCGAGCCACGACACTCGGTACTGCCAGAGGCTACGTTTGGCGCAAAGATGGGACATTCGATGCTAAAGACGTAATCTGCGTCCACTTTGCGACTCGCAAGATTCATTGAAAGGATTGACGATGAATTCGATGCCTCGAACCCGAGAGATAGTTTGCGTAGTTCTAGCGTTGTGCGCCATGTTGCTGAGCGCCTGCGCACCGATCGTGCGCCACGCAGTTGCGCAAAACATTGCAGCGGAGGAAGCTGCGCGCGAACGACGCAAAATCGTCGAGCACTTTCCAGTCACGGAGCACGAACACATTCGAAGCGAGATCAATGCGATCATTACTGTGCCGTCCGGTGCCGGAGAGTCGCCCTATTGCTCGCTCGCGCACATCGTGCGGACCAAGCAACGCACGTGCCTCGATCAAGGCGGGCAAACACAGCCCGTTCGCTACACGGTGCCGTATGACAATGGGCGCGCGGCGATCAAATTGCTTTTCTATTCGAAGACCGACAGCGCTTCGACGTTTCATTTGGTGCGCGCGGATGTACCGGCGAAGCGCGAACGCTTTGTGGCGCAATTTGATGAGGCTAATCGCCTCGCGGAGACGTACGGCAAAACGTTTTCCATCTCGCCGGATGGAACGCGTGTCGCGATCGTGCGCAACGCGCCGCCGCTTCGCGATGCGCCACACTACATGAAGCAAGGCACGCTCGAACTCTACGGAATCGATACTGGCACGTGGCAGAGTTTGAATGTCGATGCGCTCGACGGTCATCCCGTGCAATGGCTTGATCTCGATCGCATTGTGTTTGCACGCAGCGTGCAACGCTCGTCGATTCCAAAGACACTGATTGATGCGGTTGCGGGTGACGATCGTTTTGGTAACACCTACGCTCGCTCGGACATCGTGCCGGTAGTTTTCCTTCGCGATTTGCGAAGCAATACTGAACGCGCGCTTCACATTGGACGCATTGCAATCGTCTCGCCCAACGGTCGCGAACTTGTGGTGCAAGACGATGCGCGAGTGTTGCGCCGCGTGAGCCTCAATGACGATGACGTTCGATCAACACCGTTTGCCGCGTTGCCTGCGATGACACATCACAGTGTCATCGGGTTCGCGAGTTCAAAACATGTTGTCTACTGGGCTGAGCCCTATGCGGGCAGAGAAACGCAGTACACCTTGTCGAACAGCCCGCTCGTTGGGCCGAAGAAGCTGCTCTCATTGCGCGTTGCAAACATCGACACCGGCGAATTCGTCACCGTTGTTGAGCGAATCTATCCGCGTGCGCGGCCGTCGGTCGCATTGCTTCAGTGAAAACACGAAGGTATTGAACTTTGAAAGGATTGTGTCGCTCGAATCGACTATCGTTCATCTTCGTTCAATGCCGACTGGTTGTCTTTCGCTATGACTATTTCTTCACTACGTTCTGTGCTACTTCGTCTTGCGTTCGTTGCGCTGGCGAGCGTGGCTTTGACCAGTTCGCACGCGCAGACAAACGCAACCGCACCATCAACGGCGAAAGCGACGTTCGCTGGCGGCTGCTTCTGGTGCGTTGAGTCGGATTTCGACAAGATCGATGGCGTGATTTCGACGACATCGGGTTACACAGGCGGCAAGACCGCAAACCCGACCTACGATTCTGTGTCTTCGAACACGACGGGGCACTACGAGGCAGTGGAAATCGTATTCGATCCGAAGAAAGTGAGCTATGCAACGCTCGTCGAATACTTTTGGCGAACGGTCGATCCGACCGATAAGAGCGGGCAGTTCTGCGACAAGGGTTCGTCGTATCGCACGGCGATCTTTGCGCACGATGCGGAGCAGTTGAAGACGGCTAGAGCTTCGCTCGAAGCGCTCGAAAAATCAAAGCCATTCAAAGCGCCGATCGTGACCGAGATTCAACTCGCAAGCGCATTCACGCGCGCTGAGGAATATCACCAGGATTACTACACAAAAAATCCTGTTCGCTACAAATACTATCGAACGAGTTGCGGTCGCGATGCGCGCGTGAAAGAGCTCTGGGGTGCGCAGGCGCAGAAGCTGCCGACGAAATAGCGGCCGGGCTGTGATAATTTTTTTGACGCAGATTTCGCTGATTTATTTTGTTGATTTACGCAGATTTTTCCACGAGCGCTGTCGCGCTAGTTGTGCTGTGAATTCAAGAAATCTGCGTTCATCTGTGTTGAATCTGCGAAATCTGCGTCAAAAAACAGGGCTTAATTTAGTGAAATTTGACTATCAGAACAATTAATGTAAGCCCGATTTAATTGGGCGATAGTGATTATTTTATTTATTTTCAATATTTCTATTGAATTACGGCATCGCCCAATTTAATCGGGCGATAACGAACGAAGTTTGTTTTGTTTTTTTGCAGCGTTGCAAACCTGTTTGCGGACGCGTTTCAAAGCGGTACTGGCGCTCATTGCAAGTAGTTTTCTTCGAGCGATGGTTACTCGCGCGCAAGCGCGCTCCCACACCCGAGCGCTACATGCGAATGTTGATTCCAGCAGCTCGCATGGCGGCTTTTGCTGCGCCCACAGTGTGTTCGCCGTAGTGAAAGATCGACGCGGCAAGTACCGCATCGGCGCCGCCTTTCTGTACGCCATCGACGAGATGTTGAAGATTGCCAACACCGCCTGAGGCGATTACGGGAATTGAAACGGCGTCTGCGATCGCGCGCGTGAGTTCGAGATCGAAGCCGATCTTCGCGCCGTCGCGATCCATGCTCGTGAGCAAAATTTCGCCCGCGCCGCGATCGGCAACTTCGCGCGCCCATTGCACTGCGTCTTTGCCCGTCGCGGTGCGACCACCGTGGATGAAGACCTCGAAGAAGCCCGGGCGCGTTTGCTTGGCGTCAATCGCAGCGACGACACATTGCGCGCCGTAAAAATGGCTCGCCTTGTCGAAGATGGTTGGATCGTTCACACCCGCCGTGTTGATGCTTACCTTGTCTGCGCCCGCGTTGAGCAAAGGTCGCAAATCTTCAGCGGTTTTCACGCCGCCGCCAACAGTCAATGGAATAAACACTTGCGACGCGACGCGCTCGATCAAGTCAAACAACAAACCGCGCTTTTCAACGCTCGCCGTGATGTCCAAAAAACAAAGCTCGTCCGCGCCTTGATCGTTGTAGCGCTTCGCCACTTCAACCGGATCGCCCGCGTCGCGCAAGCCGACAAAGTTCACGCCTTTAACGACGCGGCCGTCTTTAATGTCTAGGCAGGGGATGATTCGTTTACAGAGCATACTGAAGACTATCTATTAAATTTCTTGAAGCCTGCATCGGACGGCGATCCGAAGCCAATATTCATCGCTGGATACCAGATGCCGTAAAACTGCAACGGACCGATGTTAGGTACTACATTCCTGTCGAGATCAGCGATCCCAACGCCTTTCTTTATGTGCACCTCCGACGCGTCTATAAACCAAGATCCAATGTTTCTCTCTTCAATCAAGTTGAAAGCATCAGCGGCGGAAAGTGCCGTGACACCAATTCCCCACGGCAAATTTGGATCCGCTGGAAAGGAGATCCAATACGTTTCTAAAAGACGGTTTTCAATCATCGGTTCGTAGTAAATGTTTTTGGGCACGGAGTGCCCGCCCCGCTCGACGCTCACAGCGCACGATCAACGGCTTTCAAGAATACGGCTTGTTCAGCTTTTGTGTTCACAGGAAATCTCTCGAAGTCTTCGCCAAAACGTAAGTCTGCAAATAGTCCAGCTGGGTCTTCATGAAAATGGAGAAACGATTTCGATTTCACGTAAAAGATTCCAAGCTTCTTCTCGCGCATGGGACGTTTTCTCAGTTCATCGAGCAGCGGCGTCAATGCAAGCAAAGTGTTTTCGCTGGCGTGCTTCATCAATGCGTTACTTAATAGTTTCCAAACTCACTAACGTTCCTTGGTGATACACCATTTGCCATTGCCCTTCGCGAAGTGCCCAGATCGAACTTCGTTTCGAACGCCTTACCGAATCTTCGGTTTTCTTTGCGCTCTCATACGTCACGAGTCCAATTGTCGGCGCGAGCATTCGGGCAACGAAGTTTTCGCCGTTGAACGAAATGCCTTGCTCTTGCGGCAATCGCGTCATCACCGGCGCTTTTCCGAAAGTAACACCAGTCGCGCCCGTCTCAACAAAATCATCTGCGATTAACCGATCGAGCTGCGATCGATCTGCACGTACCTTCGGATCGTGCAGAGATTTTTCCAGGTCGATCAGATGTTGTTCGGTTAGGGACATTACGGGGTGCACTGGGGGTCAGCGGGGTTGCAGTAAAGACTGGGCATCAGCGTACCGGTCCACTTGGCGCGCAATATGGTGTTGCTGTTATTGTTGTTTACGTCAGCGTCCCAGAAACTAAAGCCGAACTTCTCGCGGTGAAACCAAGGCCCCGTGTGCCCGCCCCAAAAGCCCTCTGCTGAGAGAGTGCCGCAAAACGCGCGAGACCACTTGATCGACCACGGGATGTTTGATTTGGGCGCAGAGAAGACGCCCTCTGCGCCCCCCGGTGTGCCGCATGCCGCGTGTCCCTCGGGTAAGTAAGGCGCTTGATCCTGCGCGTCCGGGACGAATGTCGAACCGCAATGCGCGTTGGCAGAGCCCACGCAGGTATCGGTTGGGTATTTGGTGTCCCATTTTGTGGTGAATTTTCTCTCGTCACCCCAGAGCGAGCGCGCGAACATACAGCGGTCTTTCTTAACCTTGCGATCTTCGCTCGTATAGCCGACGAGCGCTCTGACGTGGTTAATCGCGATTCGGTGCCACTCGTCAATCTCGGCCTTGGTCGGATTTTTGTTATCGGCAAACGGGCGATGTTGGTAGAAGACTTCTCGCAGCCCTCTGACGCGATCTCCACTTGGACAAATAGCGCTTGCAAACTCAGCGCGTGTCATTGTGGATGGGTTGTACGTAGTGGTGCCGTCCCAAGCCGCAGCGGCCCATTGAGCTTGGCTAATCCAGGAAACGCCATCAGGATCATGCCCAGTATTCGGGCTTGAACCCACGAATGGCTTAGTCGCAAACGTGTTCCAGTTCGCTTGATTCGGCGTGTACTGTTCGAACAACGCAGCCAAACAGGTATCGTTGAGATAGTTTCGCACTGAAGTCCAGGTGGTCCGCGTCGCGCCAGCTTGCGTGCTTGCGAGACCGTTCATGGCCTCGCTGCCGGTTCGTCCCACCATCGCGCGCAACAGCAGCATGCCATCGATCATTTCGGTTGCTTGTTGATCGCCGTCGATGTCGAGCGCAGGCGGCGAAGCTGCGAGCAGCGGAACGATGGCGGCCTCAATCGCGCTCGACGTTGTATTCAGCGCGCAGGCATTGCTCGACACGACTTGTGACAACGCGTCGCCTCGGAACCCAAGCATGTATCGCATTGCCAGCAACGCATCCGTCGCCGTGAGAAAACCATCGCCATCAATATCGAGCGAGCAGGCGGCTGTGCCCACACGCGGGCGCACCGTTGCGCAGGTGGCCGTAGGCACGAGCGGCATCGGTGCTAGAACGGAGGTGGCGGTTTTTAAGCCCTGCTGCGAAACATGAGCATGCGCGTTATCGACGATATCAGGCGCTGACGTGCGAGTGGTTTGCGAAAAAGCAAAGTCGCCTGCGAGCGCAGCGAAGACGAAACCAAGGGTGTTTGCCCAAAAAAGCGAACGCTTAACCATGATCCGTTTACTCCGATTTGATTACCCACCCGTGCAATTTCAAAAGTCACCTCTATTTTAGGTTGAAGCGATGGAATGAAAGCCTTCTGGATGTTGCGCGACGGTCTCGCGTTCAAAATTCACTTCAACGGCGATTTCGTGGATGCTGCGACGCGAGTCGTTCGTTGCCGCGCTTGTAGTTCCCCGTTTCGCGCGCCATCAATTGTTGTTGATCTTCGAACGATCCGTTGTCGGCTTCAACAATGAAGTCAATCGCAGCATTACCGCGTAACGTGGTGATGTGTTTGCCGTGATGCGAAATCCAGACTTCGCCGTTCTTGTTTTTGCGAAAAGTGAAGCCAAGATCTTGCGACGATTCTTCGTCTCTCATTTGCACGGTTCCCTTTCCACTCTCCGACGTCGGTAGGCAATCAGGCAAACACGGGGCGAAAGAAACTTCGTTCGTAGCTCAAGATACAACGCGTGTCGTTGGCGTATTTGAACGCAGCTTGGCACTCGGTGTCGTTCATGGACTTCGCGCGGTACGCTTCGTACTCCGCGAAGCTTGGGAAGCTAAACATCGCAAGCGCTACGTTGTTGGCCCCTTCTGACGGAAGAAAGTAACCGTGGTGTTTTCCGCCGAATTTCTCAACGAGTGGAATCCACAATTTTCCGTAATGCTCAAACTCTTTGAGCTTGTAAGGATCAACGATGTAGCGCAGATAGCACGTAATCATTTGAGCGCAGCCACCGCCGCCTTGAAATCAAGCGTGCCTTCGTACAACGCGCGGCCACAAACCACCCCCGCAATGCCATCGGCTTCATAGGGCTTGAGCAGTTTCACATGATCGACGTTATGAATGCCGCCCGATGCGTACACCGGCACGCGCAACGGTTGCGCGAGGCGCACGGTGGCTTCGATATTGATGCCGGTGCCCATGCCATCGCGACCGATATCGGTGTAGATGATGCCTTCGATGCCGTAGTCTTCGAAGCGTTTGCCGAGATCGAGTGCGTCGTGACCAGTGAGCTTGCTCCAGCCGTCGGTGGCGACTTTGCCGTCTTTAGCGTCTAGACCGACGATCACGGCACCGGGGAAGGCGTTGCACGCGTCGTGCAGGAAACCAGGGTTCTTGATCGCTGCTGTTCCGATGATCACGTAATTGATGCCGTCGTCGAGATAGCGCTCGATGGTGTCCAAATCGCGGATGCCGCCGCCCAATTGCACGTCGACTTCCTCGGGCACTGCCGCGAGGATTGCTTTGATCGCGGGTTCGTTGACCGGTTTGCCTGCGAACGCGCCGTTCAAATCGACCAAATGAATCCGCGTCGCACCGAGATCGACCCAGTGTCGCGCCATCGCGGCGGGGTCTTCGGAGAACACGGTGGTTTGGTCCATGTCGCCTTGGCGCAGGCGCACGCAACGACCGTCTTTGAGGTCAATGGCGGGGATGACAAGCATTTCGGGAATCGATATTGGCGGGGATCGGAGATCGGATTTCAACGCAGACGTCGTGCACGAGGACAACGTGTAGGGATATGTTGATAGGCGTTAGATCGATCTGTTCCATTGGGAGAAGTTTTTGAGAACGCGCAATCCCCCATCAGCGCTTTTTTCCGGATGGAACTGTACCGCAAAAATGTTGGCTTTGCTCACGGCGACGCAAATCGGATCGGGATAGTTCGCGGTTCCAGCGACAACGGCGGATTCCGCAGGCACGGCGTAATAACTGTTGGCGAAGTAAAACGCTGTGTCTTGCCCCACGCCCGCCCAACAAGGGTGCGCGCGAGCATGCGCAGGGATCGCGAGCGCATTCCAGCCCATGTGTGGCACTTTGAGCGTCGCGCCGTTCTTATCCGCATGCGGCTTCGGGAAACGAATCGATTTGCCAGGGAGATAGCCGAGCGAGGGCGTTGGCCCCTCTTCGCTTGTTTCAAACAGCATTTGCAAGCCTAGGCAGACGCCGAAAAAAGGGCGATCTCTTGAGGCTTGCAGGAGCACGTCGCGCAGGCCGGAACCGTTCAGCGCCGCCATGCTCTCGGGCATCGCGGCCTGACCGGGTAGCACGACGCGATCGGCCTCGGCGATTTCTTTCGCATCGCTCGTGATCAAGATGCGTTGATCGGACGCGACGTGTTCGAAGGCTTTGGCAACGGATTTCAGGTTGCCCATGCCGTAGTCGACGATGGCGATGGCTTTCATGGGCGCCTACTGCGAAAGCGCATCGCTTTGTCGCGTGCTCGCACGGTCTTCTAGCCGTACCTTGAGTACTGTCCGAAGACCGCGCTGCGCGGCTCCGCGCGCTGCATCTTTCTCGCTACGGCGCGTCGGAAGGCAAGAGTCGGTCACAACACACCCTTCGTCGAAACCACCACCCCCGCCGCACGCGCATCACGCTCGCACGCCATGCGCAGCGCGCGTGCGAAGGCTTTGAACACCGTTTCGCATTGATGATGCGCGTTCTCACCGCGCAGATTGTCGATGTGAAGCGTCACGAGCGCGTGATTGACGAAGCCCTGGAAAAACTCATGCGTGAGATCGACGTCGAATGTGCCGATCATCGCGCGCGTGAACGGCACGTGGAATTCGAGCCCAGGACGTCCGGACAAATCGATTACGACGCGCGAGAGCGCTTCATCGAGCGGCACGTAGGAATGACCGTAACGATTGATTCCCGCCTTGTCACCGACCGCTTGCTTGAAGGCTTGGCCTAACGTGATGCCGATGTCTTCCACCGTGTGATGCGCATCGATATGCAAATCGCCTTTCGCGTGCACGGCGACATCCATCATGCCGTGGCGTGCGAGTTGATCGAGCATGTGATCGAGAAACGGCACGCCGGTTTGCAAATCGGCCTGCCCCGTGCCGTCGAGATTGATCGACACGGTGATCTGCGTTTCTTTGGTGTTGCGTTCTACTTTGGCGGTGCGGGTGTTCATGGCTTAATTGTAAGAAGTGTTGGCGCGGCCTTGGCTTCGATCCGTTTGTGGGAGCGCGCTTGCGCGCGAATCGTTGCAAACGAACACAGTGTCAAAAAATGACTTGCAGTAAATCAAGCGTTTTTCG
>JBOFBL010000543.1:0-11175 GCA_051645545.1 Casimicrobium sp. | reverse complement strand
CGAGGCCAGCATCGGCGCGCGAACTCGGCGGGGGTAGCCCAGCCGAGCGCGGAGTGGGGACGACTCTCGTTGTAGTGCCGTCGCCACGCCCCAATTTTGCGCTCAGCGTCGGCCAAACTCAAGAACCAGTGCTCGTTTAAGCACTCCTCGCGCAGCCGCCCGTTGAAGCTCTCGACCATGGCGTTGTCGGTCGGCTTCCCGGGTCGGCTGAAATCGAGCATCACTTTGTGCTCATACGCCCACTTGTCCATTGCCTTGCTGATGAACTCACTACCGTTATCGGTCTTGATGCACTGCGGCACACCGCGCTGGCTCGCAATTTTGTCGACCACACGCACCACGTCTTCGGCTTTGAGGCTTTGGCCCACGTGGATGGCAAGACTCTCCCGTGTGAAGCAATCCACCACCGTGAGCATGCGCAGCTTCTTGCCATCGAAGAGATTGTCGGCCACAAAATCCATGCTCCACATCTGATTGGCGTACTCAGCACTCGCCTTCGGTTGGCGCGACTGAGCAGCCTTATTTCTCTTTGGCCGTTTATGTCGCAGCGACAGCCCTGGCTCTTGATAGAGCCGATACACCCGCTTCACATTGTCTTTGTAGCCTTCGCGCCTGAGCATCACGTGGATGCGCCGATACCCGTAGTGAACCCGCGTGTGTGCGATCTCTTTGATGCGCATCGTTAGCGCTTGCGCATCGCGTGCTGTCGATCGATAGACGTACACCGAGCTCGACAGCGACACCACGCGCAGTGCTTGCCTTTGTGAGCTGCCAAATCGCTGCATCAACTCGGGCACGAGTTCGCGCTTGTGCGAAGGCTTCAGAGCTTTTTTGCAACCACCGCCTGCAACATCGCCTTGTCCAAACTCAGATCAGCCACGATTTGCTTCAACTTGCGGTTCTCTTCTTCCAGTTGCCGCAATCGTCGCACCTCAGACGGCCCAAGGTTCTGGTATTTTTTCTTCCACAGATAAAACGTTGCCTCGCTGATGCCCATCTTGCGACAGACCTCGTCGACCGTGTTTCCCAGCTCATTTTGCTTCAAGGCGTAGGCGATCTGTTCTTCGCTGAACTTGCTTCTCTTCGTGGCATGCGTTCCTTTCTTCCGATTGAAAACTCACACTGCAGATTCTGTAACTAAATGATTCGACTTATTGGGGCAGGGTCACATCGCATTGACAACTGTAAAACCCAGCTGACAAAGCGTGTGATCAAGATGCACTTTTGCTGCATCAATGACTGGGTTCAAGCACTGAAAAGCTCTTGGCACGAGGATTGCAAGTTGCAGTTGTCTTCAACAATTTACGTCAATCGATCTTCAACCAAGGAGTAGTTAATGAGCACCGCCATCAAAGAATCCGATTCGATTTCCCGTGGTACTGGCACCGATCGTAGCCAAAACGAAGCCAGTCCACTTTTAGACTTGCTTAAAGAAATCAGCAAGCCAAATTCAACGGCAAATAAAAATAGCGATCCTAAGCTAACGAGCCCAAACGCAAATACGAACCTAACTGAAGAGCCACGCCCCGACTTGACTAGCCTCAATGGAAATAATTCGTTGGCGAATCTTGACCCTAGCGAAGCGACCGACAGATCCTACGGTTCGACCAAGCCGACAGATGGGAAAGGTATGCCAGATATCTTCAAAATGCTCGCAGAGGCAATTCATCAGGTAATGAAAAAGCCTGACTCATCAACTGAGGACAATAAAAACACGGAAAAAACTCTGACTGATAAAGCTTCGACAGACCAGGCAGGCGAGAGCAAGCTCGACAGTGCGCTGGACGAGGCAGGCGTGTCAGAAGGTGAGTTTGAAAAAGCTGCACATGCAATGGGGCCTGAGCTGAAGAAAGATGCCGAAAAAATGCAGGCAGAGGGCGCAGATTCCGAAGAAATTTTGAGTGAAGTTACTGACAAAGTTCTTGAGTCGATCGGCTCTGACCTCGACGGATTGTCGCCAGAGGCGCAAATGCAGCTGACGAACTTTTGTGCGAAGTGTCTTGGCGGTATGGCTGATCAAGTTTCTTCCGACGTAAGTAACAAATAGCAACAACGGCTTGAATACCTAGCTGCTCTTTGCGGAAAAACAAAGCAAGCGGCAATATCTCAGCATGTTGTTTTATCTACCAAGTTAAATTTGCTTCGAAAGTTTTTATGGCCTCAAGTCTCGCCGACTACACATCGACTCCACTTACCACATTAGTGAATTCCAACCAGAATCGCACTGCTAAGTTCGAAGATACGCGATCCAGTGAGTTATCTTCGGCGGGGCTAAAGCGCCTAAGCGAACTACCACCCGATTTGCGCAAGCGAGCGAAGGCGCTGCTACTGCTAAAAATCGTAGAACATTTCGATAACTCGCCTGAAGTGACAAATGAGCGAATGCAGCAAGCATTCGGCTTTGATCGCACCACAATATGGAGTTGGTGGAGTGACGCAAAATCTAGACATCAAGCCCGTCGTACCTGACGATTTTTCTGAAAAAAGATGCAGCTTGTAAGCGTGTCGCCAAATCGAACCACTTATAAGTCGTTCCAATTCGCGTACATACCGTAGGCGTATCAAAAAAATAATTCTGATGCCGCAAAAGAACGCTCTTAAATTCGTATTTGCGACGCTACAAGTTCGCAACCGAAGATTACGCGCCGCGTGGAGCAAGTTCACGAGCGTTGATTGGCAAAGTCGCTGTATTTCGGTGTTTGCCGCAATTCTGGCGTTGTCTGCTTGGTTCTTTTTATGCGTGGACGTAGAAAAGTACTTCTTTCTTACCGGTTGGGTCGATTACTTGTGTACTGGCCTGGTCAATACCCCAACAATCGACGGCACCAAGCTACGCGACGCGTTTCTAGTTCAAGGCAGCCACTGGTTTCTCATGACGCTGGCCATGTCGCTGCCGATCGTGTGTATCTCACCATTTTTCAAAAAAGAACCACAACAGATTGTTGCTATGGCAAGGCTATATCAACTACCGGTTAATTATCAAACAAGCGAGTCTTTAGAGTCGACGCAAATAGCTAAGCTGTGGGTGATTTATCGGTCTATCGCGTATCTATTCGGATTTGTGCTTTGTGCGATGGTGCTAGCAGTGGTTTTTGTCTCTGGCGATTTACTTATTAAGTACTGTCTTGCAGCGTTTGGCCTCCCAATTTCGTCTAATCGCGCGGTATATGCAACGCTTGCGTTACTCGCGCTTGTCATAGCTGGTTCGAAGTTACGTTGCTCACGTCAAACGGATCATCCCGAGGCTAACCTACCTGTTTCCTACGAGAGCGAGATTAGTCGTTTTGGCTCAAACACACAGAACGCATGGAGAGTTTATATAGCAGGCTTTCAAACAGCGCTTCACTGCAGTGCAACTTGTTCGTTTCTTATGTTCACTCTTATCGCGTTTGGAAAAATGGAGCTAGTTCCAATGATCATCGCAATGGTGGTGGAGATCAGCGTATTCATAATCCTGTCTCGAAATCGATCAACCCTACACGCTCGTCATCCTCCGTACTACTCGATATCTGCTCGTGGAAAACTCACTGGGCAATCTTACCAAGCATAGATTTTTATGAGTCCGACCTCATGTTTGCTCCAGTTTCTTTATGAAAAATTTAATTCTCGTCGCGCTCGTTAACGCTTCTATTGTGATCTCGTTTGCGCAAGCACACGTCGTACTCGAACAGAAAACAGCACCTGCTACAAGTTACTACCGCGCGATCTTCAGAGTCGGTCACGGCTGTGACGGCTCACCGACAACCGCAATCACTGTGCGGATCCCACAAGGTGTGAAAAACGCAAAGCCCGCTCCCAAGCCTGGATGGTCGATTGAGCGCAAAGTCGAAAAACTCGCAACACCCTACATCTCGCACGGCAAAACGATTGCCGAAGGCGTGACGGAAATTACATGGCGCGGCGGTCCACTCGCCGATGAACATTACGACGAGTTTCTGATGCAAATCCAGTTGCCAGATGCGGAGGGGCCACTCTGGTTCAAAGTGTTGCAACAATGCGAGAAAGGTCAGACCGATTGGGCGGAGATTCCCGCCCAGGGCACCACGACGCGCAGTCTGAAAGCGCCCGCAGCGTTGCTCGAAGTGGTTGCGCCAGTAAACGCACCGAGCAAATCCGCCGAACCGCACAAACACTAGCGAGCGCGAAAGCATTGATCCCAATGAGAACCTTTCGGTACTCTCAACCCCTAGTCGCCGCTGCTCTTGCGATCGCGTTAACGTCGTCGGTGTTCGCATGCGAAGTTTGCGATGAAATCGACGCCGCTGAAACTCAAGTGACGCAAGACGCGACGAATACCAAAATCGCGAGGCAAACCGAGCCAACGGGTCAACATGCTGTTGACACACCAACGCAGGTGAAACGCCTAGGCACTATCGAAGTCAGGGGCTCACAACCGACCTCGTTACCAACACAAATCCCCACAACGATCGAAGGCATCACTGCCAAAGAAATTGCCGAGAAGGTCAACGCGTTCGACAGCGAAGACGCGCTCAAGTATTTCCCAAGCTTGCTCGTGCGCAAACGCTACGTGGGTGATTACGATCATGCAGTACTCGCCACGCGCGCGTCCGGCACCGGCAACAGCGCACGCTCGCTCGTCTACGCGGACGGCATTTTGCTTTCGAACCTGTTGGGCAACAGCGCAAACTTCACCCCGCGCTGGGGGCTCGTGAGCCCGGAAGAAATCGAGCGCATTGACGTGCTCTATGGCCCCTTCTCCGCTGCGTACCCCGGCAATTCAGTCGGTGCGGTGGTTGACTACATCACACGAATGCCGAAGCAGTTTGAAGCCTTTGCGAAAACGACTTACTTCACGCAAAACTTCAAACAATATGGCGGCGACAATCGATACAGCGGTCACAGCATATCGGCAACGCTTGGGAGTCGCAGCGGCGCATGGTCATGGCGGTTCGCGGTCAATCGACTTGATAACGCAGGACATCCAATCACATTCGTAAACAAGCTTACGAGCACTGGAACTGCGATTACAAACGGCGTTCCAGTGACCGGCGCAGTGGCTGACCGCAATCCGAGAAATCAAGACTGGTTGATCTTGGGCGATACCAATCAAACCGACACCGTTCAAGATCAAGCGAAGGTAAAAATTGCTTACGATTTCTCCGCGGGCGTGCGCGTAACCTATGTGCTTGGCTGGTGGAAAAACAACGCAGAGCGCTATTCAACGAGCTATTTGCGTGATGCCAACGGCAACACTAATTGGAGCGGCAGCGTCGCCATCGACAATCGTCAGTTCGTCATTGCGACGACCGATTTCGCTCGCAGTGGCGCGCGACTTGAACACATCATTCACGGGCTTTCCGTGAAATCCAACGCTCGCGGTGTTTTCGATTGGGAATTTGCCGGCAGTCTCTATGATTTTTCGAAAGACACACTACGTACAGCAAGCGTCGATTACCTTGCCTCGCAAACAGGCGGAGCCGGTCGCATGACGGATCAGAACGGCACAGGTTGGAATACCTTGTCAGCGCGCGGTGTGTGGCGTCCCAATGCAACCGCGAATAACGCTGGCGATCACATCGTTGAATTCGGCTATCAACGAAACGAAAACAAACTTCGCACCCTGGTTTCGACCACGAATGATTGGGCTAACGGTAGCGCGGAGTCACGCGTGTCGGCGTTCGATGGCAACACAGAAACTCAAGCGCTCTATCTGCAAGACACGTGGACGATAAACGAGGCGCTTCGCGGCACATTCGGACTTCGCTGGGACCGCTGGCTGGCGAGTAACGGGCGTATTGCGAACGCGACAACCGACGTGCGTTTCTCGGTGCGCGCTGAAAACTACGCTTCGCCCAAGTTCGCGCTTGCGTATCAGTTCGCACCTGATTGGTCAGTGAAGGGCTCGCTCGGTCGCGCTGTGCGATTCCCGACAGTCTCGGAGCTCTATCAGGGTTCGATTTCAGCGACTACTGTCGTCAACAACGACACAAATCTAAGATCCGAAAAATCTTGGACGAGCGAGTTATCGATTGAGCGCTATTTCGGTCGCGGTAATGTGCGTGCGACAGGGTTTTTCGAGCGCACGAAAGACGCGCTCTATTCGCAAACGAACGTGACAGTGACGCCGAACGTCACCAATATTCAAAATGTCGATGCGATTCGCACCCATGGGATTGAGCTCGCATTGCAAGCAACGGACGTTGCAATCAAGGGACTCGATATCGTAAGCAGTCTCACCTGGACGCGCTCGATCATCACAAAGAATGACAAAAACCCCGCTAGCGTGCACAAATGGCAACCGCGCGTTCCCGACTGGCGCGCGAATTTGCTCGCGACATATCGTGCGAATGATCGCTGGTCGTTCACGGGCGGGTTGCGCTACAGCGGTAGACAATATGGCACCCTTGATAACAGCGATCCGAATGACTTCACTTACACGGGATTCAGCCGTTTCTTCGTGGCCGACGCGCGTGTGCGCTACCAACACTCGAAACAGCTCGTGGCGTCGTTCGGTATCGATAACCTCAACAACGAGAAGTACTGGGCATTTCATCCTTACACGCAGCGGATGTTTGTTGCTGAAATTCAATGGCAAGCAATATCTCGTTAGTCGGTTGTTACAAAGTAAAACCCGTGTGGCCCTATCCCAATAAGTCGGATCGATTAGTTAAAGAATCAGCGGTGTGAGTTTTGATCGAAAGAGAGGAACGCATGCGATAGCGAGAAGCAAATTTAGCGACGAACAGATATCACGTACTCTCTGAAGCCAAATGAGCTTGGAAATTCCGTTATCGCAAGTTGGGGTAAATTGTCTCCGACCTGAGCGTGGATAAAGCGGCACTGCAGGCGGTGGTCGCAAAAAACGCCGAATTTGAACTTTCAAGCCTTCGCATAAACGTGAGCTCTGCCCAAGCTGATGCAGCGATTCGCGCAGTTCACAGAGCCTGGCACTGCGCATGGTGTCGCTGTCGAGCTCGGTGTACTGCTAACGATCGACAGCGTGTCGATGCGCGGGCGTTGACGAAGCGGATCAGAGAGATCGCACACACTCGAGTGCATCTGAGAGACAACGTCAAGCGGATGTATCGACACTACCAAGAGCAAGGGCTGTCGCTTCGGCGCAAACGACCGAAGCGAAACAAAGCCGCAAAATCGCGTCAGCCCAAGGCAGTCACCAAGTACGCCAATGAAGTTTGACTTCAGCCGGCCGAGAAAACCGACCTACAGCACCGCGCGGAAAGCTTCAATGGATGATTACGCGAGGAGCACCTCAGCGAGCTCTGGCTCTTGAATTTAGACGACGCTGTGCGTAAAGCGATCCTGATTTACGGCTACGCTGCCATTAGTTCCGGCCAATCTGTAATCGGATTTCGCGGACCAATGAAGGTGCGTGCGCGATTGAAAACGGCTTCGTAATAATTACCAAACACTTCGGAGCAAATCAATTGCGCTCGATCGATAGCGTCGTGTTGTTTAGATGGCGTGTCGGCAACAAGGAGCATGATGTACTCGTACTCAGCTTTTTCTCGCAGTAAAAACGCGTCGTGCCCATTCGTCCATTGCTTACTGATCCAATACAACTGCCGCCAAATAGCCGTGCGGCTTGGACCGACTTTTGAGCAAATGAAATCTGTTGAATCTGCAGCTTGTAGCGCAATACGGGTCCAATTTTCAAACTCGATCACGTTCTCGTAACTCGTATGCACGGCATCGTTTGACGATGCAGCATCATGTTTTGAATCTACCTTACCAAACAGTAAAGCGTTTGCGTTGAGTGGATTTGCGCTGACTGATTGTTGAAAGTAACTGTTCATATTGTCCTCGTGATTTTTTGCGATTGAAACTGCTACGGTGGTGTATTAGCAGCTTCCGTGCCTAGCCAAATTTCTCGCTCATGTAGTAGCTCGTCTGATTTACAAAGCACCGCAATCGCCACCACGCATCTACTCTAGTCTAGGCTGTAGATACACAAGCCACGCTGAGCAATACCGCTATTTTTTGCCCGACGTACTGAACGTTGGTACGTTTTCAAAACTGTAAACAGAGCCTTACGCTGCATCCGGTGTGGGCTCGACTGTAAAAAGTCTCCAACACAATCGAAGCGCACTTTGAACAATCTGGTGTGCTGTGCGACGCGACAGTAATGAGCGCATAGTCAAGCAGTTATTGCTAAGTAGATCAATGTCGACCACGGCGCTTCATGCACATCACGATCGCTCAAGGCTCCGAAGAAATCACGTGGCATGACACTTGCAAAACATCTCTCGCAAAGCATGGGCATCCCCATCTATTGGAGTGTGAGAATGAGCGCAGTTGCGTTTGACAATAAATTTCGTACGGCAAACCTACCATCAGAGCTACCGTTATCTCGTGAGCGCAACGGTACGACGACGAATCGCGCGGGAAGTACAACAGGTTCCAATAATGCGGGCACCACTCGTTCGACAAGTGCAGCGCAAAATTCAACAACGAGTTCACGCATAAATGATTCGGGGCTATCGCTTGATGACATTGCATCCTGGATTGGGCGAGAGGCACCGTATCTTCTTGCAGACGGGGCTGGTCTTTCGCCAGAGCAAACGGCTGTAGCGCAGGACTTGTACAAACAAATCAGCTCGGGCGAATTAGTCGATGCCTCAGGTAACCTGAATTTTGGAAGTGCTGCCGATGTAGCGCAGAAAAACGCGCCACAAATCCTATCGTCGGCACTAGGTCTTTCGCCTGAGCAGACGGCTGTGGCGCAAGATTTGTACAAACAGATCAGCTCGGGTGGATTAACGGATGCATCAGGCAATTTGAATTTTGGAAGTGTTGCCAACGTAGCGGAGAAAAACGCGCCGCAAATCCTCTCGTCAGCGCTTGGACTTACACCTGAGCAGACGACAGCTGCGCAGGACTTGTACAAACAAATCAGCTCGGGCGGATTAACAGATGCGTCAGGCAATCTGAATTTTGGATCTGCTTCGAACCTGGCGACGACGCTCGGGCAAAGCGGTCTTATAGACGCGGATACATCGAAAAAGATCAGCGGCGCATTGACGAGCCTGAACAGCAACGATGTGTTGGGGGCGGCGGCGCAATTCAGCGGATACGATGCACAAGCTGTCAAGTCTTTGTTTGCAGAGGGATCCAGCGCTGAAGAGCGCGGCTCGGCTGCACTCAAACTGGGGCTGGGTGCAGATATTCCAGCGGCGAAGTTGGACCAAGCCATTTCTGGTATCGGTAACGGAGACTACAGTGCAGCAATCGAGGTGCTCTCATCGGCGTCAGGCGATGGCGCGACTGGAGACATCGCAAAGGGGCTCAACCTCGCCAAAGACGTTTATGAAACGTCGAAAAACCCGAATGCGAGCACGCAAGACTGGACGAATTTGGGCCTTCAAGTCGCCGATCAACTCGATTTGAGCGATGGCACAAAGCGCGTCATTAAGGCAGCACCACAGCTCGTCGATACCTATCAAGCGTTTGCCGACGGTGATCCCAAGAGCGATCCGCTCAAAATGACAGCCAATCTGGCGCAAACGCTCATTCCAGGTGATGAGGGCGCGCTCGTTAGTGATCTATTGAATGTGGCAGGTGGCGAAGCGATTAACTATGGCAATACAAGCGAGTCGTTGTTAAAAGTCGCTGGTGTCGACCACAAAGCCGCAAACGCGGTCGGTGATGCAGTGAGTCTCGTGCAAAACGGCGGCAGCACCGCGTCGATCGCTGGCGCAGTCGGCAGCGCGGCAACCGCATTAGGCGCGCCCAAAGAGGTTGGCGCAGCAGCGATGTTCGCGCAAGGTATTGCCGCGGGTGGATTCACGGGGTACGGTTTAGCTGCGCAGGCGGTGGGTCAAATTATTGGCGGGAAGGTGGGCGAATGGGTCGGTAAAGTTGGCGCGTACGCGGCCGCCGCGGCGTCCGGCCCTGTTGGTTGGGCTGCCGGAGTGGTCATGCTTGCCGTAGATTTATTTGGCTTCAAGCCACCACGTAAAGCTGCCGTTCCAACGCAGAACTCCGCATTCATCGGCGAGGGGCAGGGCGGCAAGCCTTCTGTTTTTAGCGTGACTCAAAACGGCGGCACCGATGAGATGAAGCTCAAGGTGCAGCAGTTGAATACGGAGATTGTGCAGAAACCGAATGCGATGACGCACAAACCAGACCCATCAGGTGATAGCCAGGCCCTCCATGCATCGGCACCACCACTAGTCAATGGTGAGTGGATGATTTCCCCCGACGGTGAGTCGCGCTGCGGCATTGATCCGGAGCTTGGATTTGTTGTGCAAAAGAAGACATTTGACTACGAAGGACTTCCAAAAAATGCTGGACCAGGTGGGGTTTCTGCCTACCTGAAGGACCGCGAAAAAACTGAGTGGAAGACTACTTGGCGTGCGGATTGCAATCCACCACCGGGCAGCATCGTTGAGCTGAATCAAAAAACGGGCAAGATGGAAATTTTTGCACCTGCCGATGCAGTGGTGATTGGAAAGTCTCCTGAAGAAGCCAAAGCCAATGCGGAGTTTGTGAAGATATGGGAAAGCAATAAAGGTCAACCAACGGCTGAGGGTAGGGATAGTTTCCTTGTCCTTCCAGATAGCGGGAATCTTCAAACAGCAACCCGAAACGCTGGTGACGGTCAAGATGTCGAATGGGCAGTTGAGAAGTTCCCTGAAAGCTCTGATAGCGGCACTTTCGGTATCGGTGGTCACTTCCGTGAGGCAGACGGCGGATCTATGGTCAGCCAAGCGGGAACAAAAGACTTTGTGACCGAGGGCGACTACGGCTTCTTCGATGAGGCGTCTCAATTGATGAACTACATCACGCGAGGCGCGCTCACGGACATCGCATTTAAGTCGGAAGATGGTGACGAGTATGTTCTCTACAACAAGGGCAACAACGAATTCGATGAGTTGACGAAAGAAGACTATGACAAACGCGTTGAGCAAGAGGCGTCGGAGGCCGTTAACGCACAAGCAAAAGCTGCAACCAAACAGAACGAACGCACGGCGGCGCTAGCGTAAACATCAATCGCGAACCCTCAATTCTTTTCCAACTATTTCACTTGATTTTTTTGAAAGCTAATTTTTTATGTCTCGAATTCAAAGCAACCCGAATCTATCGACAGTGAATCAGACGCAGCTGAGTCAGTTACAGCGTGGTGGGCGCGTGGTGGCCAATACGAATGGTGGTGCTCAAGCGCCAGTTGCGGTGAACGCAACGGGTGCTGCGCGC
>JBOFBL010000542.1:0-1866 GCA_051645545.1 Casimicrobium sp. | reverse complement strand
CACTGGCTTTTCGGCAACGACATGACTTCATCGATGTCCGATGAAAGCTGCCTTAGCTGTGCTGCGCTGAGTTTCAACTGTCGCCCCCGTACGAATCTTGCGCGCTATCGAGTGTAGCTAGCTCAAGATACAAAAAGTAGGTCTCTAAGAAAAGGACGTTTTCGATGACAAAAAGCCGACAGGCCTTTACGACACAGTGGCGACAAGCTGCGCTAGCATGACCCGATTGACTCATTTTCGGCAGTGAAAGAAACGTGACAGCTCAGACTTTTTCCCACCTTGGCGTGATAGGTGCTGGCACCATGGGCGCGGGCATCGTGCAACTGGCGGCGCAAGCCGGCTGTAGCGTGAAGCTATTCGACGCGCGCGATGGTGCCGCGCTCTCTGCCATCGCGCGCAATACCGAAGCGCTCAAAACCCTCGCAGCAAAGGGCAAACTCACCGCGGAGGACGCCACCAACGCCGCTTCGCGAATGCGCGCAGCCGTAGATCTCAACGATTTTCACGATTGCGATCTGGTTATCGAAGCCATTGTTGAAGATCTTGCGGCCAAGAGAGCGTTATTCAAATCGCTCGAAGCGATTTGCGCAGACAACACTGTATTTGCGACCAACACGTCCTCGATTTCGATCACCGCGATTGCCGCAGGTCTGAAGCGACCGGAAAATGTCGTTGGCATGCATTTTTTCAATCCCGCGCCGATATTGCCGCTTGTCGAAGTGGTCGCTGGATACATGACCTCGCAAGACACAATGGATCGTATTGAGGCGGCCTCGCGCGAATGGAAGAAAACACCGGTGCGCTGCAAAAGTTCACCCGGCTTCATCGTGAACCGCGTCGCACGACCTTTCTATGGCGAAGCGTTTCGCGTACTCGAATCGGGCGGCGCAGATGTGGCAACCATCGATCTCGTGCTGCGCGAAGTGGGTGGTTTCAAAATGGGGGCGTTTGAACTGCTCGATTTGATCGGGCTCGACGTGAATCTAGCCGTGACGAAGAGCGTGTGGAACGCGTATTTCCAGGATTCGCGATATCGACCGAGTCTCACGCAAGAGGAAATGGTTGCCGGTGGTTTGCTGGGTCGCAAAAGCGGTCGAGGCTTTTATAGCTATCCCGATGGTGTTCCTATTGCATCGGGCTCTCCGTTTGGATCTGCACCAACCTTGGTTCAATATCTTTCAGAGTCTGATGCCCTGGACAATCTGGTAGAACGCATTAAGGCTGGCGGCATCAAAGTACAGTCACGTAAAGAAGACGATCCGTACGGCGCAGGGCGCTTGCGCGTAGGCAACGCCACACTTTGTTTAACCGATGGTCGCACAGCGACACAGCTCGCGTTCGAGGAAGAACTGTCAAACGTTGTCGTGCTTGATCTCGCTCGCGACTTTGCAACGACCAAACGCATCGCGCTCGCGCGTGGCGACGAGACAACGACCGCAGCGCTCGCCGACGCGGTCGGCCTCTTCCGTGCTTTAGGCATTGAAGTCACGGTGATTGATGATGTGCCCGGCATGATCGTCGCGCGTACGCTTGCGATGCTTGCTAATGAAGCCGCTGACGCCGTGCTGCAGAAAGTTGCGGATGCTGAAGGCGTTGATACCGCGATGAAGCTCGGCGTCAATCATCCCGAAGGGCCGCTCGAAACGGCGGATCGAATCGGGCTCACGCTCATGAACGCGATTCTTGTGAACCTGCAAGGACACACGGGTGACGATCGCTATCGGCAATCGTTGTTGTTGCAGCGGAAGGTGTGGAATGGTGGGGCGTTTCGCGCTTAAGTTTCGATGACGAACGACGAAAAAACTCCCTCTCCACGCGCCGTGGCGGACGCAATGTATGAGCGCGACCACGTCGCACATGCGCTTG
>JBOFBL010000541.1:0-1128 GCA_051645545.1 Casimicrobium sp. | reverse complement strand
TCAAGGTGGCAATAGCTTCGGTGCGGTCGGCGTGCTTGGCACCAACGACGGTCAACAGATGGAAATTCGAACCACCGGAAACGCCGTGAAGATGCTGCTCTCCGTTGAAGAAAGCGGTTTGCGAATCCAGCGTACCTCCAGTCCCGGAGCGCCTGCGGTGGTCAACGGATCGGCCAATAACACTGCTGGCTTGACACCGTTTCCCGGAGCAACCGTTGCGGGCGGCGGCAAGAGCGGAACGCTTTGCGCCGATCCCGTATTTGGTGGGACACGCAGTTGCGGAAATCAAGCGCTCGCGCTTTTCGCGTCAGTCGGCGGCGGAGAGGCTAATCGAGCGTCGGGAAGCTACACGACGATCGGCGGTGGCGCGTCAAATACCGCGTCGTCCGGATACGCCACCGTGGGCGGCGGCTTCAACAACAGTGCATTAGGCGGAAGCGCGACCGTGCCGGGTGGCTATCTCAATTTCGCTTACGGTGCGGGTTCGTTCGCAGCTGGCGGGCGAGCCGTCGCGCGAGGCGATCGCATGTTTTTGTGGAACGACGGGTTCAACGACGTTGAGTTTGATCCGGCAGTCTTCGGCTCTTTCGGAGCGTCGCTCGCCAACACCACGCCACTCAACGGCACTTTCATCGTTCGCGCCACTGGTGGATTTCAGTTCATCACTGGTTCATCAGGATCGTCATGCTTCATCGTGCCGAACGGTACAGGATGGACCTGTGTGAGCGATCGCAACCTAAAACACAGCATCAAAACCGTTTCACCGAAGTCGGTACTCACGAATCTACTTGGCATGCCGGTGAGCACGTGGGCGATTAACGGCAGTGATCGTCGCCAAATCGGCCCCATGTCACAGGATTTTTTCCGCGCATTCGGCTTAGGCGATTCCGATCGCGCGATCAATTCCGTCGACGCGCAAGGCGTTGCGTTTGCCGCGATTCAAGGCTTGCATCAAATCGTCAAAGAAAAAGACGCGGAGATCGCGAAGCTTAAAGCGGATATGGTGGCGATCAAGAAGCGATTGGGCATGTGATGAAAGATCGATATCTCTTAGGCGTTTCTGTGTATGCGAGTGTGTCTGCGTCGCCCGCATCGACAAATGCTTCTCGCGTAGTGTTCAATCGTTCC
>JBOFBL010000540.1:0-19294 GCA_051645545.1 Casimicrobium sp. | reverse complement strand
CCATGAAGCCCCGCAGTATTTTCGATTCGTTCACGCGACGAATCTTCATCTTTGTTTTCATTTCTGTATCGATCGCGCTCTGCGCAAACCTGTTCGCGCAAACGTCCCCGCGCGACGCGTATCGTCCAGGCGAGAAACCATTTAATTTCGAATCCACACCGGGTGCGCTTTCGAAATTCGTGGTGCCCAAGAAAACTGCGGCGCACTTCAATCTCGATCCCTATTCGGATGATTTCAGCGGCACCGTGACGCATACGGTCGATGTGCGCAAAGCGACCTCAGCGATTCGTCTTCATGCCGATGGTTTGACGATCGAGAAAGCGATATGGGGCGAGACGCCGCTCGCGACGAGCATCGATAAAAACGCACAGATGCTCACGCTCACTGCGCCGCGAGATATCGCCGTAGGCGAGCATACGATTACGCTTGCCTTCAAAGGCAAGATGACGGCGAATGGTTATGGCTTGTATTTCGCGCGGTACAAAGATGCGAACGGTGCCGATAAACGGATGCTCGCCACGCAGATGGAGCCGATCGGGGCGCGCGAAATGCTGCCCTGTTTCGATGAGCCGTCGTTTCGAACTATTTGGGATGTGTCGATCACAACAGACGCGAAATACACCGCGCTTTCGAACATGCCCGTTACGAAAGAAACGATGATGGATGCGGCCACAGGTAGCAAGCGCCGCACCGATTTTGTATCGAGCCCGTCGATGGCGTCCTATTTGCTCGCGGTGGCCGTCGGTGAGTTCGAAAAAACAACGGATCGCTTCGAGGATATCGAACTCAATATCTACACCGTCGCAACAAAACATAAAAACACGCGCTACGCGATGGACGCGTCGAAAAAAGTGCTCGCGTATTTCAAAGACTATTTCGGCTCGCCCTACCAATTGCCGAAGCTCGATCAAATCGCGGTGCCCGGCAAGCGTGGCGCGATGGAGAACTGGGGACTCATCACATATTCGGAAGATTTGCTGATGGTCGATCCCGCGAACGCGTCGTACGATCAACGCTTTTGGTCGTTCAATGTGATCGCGCACGAGCTTGCGCATCAGTGGTTTGGCAATTTGGTCACGATGGCGTGGTGGGACGGGCTGTGGTTGAACGAATCCTTCGCCGAATGGATGGCGCACAAAGCGACCGCCGCACTGAATCCCGATTGGAATCTCGCATCGCGTAAAGCCGGGGCAAGAGAGCGTGCGATGGATGTCGATGCACTGGCAAACGCAACGCCGATTGAGCGCCCGGTCGAGCGCGATCAGAACTCCGGTGAGCTATTCGATAGCCTCACCTATCAAAAAGGTCATTCGGTGCTCAACATGATCGAGCGCTACGCGGGCGAGCGCGAGTGGCGCGACGGCCTACGCGACTACATGAAAAAGCATGCGTATAGCAATGCAACGAGCGCGGATCTCTGGGCGGCAATCACTGAACGCACCAAAGCGAATGGTCGCGATGTGCAAGCCTTCGCAAACGCGTGGACACAACAACCGGGGTTTCCGTTGCTCGATGCGAGTGCGACGTGCGCGAATGGTAAACAGACGCTGACGCTAAGGCAATCGCGTTTTTCGTTGAGGCCGGGATACGTGCCGCAACAAACGTGGAATCTTGCGGTGCTCGTGTCGCAACCTGCGAGTAAAGACAAAGCAACGCAAACGACGTTCGTAACTTTGCAGCCGAAACAACTCGACGTTGGTGCTTGCGGCGAACCCGTTGTCGTCGACGTGGGTGGCGAAGGTTATTACCGTGTTCGCTATGACGATGCGATGTTGAAAGCGCTCAATGCAAATGCGCAAAAGCTTTCGATGGCAGATCGTTTGCGTCTCGCGAGCGATTCGTGGGCGCTGGCGGAGGCGGGCCTCGCAGAACCCGTGCGCACGTTCGCGCTCTTTGACGCGCTCGCTGCGAACGATGCCCCCGAGCTTTGGGTGGATGCGATCGAAACCTACACGCGCCTCGCGCAACTGTTGCGCACAGGTGGCGCGCGTGAAGCGCTCGATGCGCACGCGAGGAAGACGCTTGCGAAACCGTTCGCGGCACTCGGTTGGAATGCGAAGCCCAAGGAAAGCGAAGCAACGAAGTCGCTGCGTGGCGAGTTGATCGCAGCGCTCGGCGCTCATGGCGACGAGCGCGTGCTCGCGGAAGCGCGCAAACGTTTTGCAAGCATCGAACGAGGAGAGGCGACGGACGGCGATGTGCGCGTCGGCGTGCTGCGCGCAATCGGCGCACGCGCGAACCTCTCGGAGGTCGATCGCTTAGCGGCGATGCTCACGAGCGGAAAACATCCGGGGCTTGATTGGCCGATCATGGAAGCGCTCGCGAGCGTGCGCGATCCGAGCGCCGCGAAACATGTGTTCATGTATTCGCTCTCGGATGCGATGCCGCGCTCGGTCGCGAATCGACTGGTGGGTCGGGTTGCACGCAACGGTTTGCATGACAAGCTCGCTCTCGAATTCACGCAAACGAATCTCGAAAAACTCTTTGCCCGTAATTCGAAATACGGGCAGCGATTCATCATTGCAGCGCCGCTTCAGAATTCGCGCGACCCGACGGTTGCCGAGGTTGTGAAGGCACTCGCAGAAAAACATCTCGAACCCGATGCACGCATCGAAACGCTACGCGGCATCGCGAGCGTCGAACGCAATGCCTGGGCGTACGACGCAGTGAAAAACAAACTGAGCTTCTTGAATACGTCGAGAAACTAGCAACCAGTACCTCAATTGATCGCCCCAATTTGTTGGGCAATACGACCATTTATCTGTATTATTGATACGAATCGATATTTTGCTAATTGCCCAATAACACTGGGCAATCAGCGATGGTGCTGAGAAGCGGTTTGAATTGAGGTTTGCTTAGAAAGCACAGCCATCGAGAAAACGAAAATCGGTCGCAGCGATAATTTCGTTTTGCTCTGCCTCTCGCGTTTCGTTCGAAAGAAACGCCTCTACGAATGAACGCACTCCATACGTCATCGATTACTTCGCTTCCCTTGCTCGCGCGCGGCAAAGTTCGCGATAACTACGCCGCTGGCAGCGACCGAATCTTGATGGTCGCGAGCGATCGCATCAGTGCGTTCGATGTCATCATGAATGAGCCGATTCCAGGCAAGGGCGAATTGCTCACGCAGATGGCGCTCTTTTGGTTTGAAAAACTCAAAGGTATCGTGCCGAATCATTTGACGGGGGATGCGCCAGAGAGCGTCGTCAGCGCAAGTGAGAAAGCGCAAGTGATCGGTCGTTCGATGCTCGTGAAACGATTGAAACCTTTGCCAGTCGAGGCGGTGGTGCGCGGCTATCTCGCGGGATCGGGTTGGGCGGAGTATCAGCAAGCGCAATCGGTGTGTGGCGTTGCGCTACCGGCCGGTTTGAAGAATGCGAGCAAGTTGCCGCAACCGATTTTCACGCCCGCAACCAAAGCGGAAATGGGTGAACACGACGAGAATATTTCGTTCGCACGCATGAGCGACATCATCGGCGCGGAGCTCGCTGCGAAAGTGCGCGACGCAGCCATTGCACTTTACACGCGCGCGGCGGATTACGCCCTCACGCGCGGCATCATCATCGCCGACACGAAATTCGAATTCGGTCTCGATGAAAACGATACTTTGACTTTGATGGACGAAGTGCTGACGCCCGATTCATCGCGCTATTGGCCAATTGAAGGTTACGAAGCCGCCTTCAACGCAGGAAAAAATCCGCCGAGTTACGACAAGCAGTATTTGCGAGATTGGCTCGAAGCGGTTCGTATCGATGGCAAGCCGTGGGGGAAAACTGCGCCTGCGCCCGCGTTACCAAATGCAGTGATCGAAGAAACGGCAGCGAAGTATCGGGAAGCACTGACGCGATTAGCGCAGACTTAAAGAAGAGCCACAGAGCGCGTCCAGGTCCGCGCCTACAACCCCGCTAAGTGGGAGCGCGCTCGCGCGCGAATGACCCCAGCTAGTTGAGGCGGCGATTCGCGACCAAGGTCGCTCCCACAATTCGGCTCGTGGTAACCGCTCTCAAAAAGGTTGAATCATTGGAAGAGTAGACGCCGAGTCGGTCGGCGAGAGGGACGCAGTGCCATGTTACGTCGTGCAACGCGTACTTTTGCACACGAGCACGACGACAACGACACAAGTTTTCGCGCAAATGCGCGCCCTCGCAGCCACCGAATCGGCGTTAACTCAAATCGGGGGAACGTAATCCGCGCTCACCGGCCGCCACATATAGAGCTTGTCAAGGTAGTGATTGTCGCCTTTGACCGCGCGCTGTTCGCGCCCGAATTCCTGGAAGCCTACTTTGCCGTAGAGACGCAGCGCGGCGAGATTGTCGGAGGTCACGGTGAGGTTCATCATTTCGATGCCGCCCATTTTTCGGCACGAAATCAGCGATTCGTCCATGAGCTTGCGACCGATGCCCTTGCCTGCAAAATCTTTCATCACATACATCGCAGCGAGATTGATTTTGTGGCGCTCGCGTGCGCGCTGAAATTGCTCCATGCGTACGGTGCCGATCAATGCGTCGCCCGCGTCGAAAGCGCCAAGCGTGATGCTCGTAGGATCCTGCAAACGGCGCGACCACCAATCGAGCGCTTTGGTCGCACGCTCTTCGAACGTCGACGTAAATGCGTTCGGATGTTCGCTATAGGCGCGCAACATCAAGGCGCGGTAGACGCCCGAGTCGGTTGATTTGAGTTCGCGAATCGAAATACCTGCTGTGACGGCGTTCATAAAAATCGTTGTCCCGCTGAATTTGATTGTGCTCCGGCGCTTTTCTGTCTTATCGCACTATTCTCCCGCAATTGGGTGCGGATGCGCCAGTGTCTGATCGGCGCGCTCAAATGCCCGATCTCGTTCGCCCCGGTTTTTGCTTGCCAGCAGCGTGTAGGCGGTGGGTACGACGAACAGGGTGAGCAGGGTTCCGAGCAGCAAACCACCCACGATCACCCAGCCGATCACCGCACGGCTTTCCGCGCCTGCGCCCGTCGCGAGCGCGAGCGGAATCGCACCCAGCACCATGGCACCGGTGGTCATCAGAATTGGGCGCAAGCGCAATTCGGCGGCTTCAATCACTGCCTCGCGCGCGTTGCGCCCTTTGTCGCGAAGCTGATTGGCGAATTCGACGATCAGGATGCCGTGTTTGGTGATAAGTCCTACGAGCGTAATCAATCCGATCTGCGAATAAATGTTCAACGTACTGCCCGAGAGCTGCAAAGCGAGCAGCGCGCCGGTCATAGACAGCGGTACCGTCAACATAATGATCAGCGGATCGACGAAACTTTCAAACTGCGCTGCAAGCACGAGATAGATGAAGCCAAGCGCAAGCAGGAACACGAAATAAATGTCATTCGACGAATCGCGGAATTCACGCGATTGACCGGCAAGATCGGTTTGCACATTGGGTGGCAACACGCGTTTGGCGGCGTCTTGCATGTATTTGATCGCTTCACCCTGCGTGAACCCAGGTGCCAAGTTCGCATTCACGGTCGCCGAGCGTACGCGCTGAAAGTGCGCGATGCCGCGTGGGCTCACGCCCTCGCGCACGGTGAGCAGATTCGACAGCGGCACCATCTCGCCCGCACGATTGCGCACGTTGATTTCCTTGATGCGCTCCGGTGTGTCACGACCATCGCGCGCGACCTGCACGATCACGTCGTATTGCTCGCCGTCTTGCTTGAAGCGCGTCACGAGGCGGCCACCGAGCATCGTCTCGAGCGTTCGTCCAACGACGTCGACGCTTGCACCAACGTCGAGCACACGATCGCGATCGACCCGCACGCGTAGCTCGGGCGTGTTTACGCGAAGGTCGGTGTCGATATTGATGAAGCCCGGGTTCTTTCTCATCTCCTCTTGCATGCGAGAGATGAAGCCTTGCATTTGCTCATAGGGCACCGGCGCCAAAATCACGAACTCAATTGGTTTCGCGCGCGGCGATTGGCCGAGCGAACCAGGTTGCGACGGGAAGGCTTGCACGCCCGCGATGCCTTGAAATTTTGGAAAGAGTTCTTTTGCGATATCGGCTTGCGAACGCTCGCGCTCGCTCCAGTCTTTGAGCCGCAAAATCGCGGTGCCGTCGGCAACGTTTGGAAATCCTCCGTTACCGCCGTAGGCTTGCATCTCTGGCAATTGTTTGTAGATGCCTTCCACTTGCTGCACGTACTTCATTAAGTAGTCGGACGTTGAGCCTTCAGGCGCAGAGAGAAAACCGAAAATCACACCGCGATCTTCAAGTGGCGACAGCTCGGTTTTGATTGTTTTAAATTGAATCGCGCCCACGCCCGCCACAATGAGCGCAATCAGAATCACGATCAAACGATTGTCGAGTGCGAGCATTAGCATGCGTTTATAGCCGCGATTCATTGCATCGAAACCGCGTTCGATCCAGTTGTAAATCGCAGAGTGTTTCGGTTGATGTTTGAGCATCAGGGAACACATCATCGGCGAGAGCGTGAGCGCAACAAAACCAGAGACGAGCACCGCGCCTGCAAGTGCGAGCGCGAATTCGATGAAGAGTCTTCCGGTTCGACCCGTGGCAAACGCGAGTGGCGCGAACACGGCGGCGAGGGTGAGCGTCATCGCGATCACTGCGAAACCAATTTCGCGCGTGCCCACGAGCGCGGCCTGAATGCGATCCATGCCGTTTTCGATGTTGCGATAAATGTTTTCGAGCACGACGATCGCGTCGTCAACGACGAGTCCGACCGCGAGTACCATCGCAAGCAGAGTGAGTGTGTTGATCGTGAAACCGAACGCATACATCACGAAGAATGCACCGATCAAAGACACCGGGATCGTCACCAACGGAATGATCGTTGCGCGAAAGCTGCGCAGGAAGAAAAAGATCACGAGCGCGACGAGAAGCACGGCTTCGCCAATCGTGGTGAACACCGACTTAATCGATTGCGCGATGAACACCGAGCTGTCGTAGTTAAGCTCAATCTTCATGCCCTTCGGCAGTGTTTCCTGAATGCGCGGAATTTCTTCTTTCACGGCGCGC
Organism: Casimicrobium sp.; assembly: GCA_051645545.1. GTDB lineage: Bacteria > Pseudomonadota > Gammaproteobacteria > Burkholderiales > Casimicrobiaceae > Casimicrobium. The sequence goes on along the minus strand of JBOFBL010000540.1, from coordinate 12,314 downwards.
GACAGATCGAGCGGATTACCCGTCGATTGTCGAATGATGCCGAAGCCCACCGCCGTTTGCCCCATGAAGCGCTGGAAGCCGCGCTCTTCCGCCGCTGCGATTTCCACTTTGGCGACATCGCGGATGCGAACGGCGTAACCGTTGGCTTGCGTGATGACGACCGCGCCGAATTCTTCGGGCTTTTGCAAATCGGTCTGCGTGAGTACGTTGAATTCGCGCAGTCGCGATTCAATGCGCCCCGAGGGAATTTCTACGTTTTGAGAACGTAACGCGGCTTCAACGTCAGCGGGTGTCAATCGATACGCGGCGAGTTTTTGCGGCTCCAGAAAGATTCGCATCGATGTGCGACGTTCGCCGAACAGGCGCAGATCGGCAGCGCCCGGCAACACCAGCATGCGCGGCTTGATTAAGCGATTCACCGTGTCGGAGAGTTCGAGTTGCGAGTGCGTCGGCGAAGTGAGCGCAAACCACATTACCGGAAACGAATCGGCTTCTTGCTTCGCGATCACCGGCTCATCGGCAGACTCGGGCAAGCGCGCGCGCACGCGAGCGACCTTGTCGCGTACTTCCGCTGCGGCGACGTCTGGGTCTTTGGTGATGCTGAAGGTCACCGTGATGTCACTGCGCTCCGAGCGCGAGTTCGAGGTGATGAGACTCACGCCTTCGATGCCGGAGAGCGAATCTTCAAGCGTTTTCGTAATCTGCGACTCGATGACTTCGGGCGACGCGCCTTTGTAACCCGTCGATACAGAAACGATGGGTTCGTCGATCTTCGGATATTCGCGTACCGAGAGTCGCTGATAGCTGATGAGGCCGAGCAACACAACGATCAACGAGAGCACTGTGGCGAGCACAGGGCGTTTGATGCAAAGGTCGAAGAGTTTCATGGTTTTGCTCTCACTGAATTCGTCGTTGCGTTCGTTGTCGGGTTGCCTGCAACGGTGACGTTTCTTTCTGACGCAGATTACGCTGATTTAGCGCGGGTCGCCGCAGATTTTTCAAGAATGGCGCGACATGAAAAATTTGCGCGAATCATCATTTGTCGTCTGCGAAGTCTGCGTCAAAAAATTAGTTTTCATCTGGTCTGCGCACGTAACTGCCTATCGAATTCCATTCCCAACACTTTCTTTATTTGCCCAATTTAATTGGGCAACATTGCCGTTTCTATTATTTGTCGAAAATAATAAAAAACAGCCTTATCGCCCAATTAAATTGGGCGATAGTTCACATTGCCAATTCTGAATTCCGATGATTATTCGCGCTCATTACTGCTTCGGTTTCGCACTTGCATCCGTATTCGCCGCAGCGGGTTTTGCTGCGTCGCCTTTGTTCGAACCCGATGCCGCTGCGTTCGCTTTCGTCTCTGCATTCGGTGCGGCTTTCGCGGCATCGCCGCCCTTGTTCGCGCCACTGGGCGCACCGCCACCGGCCGGACGCACCGCTGCGCCATCACGCAATCGCTGCCAGCCCGCAAACACAATCGTGTCGCCCGCTGAAATACCTTGCACGATCTCGGCTTTGCCTTCGCGTCGTTGACCGACTTCCACTTTCGTGCGCTGCGCACGACCGTCGACCACGCGATAAATCACTTGGTCTTCGCCTTGCATGAACACCGCTTGCTCAGGCACTACGATCGCATCGCCCGTCTCCGAGAGCGTGAGCCGTACGCGCGCGAACATGCCGGGGCGAAGCGCAGCGTCGCGATTGGGCATTTGCGCACGCAGCACCACGGCGCGACCGCTGGCATCGAGCTGCGGGTTGATCGCGTAGAGCGTGCCAACATAATTTTTTCCGGGCAGCGCATCGAGCGTAACGGCGAGCGTTTGCCCCACGCGCACTTTCGATTGAAAGAGTTCTGGCACTTTGAAATCGACCTTGATCGGATCGGTCTTTTCAAGATTCACGATGTCTTGACCGTCTTTGATGTAATCCCCCACACTCGCGGTGCGCAAGCCCACGGTGCCCGAAAACGGCGATTCGATATTGAAGCGCCCGAGTCGCGCTTCGATTAATTTCACCGACGCTTCGGCAACTTTAAGCGCGTTTTCCGCTTCGTCTTTTGCTTGCCCAGAGATGAAGTTTTTCTCTTTGAGTTCAGCAGCGCGATCGAACTTCGCCTTCGCAAGTTTCAAATTCGCGTTCGCTTGGCCGAGCTCCGCGCGCGTGACGCTATCGTCAAGCTGCACGAGAAGTTGCCCTTTGCGAACGGGCTGACCTTCTTTGAAATTAAGCGCCACGATGCGACCCGATTGTTCGCTGCGCACGATCACCGATTCGTCGGAGCGCAATGTGCCCACCGCCGTAACGCTCACCGGCCAGTTGAGCATTTCGGGCTTGCCGAGCTCGACGGGTGTGCCTTGCGGCGGGCCGCCTGCGCCGGGTGCGGCGCCTGCTGCAGGCTTGGCTGCGTCTGCCGCTTTTGCGCCATCAGGCGACTTCGTTGCGGCACCATCTGCGGGTTTCGCTGCGGCTGCAGGCGCGCCCCCGGCTGGCGCCGCTTGTGCAGGCGCAGGAGGTTTGGTGAGACCATAGAAATAAGCGCCACCAACTCCAAGGACAACACCGAGGAGCGCAACGATTGCGCCATAAATCGATTTCTTCATTTGTGTTCGCGCGCCAACGCGCATCCAGTCGTGTTTTCCTCAATTATGCGCCGCAGGGTTGTCGCGCATTTGACAACGGGGGCGATTACGTATGCTTGTGATCTCTTTCACACCATTTGTCTCAATCGTTCCCATGCCCGCTTTCTCTTTCCGCAACGTTCTCCTCGGCGCACTCTGCGCGCTGCCGCTGTCGGTATTCGCGCAATCCGGCTACCCGAACAAACCCATCAAACTGATCGTGCCATTTCCAGCAGGCGGCTCGGTGGACGTGACTTCACGAGCGCTCGCGCAAAAACTCTCGGAGCAATTGGGACAACAAGTCGTCGTTGAAAACCGTGCCGGCGCCGGGGGCAATATCGGCATGGATGCCTTGGCCAAATCCGCGCCCGACGGCTACACAATTGGCATGGGCGCGCTATCGACCCATGCGGTAAATCCGGCCCTATATCCAAAGATGCCGTTCGATGCGGTGAAAGACTTCGCGCCGATTTCGCTCGTGGTGGTCACGCCAAATGTGTTGGTGACCAATCCCACCGCGCTTCCCGCAAACGATGTCGCAGGCATCATCGATTTCGCGAAAAAGAACCCCGGCAAAGTCAACTGCGCAAGCGGCAGCAACGGTAGCGCAGGGCATTTGGGCTGTGAGTTGTTTCGATTGACGACCGGCGCATCGATTACTCATGTTCCCTACAAAGGCGGTGCTCCCGCCGTTGCCGATTTGCTTGGTGGTCAGGTGCAAATGATGTTCGACAACATGGCAAACGCTTCGCCGCATATCAAAGCCGGAAAACTCAAAGCGTTCGCAGTGACCACACCGACACGAAGCGCGCTCGCGCCCGAATTGCCGACGATGGCGCAGGCGGGCATTAAGGACTTCGACGTGTTTACGTGGTGGGGACTCTTCGCGCCCGCGGGCACATCGCCCGAGATCGTGAAACGCTTGAGTGCCGAAGTGAATAAAGCGCTCGCTGCGCCTGATCTCAAAGAAAAATGGCTCACGAGCGGTGCGGAGCCATCGCCAACCACGCCCGAAGCGTTTGCCGCCTTCATCGCCAAAGAAATGCCCAAGTACGCGAAGATCGTGAAGGACTCGGGCGCGAAAGTCGATTGATCGGCTCCTGTAGGAGCGGCTCTGCCGCGATAAACGGTGGCTCAATGCGATGCTGCGTCGAGGTGGAAAAGTTCACGCGGAAAAATCCTAGCGCTTCGGAAACGTTGATCGCGGCAAAGCCGCTCCTGCAAATTCGTTCGTGACCGGATTCGCCTCTACTAATATGCAACACGAAGCGCTTTTCAACCAACTACAAGGTCGTGCAAACGCGCTTCGTGCAGGCACCTGCGACGCGCGCGCATTCGTGCGAGCGGTCGCCGACGCAGCGCCCATGATCGCGTCGCTGCCGCCCCCTTACGAGCGCGCGATGACGGCGATTGTCACGCGCCTCGAATCCGCCGCGATGTTTGGCGGCGAATCTTGTTCATTCAGTCATACCGAGCTGTACGGCGCGCTCGACACCTGGCTTGCAAAAGCAGCACAGAAACTCGAATCCAGCGTCGATTGAGTGCGTCGTAAGCAGGTAAATCCTGTTCGTGCATCCTGAGCTTGTCAAAGGATCAAGGCATGAATGCGCGTTCATGTTGGCGCAAATCCGCCGCTCACTTCGTCTCTACTGTTATCGATGTGTGTGCTTTGCGATTGAACCAATTTGCGGTTTCACGCGATTCATTGGAATGAAACACGGAGAGGTATCGAGGTGTGGCGATGAAACCGATTGAAATTAATGAAACCAAGGCAAACATCGGTGCCGTCGCGTTCGCACTATTGTTAAGTTTGATCATCGCGGCATCTGCGCAGGCACGCCCCGTCATACCAATAGGCGAAGCTCGCCATGAGCCGAGGTTCTTCGACGCACCGACGGCGGCGCGCATGATCGATGATCGCGATCGTCGAATTATTGGGCGCAATGAATCGAACAACGAAGTATCGACTGCGGCGATCTCTGCACCGTAATCGCATCGCGCTTCACGAAGAAAACGCCGCATTTGCGGCGTTTTTTGTTTTCATTTCGACGCGAGACGCCGCTCGCTTTCGCGTCGCTGTCTTTCGTTAGAGCGTAATACCTCGCGCAGGTCGGCTGCACTGACACAGTTCTTGCACATTGCCCTGTGACCGGAGAAGAGGGGGCGCGCCAGGCGTTTATTGGCGCAAATTCCGACAAAACTGGGCAGCCTGGTGTGGCAAATCTGCCGCTCAGTGTCAGTTGCAAATGGAGTACCCAGCATTCTTGTTTATCGCCCAATTTAATTGGGCGAGAACACAATTTTTGTTTAGTTTCGATAAATAAGTTGTATTGAGGAAATGCCCATACTAATTGGGCATCAACCGCCAGAGCTGGAAAAACGCGACACACCGTAGTGATTTGACAGCGCCGACCTTTAGAATCTGAGATTGAATATGAAGAAGTTGACCGGAGTGATTGATTTTCCTCGTTTTTTTGCCACCGCTTTAACCGGTTCGGTAGTCGTCGCATTTGGCCTTTCGCTGCTTGCACCTGCGCGCGCGATCGGCCCGAATCTGGTCTCGCAAGCGGCGCTCGTGCTGGATGCGAAAAGCGGTGAGGCGATCTACGCGAAGAATTCCGCGCACGTCACGCCGATTGCGAGCATCACTAAATTGATGACCGCGATGATCGTGATTGACGCCGATCAGTTTCTAGACGAGAAACTCACGATCGCGACAGACGATCTGGATTTCCTCAAAGGTTCGCGCTCGCGTTTGTCGATCGGTGAAACGTTTACGCGTCGCGAGATGCTCTCGCTCGCATTGATGTCATCTGAAAATCGCGCAGCGAATGCACTCGGTCGCTACTACCCAGGCGGCTACGAAGCCGCTGTGCGTGCGATGAATGCAAAAGCAAAATCGCTTGGCATGACCAACACGCGCTTCGTCGATACGACCGGCTTGTCGCCCGACAATGTGTCGACGGCAAAAGATTTGGCCACACTCGTCACGACGGCGAACAACTACCCACTCATCGCTAATCTCAGTACGCAAAAAGAACATGCGTTGCACAGCGACGAGACGGGCAAGAGCTACACCTTTGGCAATTCGAATGCGCTCGTGAAATCCGAAGGATGGAACATCAGTGTGCAAAAGACGGGCTTCATTCGCGAAGCGGGTCGCTGCGTGGTGATGCTTGCGGAAATTGCGAAGCGTCCCGTCGTGCTCGTGCTGCTCGATTCGGTGGGCAAGTTCTCGCGTATTGGCGATGCTCAGCGCATCAAAACCTGGATGGAAACGGGTGAAGTGCTGGAGATTCCAAAACCGGTCGTATTCAAAAAATCGAAAGCGAAACGCGGCAAGGTCGTGGTGAAAAAACGCCGTTGATTTGAACCCATGAGTAAAAAAGAGCCGCAATTGCGGCTCTTTTGTTTTTTTACGAATCGGGGTTTACTTCACTAGTCCGAGCAGCTTCGCCGCCTCGCCATAAGCCTTCGCACGCTCCTGCATAAAGGCTGGAATCTTGTCGAATGGTACGTCGATCCATTCAAATCCGCCGTCGGCCATTTGCTTTTTCATGTCGGCGTCGTTGTTAATGCGTTGAAACAAATCGCTCACTTGCTTCTTTACGTTGTCGGGTGTCGTCTTCGGCACCGCGATCCCGCGATAAGCACCATCAACCCAGTTGAAACCGGCCTCTTTGAACGTCGGCGCGTTCGGGAACAAGGGGTGGCGTTTTTCCGTAGCAACGGCGAGCACGCGCACTTTGTCTTTCTGCGCGATCGCGAATGTTGTGTAACTCATGGCGGCGTCGACATGTTTGCCGAGAATGGCAGTCGCCATGTCGGCGGTGCCTTTGAACGGCACGTAGGTGAACTTCACGCCCGCCAGACTTTCAAAACGAACCGCTGCCGCATGATTGGCGGAATTCAGCGCGCTGCCGCCCACGTTTAATTTGCCGGGATTCGCCTTCGCATCCGCAATCAAGTCAGCGAGTGTTTTGTATTTACTCTCGGCGGGTACCACGATCGCATCCGGTGTGAAATGAAACCAATACACGCTCGCGACATCGTCGGTTTTGTATTGCACATTGCCTTCCATCGGCTGCAAAACAATGTGCGGCAAATTCACGCCCGCCACCGTGTAACCATCCGCCGGTTCGCGATTCATGGTCGACCACACGAGCGCGCCGCCCGCGCCCACCTTATTGAGCACAATGAAATCTTTGCCCGTTAACTTTTTCGCAATGATGCCTTGCTGACGCGCGGCAACGTCTGACTCGCCGCCTGCAGGGAACGGGATGATGTAGTTCAGATTTTTTTCAGGGAACTGCGCGAACGCAGCGGCTGTAAACGTGAGTGCAGCAGTAGCGATTAGCAAACGCATGTAATTTCTCCTTTGGACTTCTTTGCGTAAGCTGGAGAATAGCGAAACTGCGAGCGTCCGTTGTTCGGGTTTGTGATCCCCGCTAAGGCGGTGGTGACGGTATCCAACTCCGCTCTGCTCAAAATAACAAATTAACGAAACTCAATGACCGACGAAGAACTCCTCAAACAAATTCTCTCTGCGCCACGCAGCTTCGAAACCGAACGCACCCGACTGGAAGCGCCCTCGCTCACACAAGTGCCCGTGCGCATGGCGTGGGCAGTCGCCGCGCATGATGAATTGCATTTCGTCGATTGGTGGCGTCGTTCTACGCAACAAGACGTTGCCGAGCGCAGCGCGAAGAGCGAAATCGCTGCGGTGGAAGCGGGCAGCGAGATCATCTACAACGTATTCGAGAAAGAAACCAATGCGTACGTCGGTCGTATCGATTTACACAGCTGGGGCGCCGACGCCCCGCGCTGTGAAATCGGCTACATGGGCGACCCGCGCACGCAAGGTCGCGGGCTTTTGCGCGAAGCCGCGCGCGCGTGCGTCGAGCTCGCATTCGCACTTGGCTGTGCGCGCATACAAGCCATTACCGATCCGCGCAACCTGCGCTCAATCGCGTTCGCAAAAGCGCTCGGTATGCAAGAGGAAGGCGTATTGCGAAACTACGAACGACTCAATGGCGAGTTGTGCGATCAGGTTGTGCTCGCGGTCGTTCGTAAGGTATCGTAGTGCGACCGTAGGCTTGTGTCTTACTGCATAGTCCGCGGCGCAAGATATTGCTCAATGTCGTACGCCGTGCAGCGCGACGCATTCGTACCAAGTACATTCGCCACCAAGGCATCGCCGCGCATACCAAGGGCATAGCGTGTGAGAAGCGTACCGTCGGTTGTAGCCTTAACGACGCCGTCGCCGTCAATATCCATCACCGGCGACACGGCGGGAGGCGTTGGACACCGCGGCAGTACGATCACAGTGAGCTTACCAAGATCGGGGCGGATAGTGAGCGGCGTACCATTGGAGAAGCCGCCGGTTGTTGCCGCGAAGTACAGCGTCGTCACCCCACTGGTAGGAAACGTAGCGACCGGCGGAAAGGTGAGACCCGACCCTGATGACGGCAATGCCACAGGTGGTCCAGCAGAGACGGCAAATGTTGAATCAGTCGGAATGACGTTGATCGAAGCAAAATCGCCGCGAAATGAAAGCGTATCGCCCGCGCGAGCCACTTCAAAGCGCTCGACAGGTGACGGCGGCCAATTGATGCCGATGACTTGTGCATGCGCCGCAAGAGATGCGACCGCGCTCAAAAATAATGCGACCCCGTACAAAAGGATCGAACTTACTCGCGGCGAACGCGAGGGCATACGGCTCTCGCCGCTCACGAGCGCCAACACTGAATGAATAGTCATGATGAATTCCGAAAATTTCTTGCCGTGAATCGCGCCTACCGCGAAAACGGTTCAAAAAAACTTCGGTGCCTGAACGCTTGACCGCGGTCGACAGCCAGCAAAGGCGCGCTGCGAACGCTTTGGCTATCGCTGCGTAAACGCCAAATTCAAGCCTAGCCCCGCAAACGCCGCAGCAAATCCACGCCGCATCCAATCTTGAACACGCTTTGAGTTCACAACCAGCGTGCGGAACGAATGCGCGAGCAGGCCGTAAGCGAGAAATACGACAAACGTCATCGCCATGAAAACGCCGCTCAACAACAGCATGTGTCCTAGTGGCGAGCTCGCGGTAGGCGACACGAACTGCGGCAAGAACGCGAGAAAGAAAATCGTGAGTTTCGGATTGAGCAAATTCAGCAACACGGCTTTGACGACGATCTGAAACGCGCTCGTTGCTTTCGGCGCTTCATCGAAGGAAAAGCTCGAACGATCTTTCCACGTGAGATACGCGAGATAGAAAAGATAGGCCACGCCCGCGTATTTCAAAATGCTGAACGCGAGCGCGCTCGTGTGCATGATCGCAGCGAGGCCAAGCATTGTTGCTAAGAGATGCGGAACGATGCCGAGCGTGCAACCGAGGGCAGCCCAAACGCTCGCGCGTTTACTGCGCAAAAGACCCGTTGAAACGGTGAATACCGCGCCCGTGCCGGGGACGAGTACGACGATGAAGGAGGTGATTAGGAAGTCAACGGTGATCACTGTTTGCGCGGAGCTTTGCAATTAGTGGGAAACCGTAGCGCGTCGCAGGGCATCTGCGGCCCACACATTCAAGCTAACACCAGCCAATTCGGCCGCCTCGATTGCTTTCGCATGAACGTCCGTCGGCACGCGCAACATCAAATTGCCGCTGACGGGTTTGTTCGGTGATTGCCCGAGTTCTTCGCAGGCTTTGAGGTAATCGTTCACCGACTCTTTGAACGCCTTCTCAAGTCCCGAAACGCTCTCTGCGTGAAAAGACACGATGTCGCGAACGCCTGCGATGCGGCCGACGAAGATGCGATCTTCGGCGTCAAACTCGACACGCGCACTGTAGCCTTTGTAAGTAAGTGCTTTGCTCATGGCTTTACTCCAAGTAGCGTCAAAAACTCGCGCGCGGCGCTCACGCGATAGCGCAATGCCGCGCGATCGGGATGTGGTCGGTGGAAATATGCGCGCTTCCCGTCCTTTTCAAACGTCACGGAAGAGCCACTCCCTTCGATCACTCGACATCCAATCGATTTGAACAAAGACTCGATCAAACTCCACTCCAAATTTCCGTTAACCGGGCCGACGAAGATCGCTTCCAGCGTTTTGCGCTGTTTGTTGTTCATGGGTGAATTATAGCGATGATTGCAGTATTTGCAATCAAATCACTTAACCTGGATTAAAGAATCGCTGCGTTATGTAAGCGAATAATCGAGAAGCCGAGGCTGGACTTCGCCACTTCCGATGCGAACGCTTCCAACTTCTGCGTGGAGCGCAATTGCGCCCCGCGAAAAGCAATCTCAAACGGCAAGTCAGTGAGGCGTGTTTTAGACAGCGGACGTACCTCCGATTCGTGCACAAAATAGCCCGCATTTTTGTCCAGGCAACGAAACCCAGCGTTCGGAAGCTCATAGAGCCAAATTTCTGACTTGCCGACCAGGGGCAGCCACCGTTCATCTACAACGACAACCTGGCCGCTATCCGGCACATTAAACCGTTCTATGTCTGTTCGTAGTGTCGTAGAACATCGGTAAAAAGTCACGCGTGGACAATCCCGCGGGACTAGGTAGTTCGGAAGACGCGCCGTGCTAACGGCCCAAACTACCGGCACGCTCACACCCTTCGCTCGTTCCGGCGGCTCGCGCGGTATGAAGCGCTCAATACGCCCATCGTCGCTAACGTGCCAGAGACGCTCGACTTCCGGCAAGTTCACTTCGCCAACACCTTCATAGCCTCGGTGAGTCCATTCACCGTCGTCGGATACATGCGATCGCCGACGATTTTTTTGATGAGGTCGGTGGAGTAGGTGTATTCCCAACTGCGTTGCGGCATCGGATTGAGCCACGCGACGCGTTTGAAGTGATTGACCACGCGGCCTAGCCACACGCGGCCGGATTCGCTGTTCATGTATTCGACGCTGCCGCCGTCCATTTCGATTTCGTAGGGGCTCATCGCGGCATCGCCGACGAAGATCACGCGATAGTCGGGGCCGTATTTGTGCAGCAAATCCATCGTGAGCGTGCGCTCGGTGGAGCGACGGCGATTGGTTTTCCACACGAAGTCGTAGAGGCAGTTGTGAAAGTAAAAATGTTCGAGCCGCTTGAATTCGCTTTTCGCGGCGGAGAAGAGGGCTTCGACTTGTTCGATGTGGTCATCCATCGAGCCGCCAATGTCGAGCAGTAGCAACACCTTCACCGCATTGCGTCGCTCGGGTCGCATTTGAATTGAGAGCATGCCGGCGTTCTTGCCGGTTTCTTCGAGCGTGTGCGGCAGATCGAGTTCATCGACCGCGCCTTCGCGCGCGAAGCGACGCAGTCGACGCAGCGCGACTTTGATGTTTCGCGTATTGAAATCGACGTTGTCATCGTAATCGCGAAACTGCCGCTCGTCCCACACTTTCACGGCGCTGCGCATGCGGCTTTCTTTTTGTCCGATGCGAATGCCAGCGGGGTTGTCGCCATACGCGCCAAACGGCGACGTGCCGCCGGTGCCAATCCATTTATTGCCGCCTTGATGACGGCCCTGCTGTTCTTCGAGGCGCTTTTTGAGCGTTTCCATCAAGGTCTCGAAATCCATCGCTTCGAGCTTCGCGCGCTCTTCGGGCGAAAGCATTTTCTCGACGATCTTTTTGAGCCAGTCTTCGGGAATCGCCGTTTTCAAATCGACGAGTTCGGAGACGCCTTTGAAGTATTCCGCGAATGCGAAATCGAAACGATCGAATTTCGTTTCGTCTTTCACGAGCGTGGCTTTCGACAGATAGTAGAAATCGTCGATCGAAGGCGAAATCACGTCGGCCTTGAGCGCTTCGAGCAAGGTCAAAAACTCACGCGTCGAAGGCTTCACACCGCGATGGCGCAGGTGATAGAAGAAATCGAGCAGCACGTTCTAACCCCAGAGTGTCGTGCGGCCGTTTGGATCACAGCGATCAACCGGCTTCGGAACGTCAGCGTTCATTTTCGATTGCCAACATTGCTCGAACACGGAGCAAAAGCAGGCTTCGACTTCGATTCGCTTGAAGCGAGCCTTATCGAGTGCATCCCAGCTCGCTCGATAAGGATCTTTCTCGTCGGGCAGCTTCCATGCAAATATCCTTGCATTGTTATTCGCCGCAAGAATTCGCGGCGCGATTGGCGCAGACGTGAAAGTCAGCGTCACCCCGTCGAGGCGTTGGGCGGATAGCGCGCCAACCGCCTTTGTCATGTTCTCCATCGGCTTGCCGTCGAGTCGCAGTTCAAACCAGACGATGCGTGCGGGACCCGTGCCCACGTTGGCCACTTCGAATTCAATTTGCTTCTCACCTTTGTCGCTTGCATTGCCGTGACCGAAAGTCAACAGCGGTGTGGAGTTCGCACGCACCAGCCGCGAGTTTTCCTCGACGAGCGCCTTCATCGTGCTGCTCGTACGAAGCGAACCGACCAGTGACGCAGCCGCGCCGAGCAGCATCGCAAGCGCGACCGCAATATGAAACCAGCGGGGCGCAGGTTTGTCGTCGGATTTATTGAACTTCGGAAATTCGATCATGCAATTTCAGAGGCGAGACACCTCAAACAACCGCCATATGAGCGTTATGCTCGATTTTCACAGAATCGATCTGCTTGGTGCGATTGGCTGGAACGCTATTCGCTTAAGCACGGGCATGGAAACGCTCGAACGCGACATTCTCGATCCAAATCCGCCGACGCCCGATCCGCTGTGGCATCAGCAATTGGG
>JBOFBL010000539.1:0-11862 GCA_051645545.1 Casimicrobium sp. | reverse complement strand
AGATCACTATGATTCGTCGTTCGTTATTGGGTGCTGCGGTCGCACTCGTTGCCGCTGTCGTTGCGCTGCCAAGTTTCGCGCAAAGCAAAATCAAAGTCGCTGCGATTTACACCGTGCCGGTCGAGCAGCAGTGGGTGTCACGTATTCACAAAGCTCTGAACGCAGCGAAAGATCGCGGCGACATCGAATACGTGTTCAGCGAGAAAGTCGCAAACGCGGATTACGAGCGCGTGATGCGCGAGTACGCGGAGAAAGGCAACACCTTCATTGTCGGCGAATCGTTCGCAGTCGAAGCCGCAGCGCGCAAAGTGGCGAAGCAATATCCAAAGGTTTCTTTCTTGATGGGCTCCAGCGGCAAGCCGCAAGCCCCGAACTTCAGCGTGTTCGACAACTACATTCAAGAGCCCGCGTACCTCACCGGCATGATCGCAGGCGGCATGACCAAATCGAACAAGATTGGCATGGTGGGCGGCTATCCGATTCCCGAAGTGAACCGACTGATGCATGCCTTCATGGCCGGCGCGAAAGAGATCAACCCGAAGGTTGAGTTCTACGTGACCTTCATTGGCTCCTGGTTCGATCCGCCGAAAGCAAAAGAAGCCGCACTCGCGCAAATCGCGAAGGGCGCTGACATCATGTATGCCGAGCGTTTCGGCGTATCGGACGCAGCGAAAGAAAAAGGCATTCTCGCCATCGGCAACGTGATCAACACGCAGAAAGATTATCCGGATACCGTCGTCGCGTCCGCGCTCTGGAACATGGAGCCCACGATCGACACTGCGCTCAAAGCGGTGAAGGCCGGTAGCTTCAAAGCGGAAGATTACGGCCACTATTCGATGATGAAACACAAGGGCTCCGAGCTTGCACCATACGGCACCTTCGACGCGAAGATTCCTGCGGATCTCAAGAAGAAAGTCGCGGACAAACAAGCCGCGATTCTCGGTGGTAAGTTCACGGTGAAAGTGAACGACAACGAACCGAAGTCGACGGCGAAGTAAGCCACTCAACCCGACCTGTAGGAGCGTCATGCCGCGACGCGCGCGTATCGTAGCGCCGGTCGCGGCAAGCCGCTCCTACAGTTATGCGAATCGCAACGAGGCGAAGTTTTTGACCGCCCTGCAGATATCCAACATCAGCAAACGCTTCGGCGACCTCGTTGCCAACGACGCGATTTCACTCACGCTCGCGAAAGGCGAAGTACTAGCTTTGCTCGGTGAAAACGGCGCGGGCAAGAGCACCTTGATGAACATTCTGTTCGGACACTACGTCGCGGAGAGTGGATCCATCAGCGTGTTCGGCGAAACGTTGCCACCGGGCGATCCGCGCGCGGCAATTGCGCGCGGCGTCGGCATGGTGCATCAACATTTCACGCTCGCCGACAATCTCTCAGTGCTCGACAACGTGATGCTCGGCACAGAACCCTTGTTGAGATTACGTTCATCGCACGCCGATGCGATCGCGCGTTTGCAATCGCTCTCTCTTCGATTCGGTTTGCAAGTCGACCCGAATGCGTTGGTTCGTTCGCTTTCTGTTGGTGAGAAGCAGCGTGTCGAGATTTTGAAGGCGCTCTATCGCGGCGCAAAGATTTTGATTCTTGATGAACCGACTTCGGTATTGACGCCGCAAGAAGTCACGCAACTTTTCGCGACGCTCAGGCAACTCGTTGCCGAGGGTTTGTCGATCGTTTTCATTTCGCACAAGCTTGATGAAGTGCTCGCGATGTCGCATCGTGTTGCTGTACTTCGCGCAGGAAAACTGGTTTTCGAAGGCGTGACGGCGGAGGCGAGTAAGGCAAGCCTCGCGCGGGCGATGGTCGGTCGCGATGCCGAGTCGACGAACGTATCCATCTCGACCAATGATTTGGGTCAATGCCAGAGCGAGGCCAGTGCAATCGTGCTTCAAATCGAAAAGCTTTGTGCATCTTCGGTCGATTCACGTATCGCGCTAAAAGGCGTTTCGCTTGATCTTCGTGCGGAAGAGATCGTCGCAATTGCGGGTGTATCGGGCAACGGCCAGTCGTTGCTCGCTGACGTGTTGTTCGGCACTACAAAAATGTCAAGTGGCACACTGCGATTGCGCGACAACGCGATGCCGTTCGATGTCAGTGACATCGTTGGATACGGCGTCGCACGTGTTCCAGAAGATCGACAACACGTCGGCAGCGTCGCCGATTTAAGTGTGTGGGAAAACGCGATCTTGCCGCGCGCGAACGAATCGCGTTTCTCGAAATTGGGCGTGTTGAAGCCCCGCGCCGCGCGTGCGTACACGAGCGAACTCGTGCGCGAATTCGATGTTCGTCTCGCAGGCGTCGATCAACCGATTCGCAATCTCTCTGGCGGCAATATTCAAAAACTCATTCTCGGACGCGAACTGTCAACATCGCCGCAAGTAATCATCGCCGCGCAGCCCACCTGGGGGCTCGATGTTGGTGCCGTCGCTTTCATTCACGCACAACTTCGCAAGGCAGCTGCACGTGGGGCCGCGATCCTCTTGATCTCCGAAGATTTAGACGAAGTATTCGCGCTCGCAGATCGAATCGCTGTGATGTCAAAAGGACGGCTGAGCGATACGCGCGTGACCAATGATTGGACAAAGCAGTCAATTGGGCTCGCGATGGCGGGCGAGCAACACGCCGCACACGTGGAAACTCATGCGACTTGAAGCGCGTTCAGCGGTCTCACGCATCGCGCCTTTTGTCTCGGGCTTGGGCGCTATTTTATTCACTCTCGCTATTTCGGGGGCACTCGTGCTGTGGGCCAAAGCGGATGTGCCCTCCGCTTACATGGCTATTTACGAAGGGGCGCTTGGTTCGCGTTTCGCGCTCACGGAAACGCTCACGCGCGCGACGCCGCTGATGCTCACTGGACTCGCCGCAGCCGTCGCGTTTCGCGCGCGGCTCTACAACATCGGCGCAGAAGGTCAACTCTACATGGGCGCGATTGCAGCGGTCGCCGCGAGCGTTGCGATGACGAGCGACGCAGGTGAGCTTGCGTTGCCAGTCGCACTTGCATTCCCAATTATGGTCGTCGCCGGTACGCTCGCGGGCGCGACACTTCTGCTCGTACCAACGCTACTCAAAACAAAATTTAAGGTCGATGAAGTGGTGACGACCTTGCTGCTTAACTTCATTGCACTCTTGTTCGTTTCGCTCTTGCTCGATGGCCCACTCAAAGATCCGACCGCGATGGGCTGGCCGCAATCGCCAACGCTCTCTCCGGAATTGGAGTTTTCAAAGCTCGTCGAACGCGGGCGCGTTCACACCGGGCTCTTGCTCGCAATTGCGTTGGCACTCGTTCTCTCGTTCATCATTCGCTACACGCGATTTGGCTTGTCCATGCGTGCGGTCGGTGCCAATGAACGCGCGGCGCAATTCGCAGGCATTGGCGTGAATGCAACGCTCATCAAAGTCGCGCTGATCTCCGGCGCGCTCGCGGGACTCGCGGGTGTTGGTGAGGTTGCAGGGCGCACGGGTTACGTGACGCTCGACATGTCACCGGGCTACGGTTACAGCGGTATCGTCATTGCCATGCTTGCAGGCTTGAGTCCGATCGGTGTGATCTTCGCCGCGCTCTTCGTCGGCGGCACGATTGTCGGTGCGGACGCGATGAGTCGCAGCGTGAATGTGCCGACCTATATCGCGGATGTGATTGTGGCGACGGCATTGATCGCGGTGCTCGTTGCTTCGTTACTCACGCGCTATCGGATTGTGTGGCGAAACAAGGTGGTTGCGCAGTGAACGAATTGTTTGCGCTACTCGCGGACTCCTCGTTCTGGGTCGCCGTGCTTCGAATCGCAACGCCACTCATTTTTGGCACGCTCGGCGTGCTACTTTGCGAACGCGCGGGTGTGTTGAACCTCGGTATCGAGGGCATCATGGTTGCGGGGGCTTTCATTGGGTGGCTCACCGTTTACAGCGGTGGCGGTCTTTGGGCTGGTGTACTCGCGGCGGCCGTTGCGGGCGGTCTGCTCGGTGCTTTACATGCACTGCTCGTCGTGCGTCTGCCGCTGTCACAACACGTCGCGGGGCTCGGCATCACGCTGTTCGCGACCAGCCTTTCGTATTTCGCGTATCGCGTGCTGTTTCCGAAAGTCGATTCACCGCCGAAGATCGAAGCGTTCTCCGAGATGAGTTGGTTGCCGATCCCAGTGCTTGCCGAGCAAACGCCGTTAACGCTGCTCGCAATAGTTCTCGTGCCCGTCATCTGGTATGTACTCTATCGAACACCGCTTGGACTCGCGCTTCGCGCAGTCGGTGAATCTCCGCAAGCAGTCGAGGCACAGGGTATCGACGTGGTTCGTTTGCGCAGCGGCGCGGTCATTGCAGGTTCCGCACTCATGGGCATTGCCGGTTCGTTTTTGACGCTAGCAGCATTCAATTCTTTTTTCTTCAATATGGTCAACGGTCGCGGCTGGATCTGCGTGGCGTTGATCGTATTTGCAAGTTGGCGACCTGGCAAGGCGCTCATCGGCGCGATGCTCTTCGCGTTTTTCGATGCTGCGCAACTTCGTTTGCAGCAAGCGGGCGGCGGCCTCTTGCCCTATCAGCTTTACCTGATGTTGCCGTACGTGTTATCGATTGTGGCGCTCGTGCTCGTTGCACGAAAGGCAGCGTATCCGCAAGCGCTCATGAAGCCCTATGTCAAGGGCTCGCGGTAGGATGGGTGGAGCGAAGCGATACCCATCGCCCCTGTTTCCAAGAAGAAAACTTGTTGTTCCGATGCGTCGTTGATGGGTATCGCTTCGCTCCACCCATCCTACGCGCCACGGTAACGACCGCGATAAACTGCGGAATAAATGACGACCTTACTGAATCTCCTCGCTGGCATCGCGCTCCTCGTCTGGGGTACGTATCTCGTGCGCTCCAGTGTGTTGCGTGTATGCGGCGCCCAACTCCGCCGCTTTCTCACCCAAAGCGCGAGCAACCGATTCGTCGCACTCTTCTGTGGCCTCGCAGTGACCGGCGTTTTGCAGAGTTCAACCGCAACTGCGTTGCTCACCACCTCGTTCAGTGGCAGTGGTTTCATCGCAACGCACGCAGCGCTTGCAATTATGCTGGGCGCAGATGTTGGCACCGCGCTCGCTGCTCTTTTCTTGTCGCGCGACTTAAGTTGGTTATCTTCGCTACTGATTTTCCTCGGCGTAATTATCTTTCTCTCGCGGCAGCGCACGCAGGCCGAGCACATCGGTCGCGCGATGATTGGGCTTGGACTCATGATGTTGGCGTTGCGATTGGTCGTTGCAGCAACGAAACCACTCACTGAAAACGCCGGCGCGCAGGCCGTGTTCAGCTCGCTCTCGGGCGATCCATTGCTCGACGTCGTGTTCGCGGCAATCTTCGCGGTGATCGCTTATTCAAGCCTTGCGGTGGTGCTGCTCACTGCGGCGCTGGTGACCTCGCAAGTCATCGGGCTCGACACCGCATTGCCGCTCGTGCTCGGTGCCAACATCGGCAGCGGCGTGCTCGCCGTGCTGATGACACTCAAAGCCAAGCCTGAAGTGCGCCGCGTACCGCTCGGTAATTTGTTGTTCAAGCTGCTCGGCGTGGCGCTGGTATTGCCGTTCCTCAAACCGGTTATCGCATGGGTGACGAGTCAGGGCTGGTCACCCGCGCTTATCGTAGTGCTTTTTCATCTCGCGTTTAACGTGGCACTCGCGATCGTTGGCATCATGCTTGTGAAACCGGTCGCAAAACTCGCGACGTCGCTCCTTCCAAGTCAAGCGAACGCCATCGACAATGCCAATACGCCACGCTATCTCGATGCGCAAACGCTCACCACGCCCTCGCTCGCGCTCGCCAATGCATCGCGCGAGGCGCTGCGCGTGGGCGACTACGTGAGCGAGATGCTCGGCGCGCTCGGCCGTCTCATCCGCGATAAAGATCGCAGCGCCGCCGAGTATGTTCGTCAGCTCGACGATACGGTCGATTCGCTTTACAAGGCCATCAAGTTCTATCTCACCAAAGTGAGTCGCTCGCCGATGACCGAGGCGGAGAGCCGACGCTGGACCGACATCATTTCGTTCACAATTAACCTCGAACAAGTCGGCGACATCATCGAGAAAAGCGCGAACGACGTCGTTGGAAAAAATCTCGATCGACAGCGACATTTCTCACCGGCGGGGCTTGCTGAATTGATGGATTTGCATGAGCGGCTTCGTGTCAATCTGGGGCTTGCCATGAATGTGTTTCTCAATAACGATGTGCATGATGCGCAGCGACTCGTCGAAGAAAAAGTGAAGTTCCGCGAATTAGAAATACAAAATTATGAAAAACATCTCGCACGATTGGCCGATCAAACGGTGCAGAGCTTGGAGACGAGTTCGCTGCATCTCGATCTCATGCGCGATTTGAAACGCATCAATTCGCATTTCTGTTCGGTGGCGTATCCCATACTCGAATCGGCGGGCGTGCTTTCCGAAAGCCGCATTCGAAAAGTTGCGCACGATCGCGACGTCACGATTGCGGACCCTGCACGATGATTGACCTACTTGTAAAAAACGCGACGCTTGTCGACGGTCGCACCAGTATGTCGATCGTCGTGAACGCAGGACGTATCGATGATGTGTCGCCCGGCTTAGACGCGCCCGCAACAGTGACAATCGACGCGAATGGCATGCTCGTTTCGCCACCGTTCGTCGATGCGCACTTTCACATGGATGCAACGCTCTCGTACGGTCTGCCACGTGTCAATGAAAGCGGTACTTTGCTCGAAGGCATTGCGCTCTGGAGCGAATTAAAACCCCATCTGACTTTCGATGCGCTCGTTGAGCGCGCGCTGGCCTATTGCGATTGGGCGGTGGCGAAAGGCTTACTCGCGATTCGCACACACGTGGACATTTGCGACGAACGCTTGCTCGCTGTCGAAGCCTTGCTCGATGTTCAGAAACGTGTGAAGCCGTATCTCGATTTGCAACTTGTGACCTTTCCTCAAGATGGCGTTCTGCGTTGGAAAGATTCGAAGGGCAAAGCAACGGCGTTCGATTTGTTGCGTAAAGCGCTCGATCTTGGCGCGAACGTCGTCGGTGGCATTCCACATTTCGAGCGCACGATGAGCGAGGGCGCAGCAAGCGTGAAACTGCTTTGCGAAGAGGCGGCGAAGCGTGGTTTGCGTGTCGATATGCATTGCGATGAGACCGACGACCCAATGTCACGCCACATCGAAACGCTCGCTTACGAAACGCAACGACTCGGTCTGCAAGGTCGCGTGAACGGCTCACATTTGACTTCGATGCACTCGATGGACAATTACTACGTAAGCAAGTTGATTCCGTTGATGCGCGAAGCCGGTGTAAGCGCGGTTGCGAATCCGCTCATCAACATCACGATTCAGGGCCGTCACGATACTTATCCAAAGCGTCGCGGCATGACGCGCGTGCCGGAACTCATGGCGGCGGGTATCGATGTCGCTTTCGGCCACGATTGCGTGATGGATCCGTGGTATTCGCTCGGTTCGGGCGACATGCTTGAAGTTGCACACATGGGGCTGCACGTGGCGCAGATGACAGGCCAAGATGCGATGCGCGCTTGCTACGACGCGGTAACAAAAACGCCCGCGAAGATCTTAGGACTCGAAGGCTACGGCGTCGAGAAAGGCTGCAACGCGGATTTCGTGATCCTGCAAGCACGCGACCCGATCGAAGCGATTCGCACGCGTGCGACGCGGCTCAAGGTGATTCGACGCGGTAAGGTAATTGCGGAGACCGCGCCGAACACGGCGTCACTTACGCTACCCGATCGCCCAAACGAAACAGACTTTTTGCTTAAGCGCTGATTTTTCGCAAAAGAAACTCCATGAAATCCGACCCTCGCTTCCCCAATCTTTCCATCGTTGATCATCCACTCGTGCAGCACAAGCTCTCGCACATGCGCGATGTCGAAACTTCAACGCGCACGTTCCGTCAACTGCTGCGCGAACTGACGCTGCTCATGGGCTACGAACTCACGCGCGACTTGCCGATGACGACTGAGCGCATCAATACGCCGCTCACCGCGATGGACGCACCCGTGATTGCAGGAAAGAAGATCGCCGTCGTTCCCGTGCTGCGCGCGGGGCTCGGCATGGCGGATGGTTTAATGGATTTGATTCCGTCGGCACGACAAGGTCACGTCGGGCTCTATCGCGGCGAAGACAACAAACCGGTTGAGTACTACGTTCGCTTGCCCGAAATCGAGGGTCGCATTTTTATCGTGTGCGATCCGATGCTCGCGACCGGCAATTCAGCGGTGCACGCGATCGATGTGCTCAAGAAGCGCGGCGTGAATGGCGAGCAGATTCGTTTCTTGTCGCTCGTATCGGCGCCCGAAGGCGTGAAAGTCGTGCTCGATGCACACCCCGACGTGCGCATCTATACCGCCGCGCTCGATTCGCATTTGAACGAGCATGCCTACATCGTGCCAGGATTAGGCGACGCTGGCGATCGCATTTTCGGCACCAAACACTAGCGCTGCAATGCCTGAAACACCTGCGGCTCCCAATCTCGCAGCGCGATCACGCAGGTGACGTTCGACTTGTCTTTGCGCGGAACACGCTGATCTTTCACGTGGAGTGTTGCAATCTCTTCGGCAAGCTGACGCATGCGCGCGAGTACGAGCTGCTTCGCGCTTTGCGATAGCGACGCAGCAACCAGTCGAAACTGCTCTTGTTGATCGTCAAACGCACCTTCAAAGAATTCTTTCGCGAGTCGATCGCGAAAGGTTTTGATGAATGGCCCATCGCGTAACCAGCGAAAGTTTCGCGCGAGGCGCAAGCGGATTCGATTCTCGCCATGCAGTTCGAGAATCCCCATCGCGTCGAGTGCGAGCAAGTGTTGGGTGAGCTCCGGTTTCGCGATGTCGTAGCGCTCGTGAATTTCGTCGAACGACCAATGATTGAGCGCACAAAGCGAGACGAGCCACAGACGAGGGTCGCTCACGATTTGCTGCTCTTGCTCGTACGTGAGCGCTTCCGTAAGTGCGCTGCGCGATTCGATCTGCTCGGTAAGCTCCTCAAGCGTGACGCCGATTGCTTCGCAGATTTGTGCGAAGCGATCGATACCGAGTGTACGTTTCGACAGATCGCGTTTGACCGTCGCCTCACTCACGCCGAGCGCAGCAGCGACCTCGGCATAAGTGCGACCACGTCTTTTTAATGACGCCTTTAAAGCATCGACCAAATAAATGGCAAGACTCATGATTTCTTTCGATGTTGTTGCTTGCGTGCGGGCGATTAGCCGCCGATGTGCATGCGAAATGCCGCGCCACTCGAAAGATTACACGTTCCAACGCCTTGCGTCGGCGAACTCATGCTGTACTGACAAGAAAGAAAACCACCGCGCGAACCGGCACCACTTGCCACACCACTGTTCGATTTATTCGGCGTGCGTGTAGCTTCACCCGTAAACGTTTCACCGCCGACCGTCACCGAAAACTGCCCACGACCGTCGAGCAAGTTCACCACTTGCCCGCTCACCACGCCAATGCGCGATGCCGCTTCGTTCGACGGATAGAGGCGAAGATTCGCAACTGCGGGCGCAGCGGGTGGTGGCGCGACGACTGGGGCGACCGCAAGAGACGGCGTCGGGCTCACGATCACTGAGCCTTGATACGGGCGGCCGTCCGGATGAACAGGAACAACGTAACAGCCGCTGAGTGCGGCGGCCGACAATGCAACGACGATAAACAGTGGGGTGCGAATTTTCGCGATGGTACTCATAGAAGCTTTCGTGACCCGAGCACATGCTCGTGCGAAGCATCGTATTGAGTGATTGGCCTCGTAACAACGACGACATGAAACGTAGCAAGCGACGCGACGTTGGATCGAAGCAGTTGATACGTGGCGCCGAAGAAACGATCAAAGGCGACCGTTTAACTTTATAAAACTATTGAAAAATAAACGCATTTACTCGGGCTACAAATAATTTTCGTCGTTTATTGATTTTTTAATTAAATTGCTTTATGCCTCAATAAAATAACTGTTTTATTAGTTTTTCTATATTGGAATACGGACAACAAACTTAGCGTTTGCAACGCAAGCCAGATGTGAGTGATGCGTCCCAAGATCAGTTAAGTGTCGACAAATTGGATTACCAAGCGAAAGGCAAGCGCCTGATTTGCGGCATCACAGACACCGCAAATCAGAGCGTTATGGACGCAGGATCACGCCGGAACGGCGATCCGCTTTTCAACAAGCGCTTCACTCTCGATCAGTCGTGCCGCGCTCACGATTTCTTGTAGCGATTCGATTCGCGCCACACCCGGTTCTTTGAGCAATTCGGCTTCGCCTGTGGCCATCGCGAAGGCGAAGTCCGCAAGGCGCAACATGCAGCGATGCTCTTTTTTTGCACCGACCGCGATCACGTGATTGAACGAAAGACCAAGCTCTGCTGATTTCAAATGATGCAACGCATTGCTCGAACAATACGCATGTTCGCGGCAACCATCGTCCTTCGCAAACGCACGATTCAGGCGAATCTTGCCTTGACACACGCCCGCTTCGAATTGCACGAAGTTACCCAGTGCGAAATCGGCAAACACGCGACGACGAACGATTTCCGCTGCAACGAAGTAACCGTCGGTCACGACGCCCACTTTGTAGCCCATGCGACGCAACTCATTAATCGATTCGATCACGTTTGGACGTAGTTCGATTTGTTTCGCGACTTTCTCGAACGTATTTCGATGAACGAAGCGAAACGCTTCACACACACGTTGATGCCAGGCTTCGTCGCTCCACTTCGCCTCCGCGAGTACGGGTGCGAGATCTTGCGCGGTGCGCGTGACCTTCGCGAGCAATTCGAAATAGCTGCGCTTGGTGACAACGCCCGACATGCAGAGCAACACGAGTTTGTTCGCACCACGCAAGCGCTCTTGCACCGCTTCGATATCGCCGCGATTGTCACGCTCGTTTTCATAAATCGAGAGCACTTGATCGACTGTCAAACGGCCTGCCTCTTTCGCGCGTTCGAAAATCGCGCGACTCACCTCTTGCGCCATGATGCCGAGCGCGGGAAGCGATTGGCTTTCGTGTTTAAGCGAACCGATTTCGACTTCGGCGAGCGTCGCGCCTGCGCGATACGCATCAATCAAGAGCCCGACGTCGACACCATAGTCGCTTTCAAAGCGCATCGATTTCAACAATGATTTGCGCGCAGCGATGATGCCGCCGAGCGGTTGCGAGAAACTCGTGAGCTCGGGGAAAAAAATTCGCAACATCGGCTTCGCGGTGAGCTCTGTCACACGACCACCGCCGCGACCAAATTTCGCTTTTACGAAATCGGCGCCATCGAGTTGTATCGGTGCGATCAAATCCGAGATGATGTTCGGACGCAATCCGTGCAAATCGCCATCGAGATAAACGATGTATTCGCAGGTCGCGGCCTCCGCACCGTCACGCATCGATTCGCCTTTGCCGAGCATCGTACTGCGAACCACTTTCGCGCCTGCAGCGCGTGCGAGGTTCGCCGTCTCGTCAGTCGAGCTATCGTCGATGACGATGACCTCCGCTGTTGCGGGATCGGAGAACGCGTAGGCCACAACATCGGCAATGTGTCGCGCCTCATTGAGCGCGGGAATCACCACCGTTGCTTTGAAGGTCGATTCCTTGATCGACACCGTCGGTTCAATCAATGCGCGCGATGGTTTTTTATCCGATGCGTTTTGTCGCTCGTTCGCGCGCAATGCGATCACGGTCGCGCGCCATGCGCGATCGAGACCTTTACGTAGAAACTCCCAAGAGTCGTGAATTGGATTCATAAAGTCTCCTTTCAGAAACATCGTCGCCCGACAACGACAACAGGGTTCTAAGCCCTATTTATCGTGCAATGCGTTGATTGAAGACTGGCCGATCAGTGCGGCCGAGGAATCCCCCAGTGTTACTTTGACTCTCG
>JBOFBL010000538.1:0-17640 GCA_051645545.1 Casimicrobium sp. | reverse complement strand
AAATTAAGTTATTTATTTAATCGCTCAAGTAAATTGGGCGATTATTTACATAGCTGGTTTGACTAACTCTACGATTCAAACGGGATCCGTAGATGGGTTCGCTATGCTGCGATAGATTTCTCCGAATGAAGATTGCACTATGAGCAACACCATTGAACATTTCACAGTGCGCCGCGACAACCCGTCGACGCGCCGCTGGAGCACATCGCCACTACCCGCACTCGCGGAAGGCGACGTGCTGCTCGCGATCGATTCGTTTTCGTTCACGGCGAACAACGTGACTTATGCGATGTTTGGCGAGAAGATGAAGTATTGGGATTTCTTTCCGACTGATGATGCGGCGTATGGAACCATTCCCGTGTGGGGCTTCGCCGATGTCGTTGCCTCGAAGGCGGAAGGCATTGCGGTCGGCGAGCGCTTCTATGGCTACTACCCGATGTCGACACATCTCGTGGTCAAAGCTTCTCGCGTGACGCCGCATAGTTTCATCGACGTCGCGCCGCATCGTGTAGATCTGCCCGCGATTTACAACCAGTACATTCGCACGAGCACCGACACCATGTATCGCAAAGATCGCGAAGGCGAAATTGCGATCCTGCGTCCGCTCTTCGCGACGAGTTTTTTGCTCGAAGACTTTCTGGCCGACAACGCGTTCTTCGGAGCGAAGCAAGTGTTGATGTCGAGCGCATCGAGCAAGACGGCATACGGCACGGCGGAATGTCTCGCAGCGCGAGGCAGCGCAGTCGCTGCAGTGGGACTCACCTCTTCCGGCAATCTCGAATACACAAAATCGCTCGGTTGCTATTTGAACGTCGTTACTTACGATGCGCTCACCTCGCTCGACGCCACAGTGCCGACGGTCTATTGCGATTTCGCAGGCAATGCCGATCTTCGCGCAAAGATTCACACGCACTTCGGCGACGCGCTCAAATACAGTTGCAGCATCGGCGGCACCCATTGGGATCATCTCGGTGGCACGCGTGATTTGCCCGGCCCGCGACCCACGCTTTTCTTCGCGCCCTCGCAAGCGAAGAAGCGCATCGGCGAATGGGGCGCTGGGGGATTTCAATCGCAATTGACGAGCGCGTGGGATCGCTTCCTCGCGCGCGTCACGAATCCAGATGCACCTTGGCTTCGTGTCGAAACGACGAGTGGTCGCGAGGCGACCGAACGCGTGGTCAAGCGAGTGATCGAAGGGAAAGTGCCGGCGATTGAGGGACATGTGTTGCGAATGAAGTAATTCGCCATACCTCTAGGCGCGGACTTGGCCGCGCCTTTCTCGCCGCTCCCGTCTTGATCGCGCGTTCACCCGAAGCGCGCCTTAGTGCGCGCCTACGTGAAGCGCGTCGCAATTCGAATCGAGCGGAGAAGCGCCGCCCGCCGAGCCGTGCGCGCGAACAACTAAAATCAACGTCTCATAAGAAAGCGCCGCCTCAAGAGATGGTGCGACAACGTAACTTAGCTATCTAAAAATGAGCGCAAGCAATATCCTCGACGAACTCACATGGCGCGGCCTGATTAACCAATCGACCGACGAGGCCGAACTACGAACCCATTTGAGCCAACCGCGCACGCTTTATTGCGGTTTCGATCCTTCGGCTTCGAGTTTGCACGTGGGACATTTTGTTCCGCTGATGATGTTGCGACGTTTTCAGAAATTCGGCCACACCCCGATTGCGCTGGCCGGTGGTTCAACGGGCATGATCGGTGACCCCACTGGAAAAAGCGAAGAGCGCAAGTTGCTATCGAAAGAACAGCTCGTCGATAACGTGTCGAAGATCAAGAAACAACTCGAACGCTTGCTCGACTTCTCAGGCTCGAACGCCGCACGAATCGCTAACAACTACGATTGGACAGCACCGATCAGTTTTCTCGATTTCTTACGAGACGTCGGTAAGCACGTTCCAGTCAACATGATGCTTGCTAAGGATTCAGTCAAGGCGCGTATCGAGCGACCTGATTCGGGCATCAGCTATACCGAATTCAGCTACATGCTCTTGCAAGCCTTCGATTTCGCGCATCAATACAAAGCGTTCGGTTGCACGCTGCAAATCGGCGGCAGCGATCAATGGGGCAACATCACCGCGGGCATTGATCTGGGTCGACGCATGCACGGTGCATCGCTCTACGGCATGACCTGTCCGCTCTTGCTCACGAGCGAGGGGAAAAAAATGGGCAAGACCGAGCGCGGCGCGCTCTGGCTCGATCCCACACTGACCTCGCCCTACGCGTTCTACCAATACTGGATCAACGTCGCCGACAACGACGTGATCAATTGCTTGCGCTACTTAACCGAACACTCACGCGAAGAGATCGATGCGCTCAATGACAGCACGAAGAACAAACCCGGCGAGCGCGCAGCGCAGAAAACCCTCGCACGAACGCTTACTCGCGTGATGCACGGCGACGAAGGTTTAGGCGCGGCTGAGAAAGCAACCGACATATTCTTCGGCGCAGAAATCGAATCGTTAAACGAGGCGCAATTGAACGAAATTTTCGCTGATGTGCCAAGCGTTTCTGTTCCCAAGAGCGAATTCGATGGCGGCATCACGCTCGTGGACGCACTTGCGCGCACGGGCCTTTGCGCAAGCAAGAGCGACGCGCGACGCGCGCTTACGGGAGGTGCAATCGCGCTCAACAATCGAAGAATTGCTGAGGATCGCACACTCGCGACCAACGATCGCGCATCGGAGTCCGTGATCGTTCTACGCAACGGTAAAAAGCGATACGCGTTGCTTCGTGTCGAGGGATAACGGCCCCGAACTCGCTATTTCGTACGTTTACCCGGAACATTTGCGCCGTTTTGAATGAGTGTGACTTCGTTCGCACGGCCCGATGAATCGAGTGCGAACTGAAGCTGCGCATCGACGACTTTCAGAAAGAACTTCGTGTCGGACTCCGGAAAGATCTCATTCGCGCTTTGCCCAGTCGCTTGCGCGAGCAGTCGTTCACCTTCACGACGAATCGAGATTGAAAAGTTCGGCGCGAGTTGATACTCGCCGATAAAGCGATCAAGTTGTGTCGCACTCATGGCAATGGCGACGCGCCCTTTGGGCACTTCTTTGCTCACGCGCGGTGACGTCGATTCGCTACCTTGCAGCGTGATGGTCAACGAAATGACCTCGCCGCTTGGGTCGCGATTGAATCGAATGCTTGTGAATGAGTTTTCGACGAAGTATTCGCTGGCCGACGCGGCCAGGATAGCGAGTTTTGGTCTTCCTGTGCGCTGCAGGAACATCGCCTCGCCTTCACGCGAAATCGTGCGGTTTTCCTTGTCGTCGATCTTGTAAACGCCAATCGCTTCGTCCATCGTCTTCGCGTCGAGCTTGGCTGGTTTGAATTCGGGGTACGGATCGCCGATTGCGATCGCTGCGAGTTTTTCCGTGATGTAACTTGTCGAGGCGTTTGCTGCGTTTGTATTCGTAATGAGCGCAACATAAACGCCCTCACTCGGGATACGAATCGCGTGTGAAAGAAAGCCGTTGATCGCACCGCCGTGTTCGATCGATTCGCGACCGCGCGTTTTGCCGATATTCCATCCATAGCCATACGCACTTTTTTTGCCGTCGCTCAGCGTGTAGGGCGTGAAGACACGTTTCCAGTTTTCGGATTTAAGTAGCTTACCGGCAGCGATCGCGGCATCCCAACGCGCTAGATCATCCACTGTGGAGATCAACGCACCTGCCGCATAGGGCTGACTCATGTGCACGGTGTTCGCGCTGGCAACGAACTGATCGGCGCGACGCCCGTAGCCCTCAATCCGCTTGCGACCGCCGCTGCGTTCAAAGCCCTCGTGGGCTGTATCTTTCATGTCCAGCGGTACGAAGACGTTCTTGGCCAAGAATTCGGCGTAGCTCATCCCGGATACTTTTTCCACGATCGCACCGAGTAAGAAGTAACCTGAGTTGTTGTATCGAAACTGCCTGCCCGGCGCGAACTCAAGTGGATCGTTCTTAAACGTGTCGATCATCTGCGCGACGGTCATTTCTTTTGCCATCGACGCTGCGTACGTGGGTTTGTTCGTGTAACTCCGAATGCCGGAGGTATGAGTCAGCAAGTGCTCGACGGTTACCCTCTGCTTTGGCGCAGGGTAGTCGGGCAAGTGCTTTGTAATCTCGTCTTGCAAATTGAGCTTGCCCTGCTCTTCGAGCATCATGATGGCAACGGCAGTGAACTGCTTGGTA
Organism: Casimicrobium sp.; assembly: GCA_051645545.1. Lineage (GTDB taxonomy): Bacteria > Pseudomonadota > Gammaproteobacteria > Burkholderiales > Casimicrobiaceae > Casimicrobium. The sequence continues at coordinate 13,456 of JBOFBL010000538.1, read as the reverse complement.
ATGCTGCCGATGCGCATCACGGCGTCGGGTGTAAGTGGGGTTTTCTTCTCGACATCTGCAAGTCCGTAAGCGCGACGAAACACCGTTTTCCCGTCTTTGGTGACAATGATCGCAGCACCTGGGACATCGGCCTTGAAGAGCGAGGCAATCGCTGCGTCGTAGGTCGCTTCCGTGGCCGGTGCCGCCTTTGCGTAGAGTGGAGAACTCGCAACGAAAAACGGAATTGCTGTGGCGGCGACGATTAGTTTGTTTAAGCGATTGCCGTAGATAAACATTTGCTTGTTTCGCTCAGAAAGTAAAGGCATGATGCTATGCACGCACTCTGATACCGCAACGGGCATGCGACGAATTGGAGGTAGTCATTTGGGTAGCTTTCGTACTTCTTCGACCTTCGCCGCGCTGTTTTTCGTCGTGCGCCCGCGTCGCGCTAGCGCTTCACGCAGGAGGTATTCCGCCTGTGCGTTGGCGCTGCGCAGCTCTTGCGCAGCAATGCGCTCGATCTCCTCCCAAAGCTCGGGATCGATGCGCAGAAGGAAACTTTTTTTGCCAGGACTAGCCATGCGTGAATCGATTCAACCGACGCGCTAGCTGTAGAGCGTTCCCGTATTCACAATCGGCTGCGTGTCTTTGTCAGAGCAAAGCACAACGAGCAGATTGCTCACCATCGCGGCTTTGCGCTCATCATCAAGATCGACAATTTTCTTCTCCGAGAGACCTTTAAGCGCGGCCTCCACCATGCTCACCGCGCCATGCACGATCTTCTGGCGCGCGCTGATAATCGCTTCGGCTTGTTGACGCCGCAGCATCACTTGCGCGATCTCGGGCGCGTACGCGAGATGACTTAACTTCGCATCTTCCACCACTACGCCCGCATCAGCGAAACGATCTTGCAATTCCGCTTTGAGCGCTTGCACGGCGGCGTTGCCTTCGCGAAGCGTTGACTCACCCGCCGCTAAGTCCTCGCCTTCATCGTAAGCGAATTGTGTGGCGACGTGACGCAGCGCGGCTTCCGCTTGCACACGTACGTAGTTTTCATAGTCATCCACCGAAAACACCGCTTGCGCCGTATCCTGCACGCGCCACACGACGACTGCACCGATCTCAACCGGGTTGCCGCGCTTGTCATTGACCTTGAGTGTTGGCGAATTCAAGTTGCGCTGACGCAAACTCATCTTGCGTTTCACGTAAAGCGGATTCGCCCAGCGCAAGCCTTCGGAGCGATCGGTGCCGACGTATTTGCCGAAAAGATTCAAGATCGCCGCTTCGTTCGGCTGCAACATGTAGAGCCCCGCGAGTAGAAAACCACCCAACAAGATGAGCAATACGCGCAGCACGACACCGAATGCGCCGCCTGCAAGCGGCGCGAAAAAGAAGCTGGCGATCGGTATCAAAATCAACGCGGCGCCGATGGCGGCCATCAAATAGCCGTTCGCCGAGACGAGGACGCGCTCGCGATAGAGACCCGGGCCGGAGACAGAATTGTTTGGTGTGCTCATGGTTGCATTCCCTTTGGGTAACGTTTCACTGAAATCAAAGTGATATCACTTTAATCTCACCGCAACATTCACTGCAAACGCGAACTGACGAATTGCGGATAGATGCGATGATCTGCGGATGATTTTCTTCCAAACAGCTCTTTGAGTTATCGCCCAATTTAATTGGGTAATCAAGGTGAAAAATAGCTTTTTCAGTTTAAAAGTAAATAGTGCTTACCGCCCAATAAAAATGGCGAATTTACAGTTTAGCTATTCGCACCTGTGCGATGTGCACCGAGCCGCAACGCAGTTAAGGCTTCGGCATCCGACTCAAATGCTCGTGAATGATTTGCCACCGCTCGCCTTCGCGCACGAGCACACGCGTGCCGCGCCCCTGGATGCGAAAGCTTTTGCCTTGTGAGACGCCTTCCCAATTCCAGTTGTAGGTCGCGGCGGCGGCGTTAGTATCCGTCGCAACGACGACGATATCGCTCAAATAAAACTTCTCTTGCTCGGGCTTGCCGGTTGACGATGCCCAGGTCTTTTCGAACGCGGCACGAACTGCGGGGCGCCCAACGAAATCGCCATCGTTAAAACGAAACACCGCGCGTTCGTGCACCATGTCGGAGACGAGATCGAAATTCTTTTTCTGCGCGATCGCTTCGAAGTTGTTGAGGAAATCGATGACGGATTGGTGGGTCATGCGTTGGTTCTCCTTTGAATTCGATTGAGCTGGCGCGGTTGTTGTCATCTGTGCGTGCAACGAAGTGACGATGCAAGCCGCAACGAATGAAATCGCGAGACGTGTAATGGTCGCTTTCATGACGGCAATTATCGGCGAGTAGTAGAAGAGCGGTTCATGGTTCGACAAGCTCACCACGAACGGGATCGTGACGTGACGATACCCATTCTCGCGCTTCGTCACGCAGCGTGAGGGCTGCAACGCTATCTGATCGACACATCCGTCATATCGGAGAGTGCCTCGCGGGTGAGACCGGGAACGGCTTCAAGCAATACAAAACCTTCGCGCGTTACATTGAACACTGCGTGATCCGTGTACACGCGCGACACACAACCTACGCCCGTGATTGGATAGTTACAGCGCTCGACGAGTTTGCTCGCTCTTTCTTTGGTGAAGAGATCCATCATTACCCAAGTTTGCTTTGCACCGACCGCGAGATCCATCGCGCCGCCGACGGCAGGAATGTCGTTCGGATTGCCAGTGTGCCAGTTTGCAAGATCACCGTTGGCTGCGACTTGAAACGCGCCGAGCACCGCGATATCGAGATGCCCCGCGCGCATCATCGCGAAGGAGTCCGCACTGTGAAAGTATGCGCCGCCGGGAAGTAATGTGACAGGTTGTTTGCCTGCGTTGATGAGATCGAAATCTTCTTCGCCTTTCGCAGGGGCTGGACCCATGCCGAGCAAACCGTTTTCACTTTGCAAAAAAACTTCGAAACCAGGCGCGAAGTAATTAGCAACCATCGTCGGCAAACCGATGCCGAGATTCACATACGCGCCTTCGGGGATGTCGCGCGCGACGCGTTGCGCGAGTTGCTCGCGGGTGAGTTTAGTGTAGCTCATGTGGACTTGAGCCCCGAAGCGAAGGTCACGGCGCGTGGAATTTCAACGATGCGTTGCACGAATATGCCCGGTGTCACAATGGCCTCGGGATCCAGCGCTCCAAGCTCGACGATTTCGTGCACCGAAACAACGGTGGTATTCGCCGCCATCGCCATCACCGGGCCAAAGTTGCGCGCGGCCATGCGATACGTAAGATTGCCCCAGCGATCGCCGCGTTCGGCTTTGATAAGTGCGAGGTCGGCGTGAATTGGTCGCTCGAAAACGTGCATCTCGCCATCGATTTCGCGCGTTTCTTTGCCTTTCGCAAGCTCGGTGCCGTAGCCCACACGAGTGAAAAAACCACCAATACCGGCGCCCGCAGCACGAATGCGCTCGGCGAGATTGCCTTGTGGCACGAGTTCGAGCTCAATCTTTCCAGCGCGATACAAACCATCGAAGACATGCGAATCGGCTTGGCGCGGGAAAGAGCAAATCACTTTGCGCACGCGACCTGCTTTGAGTAACGCCGCAAGACCGAACTCAGCATTGCCTGCGTTGTTCGCAACAATTGTTAAGTCTTTCGCGCCTTGTGCGATCAATCCGTCGATCAATTCGTTCGGCATGCCCGCCCCGCCAAAGCCGCTGACCATCACGGTCGCGCCGTCGCGCACGTCTGCGAGCGCGGCTTCGATCGAGGGGGAGATTTTCGAGATCAAATTTGTTGTCCCAGCACGAATTCATTTGAACAGCGTTCATGGTTCGACAAGCTCACCACGAACGAGAGTGAGTGATGAGGCTGCTATGGGCTGAGCCTGTCGAAGCCTAACCACGAACGGAAAGAACTCAAACGCCATCGTGCTGGATCAATGAGCAGACGACTGAAACGACGCTTAACGCTTTGCGAGCGGCGGCAGGGTCGCCGTCACGGTTTGCTTGCCGTCTTTCACTTCAACCAAGAAACTCTCGCGATCAATATCGCCCTTGTCATCGAAACAAACGTCGAGCAGCACACCCGGATTTTGTTTCGTGTTGAAACACGAATTGCGAAGCGCTGCGGCGACCGCTTTTCCTTCGGTCGATTTCGCTTTCTCTACCGCTGCTTTGTACGCGTAAGCTGAGAAGTAGCCTTTGATACCGTTGTGATCGCTCTTCGTTTTGTATTCTTTCTCAAACTTCGCGGCGAATTCGCGAATCGATGCGGTTGGGGCATCTGCGGTGAGTCCGACGTGGCCACGCACGCCGTTCGCGGCGCTGCCTGCGAGCTCGACGACTTTCGCGCCCATGATCGTCGTTTCGCCGACGATGGGTTTATCAAAGCCTTGCTTGCGCAACTCACGCAGCAAACGCGCGGACTCTTCTTCGTTCAAATAGGCGAACAACGCGTCGGCGTTCGCTTGTTTCGCACGCAGCACTGCGCTCGAAAAATCGACCTGACCCGGATCGGTTGAAATGTCGGCAGCAACTTTAATGTTCCGCGCGCCGAGCTCTTTGATGATCGCGTCGCGACCGCCCTTGCCGAAATCGTTGTTGATGAACATCACAGCGACCGATTTCACTTTGAGATCGTTCGCGAGATAGTTCGCGACTTTCGGCATGCCCATCGCCTGGTTGAACGACGAGCGGAACAAAAACGGATTGCCTTGTGCGGTCAAGTTCGCCGCTTCGCCGCCTGTGAAATTCGGAATGCCCGCTTTTTGGCTCTCGGTCATCGATACCAAAATCGAGCCCGAAAACACGGGGCCGAAAATCACATCCACTTTGTCGTCAATTGCCTTGATCGTCATCGCTTTCGCGACTGCCGGTTGGCTTTGCGTGTCCATCTCGCTGACTTCAACTTTGCGACCCATGATGCCGCCAGCGGCGTTGATTTCGTTGAACGCGAGCTTCACGCCATTGCGATACATCGTGCCTGCGGTGGTGCCGCCGCCCGAGAGTTCGAGCACTTGCGCAGCCTTGATCGTTTGCGCGTGTGCGCTGGTCGCGACGAGTGCGCCCGCGCACGCGAGCGCGCTAGCGAGACGTTTGATCGATGTGTGTTTCATGATTCCTCCTTTTATGAATTGCGAAACAACTTGTGTGTCAATGAAATTGTCGCCGAAAGCCAGGGCGCATCTTGTAAGGTTTACGATTTCACGCCGCCGCCTAAAAACAAGCGGTTCAAATTTGGATCGTCGAGCAATTCAGCCGCCGGTTTATCGAGTGCGAGTTGGCCCATTTCAAGCGCGAGTGCGCGATCGGAATATTTAAGCGCGGTGCGCACGTTTTGTTCGACCATCAGCACGCTCTTTCCCGCGTTAGCCAAATTGCGCAAGAGTTGCATCACGTCTTGCACCACAATCGGCGCGAGACCAATCGAGGGTTCATCGATCAACAGCACATCGGGCCGCACGAGCAAAGCGCGACCGATTTCGAGTTGCTTTTGCTCACCGCCGGACAGTGATGCGGCGCACGAAGCGATGCGTTCCTTGAGCCTTGGAAATAATCCGAGCACTTCGTCGATTCGCCCATTTCTTTCTGGGCGAGATAGATGAAATACGCCAAGTTCTAAATTATGTAAAACAGATAGAGAGCCGAATAAATTACGGCCTTGCGGGACAAAGGCAATACCTTGTTGCAGGAGCTCTCGCGGCGTGCGTCCGTTGATGACCTTCCCTGCTAAACGCACCTGCCCCGAGCGTGGCGTGAGCATGCCGAAGAGCGTTTTGAGCACCGTGGATTTACCTGCACCGTTTGGTCCGATCAGCAAGGTGATCTCGCCTTTGCGCGCATCTAGCGTGAGTTCGTTCAAGATCGTTAGATGCGTATAGCCCGCGACGACTTTGTCGAACTCGATGAGCGGCGCTGTGTTGCTTGTCGTCACGATCAATTCCCCAAGTACGCTTCGAGCACCGCGCGGTTCGCCTGAATTTCTTCGGGCTTGCCGACCGCGAGCACTTTGCCTTCAACCATGCAGACGATGCGATGACACAGTTTCATCACGAAATCCATATTGTGTTCGATCACAACAAAACTGCCGCCTTGTTTTTTGTTGAGCGCAATCAGCAATTCGCGAAGCCCATCAACGAGCGACGGATTGACGCCCGCGCAAGGCTCATCAAGCAACACAAGTCGCGGCGCAGGCATGAAGGCCATCGCAATATCCACGAGCTTTTGCTGACCGTACGACAAGCTGCCCGCTGGCAAATCGGCGACGTGTCTCAAGCGAAACATCTCGATCATTTCGTCGGCGCGCGCGCCAACACCATTGTCGGATGGCGCGAACATGCGTCCCCAAAAACTCCCGTGAAATTCTTGCGCAGCGGCGATCAAGTTGTCGCGCAAAGAGAGTTTGCCGAACACTTGCAAATTCTGAAACGTGCGACCGACGCCGAGACGCGACAGTTCGAGCGGCGACTTACCGGATATATCCACGCCTTCGAATTCGACCCTGCCACTGTCGGGCTTGATTTGCCCAAGAATTGAATTGAAGAGCGTGGTTTTACCGCTGCCGTTCGGGCCAATCACCCCGAGAATTTCACCAGGCTCAACGTTGAAACTCACACCGCCGACGGCCTGAATCGCGCCATAGCTTTTTTTAATGTCATGCACGGAGAGGATGCTCATGCAGCCCCCGCTTGATTGTTTTGCGTGCGACGCTTCGATTGATAGAGTTGCCACGAATCATTGATCGAGAGCAATCCACCGGGCAGCCAAATCATCATCAGCACGACTGAGAAACCGAACACTGCGAGGTACCAATCCTTCGCAAACCGCAAATACTCGGGCAGCAAAAGCGCAATTGCAGAGCCGAGCACAGGCCCATAAAAACGCCCTGACCCACCGACCACGACCATCAACAAAAAGAGCAACGAGTTACCGATGCCAAATGGCGCAGGCTCGATGAAGTTCACGAGCGGCGCGAAGAGCGCGCCCGCGAGCCCCGCATAAGCAGCACCGATCGCAAACGACATCAGGGTGTAGGCCGTGATATTCACGCCTGTACTTTCCGCGCGGATCGGATTGTCGCGCAGCGCGGCGAACGCGCGCCCCCACGGTGAGCGCAACAAGTACGCGAGCGCCGCACCCGCGACGATCGTGAAGAAGAGCACGAGATAGTAAAAAGGCAAGTTCCCTGTGAAGGAAACACCGAACAGCTCCGGGCGCTTGATGTTTTGAATGCCGAAAGTGCCGCCCGTGAGCCACTCTTCGTTGCGAAAGAAAAGCATCAGAAGCAAATTGAAGCCGAGTGTGGCGAAGCCGAGGTAGTGCAACTGCACGCGCAGCGCGGGAAATCCAATCAATAAGCCGAACACAAAACAAAGGGCGATCGCCGCGGGTGTCGCAAGCCAGAATGAAACGCCTACTTTCATGAGGATCGCTACTGTGTACGCACCGATGCCCATGAAGCCCGCGTGACACAGTGACTTGAGGCCCGCGTAGCCAACCGTGAGATTCAATCCGAGTGCTGCGATGATGTAGACGAGCCAGAGCGTTAGTAAGTAAAGGCCGTACGTCTTCAGCATTGTTGGCAAGGCGATGAGCGCGACCAACGCGACCAAGAGCATCGTTAGATGAGTTTTAGACAAACTCATACTTTCCTCTCCTGCGGCGTGCCGAGCAAGCCGTCGGGCTTCACGAGGATCACAGTGAGAAATAAAACAAGCGCGACGCCGTCTTTGTACGAAGGAGTGATGTACGCGCCTGCGAGGTTTTCGAGTACGCCAACAATGATGCCGCCCAATAACGCGCCGCGCGAATTGTTGAACCCACCGATGATCGCCGCGAAGAACGCTTTGAGCCCGATGTTGTCACCCATGTCGAATTTCGCGAGATAAGTCGGCGTGATAAGGAGCGCCGTTACAGCAACCAGGATCGCGTTGATCGCGAAGGTGTAGAAGATCATGCGCTTCACATTGATGCCGAGCGCTTCTGCGGCGAACGTGTTTTGCGCGACGGCCTGCATCGCGCGACCGGTAAGCGTCTTGTTCAGGAAGAGTTGCAGCCCGAGCACCATGAGTCCCGCGCAAACCAGTGCGCCGACATCGCTGTACGAAATCGTCACACCTGCGAGTTTGAACACCTCTTCGCTGAAGACGCTGGGAAACGGATGTGGCTCTGCGCTGTAGCCCGCTTTTACAAACGACTTGAGTCCAATCGAGAGCCCGAGCGTCGCCACCACAATGGCCACCACGCCGCTGCCGCGCATCGGGTCGACCACGAGTTTCTTGAACGCTGCTCCCAACACGATAATCGAAATCGCAAGCGCTACAAAAAACGCAAGCCAGAGCGGCAATCCTGCGGCGATTCCAATCAACATCGCAAACGCGGGCAGCATCACGAATTCGCCTTGTGCGAAATTGATGGTGCCCGAGGCTTGCCAGAGCAAGGTGAACCCGAGCGCGGCCATCGCATAGATGGAACCCGTTGCGATGCCGCTGATGAGAAGTTGCAAAAAATCGGTCATACCGTGAGCGCTTCGGGTGACTGTTTCATAGAACGCCGAGCGCGCGAAATTCGTCCGCCGTCGTATTCGGCCAACCGAATCGATCCATGTAGAGCGGCGCTTGCTCGAAGAGCATTTCCTTGCCTTTTTGGATGCGCAGTCCGCGCGCTTGCGCAGCTTTCAGAAGCTCAGTCATTTCGATTTTCATTCCGCAATCAGCAACGATGGCGTTGCTCCTTGCGCGACCTACACGTAACGGTAGCGGATCGCTGGGCAACATGCCGAGCGTCGTTCCATTCACGAGCAAATCGTAGTCGGCTTCGTCGACCTCGTGTAGCGCGAGTTCGAGCTTCGGATAGTGCTCGCGAAGACGTGTTGCGAGACTTTCTACTGCGCCGCGATCCAAATCCTTTAAACCCAGTGCGGCGATTCCGCGCGCCGCGAGCGATGCGGCAATTGCACAACCAACACCGCCGCACCCGACGATCATCGCGCGACAGGTGGCGTAACCGAATCGTGCGTTCGCGCAAGTGCGATCGAGCGCGCGCACGAAGCCTTCGCCATCGATCAAATCGCTGACGATGCGTCCGTGCTCGTCGCGATAGATCGCATTCGCAGCGCCTGCCATACGCGCGACGTCTGTCACCACCTCACCTAGCGAAGCGCTTGCTGGCTTATGTGGAATCGACACACAGATGCCAACGACATTAGTCGCGTTCATGAGCTGCTTCACAAAAGCCGCATAGTCGCTCGGCGACACGCGCATCGGCACGCACACAGCGTCAATCGAATGCCGTGCGAAGTATGCGTTGTAAATCGCTGGCGCTTTTACTTGTTCAACCGGCCAACCGATAACCGCAATCAATTTCGTGGATCCGGAAATCGGGATCAAGTTGAACCTCGTTCGCGCAATGTTGACAACGTCGAGAACGCTCGACGACGCACCTTGAGCGTTTCTTCACGAGGCGAATGCATTGGACAAATCATGGGTACGTAGCAGAACTCAATTGCCCGTCGCGAGGCTGTCCGAACGTACGCGCGTAGCCACACGGTGACGATATTCGGAACTGTAAATGTGAGATTCGTTTGGAGGTAGATCGCATATCAGCATATGAAACATACACCCAATCATATTGGGCGATAGAAGAAATTTAGCCTATTTTCGAGAATTAATAAAAAACTCACTAGTGCCATTAATAATTGCGCGACTGTAGAATTTCTTGGAGGCTAATATTCGAGATGATTTATGAGGAGTTCCACAAACTCGCGCGGTCTCTCAATCGCGCTGATGTGCGCCGCATCTATCGTCGCGAGACGCGCGTTTGGAATTGAGGCCGCAATCGCATCGGAGAGCGCAGGCGGCGTCGCTTCGTCACGCGTCCCCGCAATCACGAGCGTTGGGCACGAAATCGTTAGATTCGTTTTCGAAAAATCGATCTCAGAAATCGCAGCGCAGGTACGTGCGTAGGCGAGCGCATCGTTCGCAAGCAGAATGCGAGTGACTTCGGCGACGGTCGTGGGATTTGCGCTGCGGAATGCTTCGCCGAACCATCGCGCGAGCGCCATATCCACGACCGCACTCATGCCTTTGCGATTCACTGTGTCGATACGCGCACGCCAGAGCGCTTTCGCCGTGTCGTCGTAGAGCATTGCGCTGTTGGCAACGACGATACTTTTCACGAGATGCGGATAACGCGCTGCGAGTCCTTGCGCGACCATGCCCCCCATCGAAAGACCAACGAAGTGAACCGGGCCACCGCCTTTGGCGAACACTTCGTTCAGGATCACGCTCGCCGCATCGTCGACAAGCGCATCGATTGAAAAATCGGTCGCGCTCTTCTCGGATTTGCCTTGGCCGCGATGATCGTAAGCGATGAGCGGGTAGCGATTCGAGAACGATGGAATGATCGCGTCCCACATCGAGTGGTCGTAGCCAAGTGCGTGTGAGAAAACAATCGTAGGGCGCTCGGCAGACACGTCGCCATGACGAATCACATGAAGCTTCGGCGGCGTTTGACCAATGTCTTTGAGCACGTTTGCGATCGCGTGCATCGCTGTGTTCGCGGCAGGCACACCACAATACGCAGCACCTTGAACAACGAGTTCGCGCAGATCGTCAATCGTTAGTTTCGAAGCGTCGTTTGTCGTTAATCCGGCACGAACATGCAACGCAAATTCTTCGTAGCGACCGAGCCCGAGCGTGATTGCGAGCACGAGCAAACGACGCGTCTTGTCGTCGAAAGCACTCGAATGATTTCTGTTCCACACGTCGTGCCACGCGTGTCGCGTGATGAGCGTTTGAAACTCCGCGTTGAGCGCGTTCGCGGTGCCAAGCGATTTCTCTACCCATTCTTCGCCCAAAATGCGGCGACGATTTTCCAGACCCGATTCGAATTCGTTCATATCCTATTCAATCTAAAGCGCGAATCGCTTCGAGTTCGCGCAAGTTTGCATCGACCACCCACGCAGCTTGCTTGGCAGTTTCCTCAACCGAAAAGATTCCCGACAACGCCTTCTCGTCGATCACACCAAAGCTCATCGGATCTGCGCGCAATGCTATGACGAGTTCTCGTTCAAGCGTCGAATCGTTTGCCATTGCTTTACGGCTTGCCACTGCAACCAACGCATCGGCCTGCTCCTTACCCAATTCGTTCGCGAGAAACTGACTTGCGATCTCAGTGAATACAAGCCCGCGCTGTGCGTCGACGTTCGCTCGCATGCGTTCGTGATCGATCGTGAGCATTGCACACATGTCACCTAGCGCGTGTGCTGCACCGTGAACGGACGTGAAGAGACCGCTCCACTCTGCGAGTTCCGCTTGCCAATTACCTAAGCCTCGCTCATGTTCCTGCGGCATCGCAGCGAGCAGCGCAGCAAGTCGGTGCGGAGCACGAATACTTGCGGCAATCGCGATCATCGGACCGATGGGATTGCGTTTATGCGGCATCGCCGACGAGCCACCGCGCCCGTCCTCAACGCTTTCGGCTAATTCACGGACTTCGCTTTGCATCATGAGCGACACATCTTTCGCGAACTTCCCGAGCGATCCTGCGAGGATCGCGAGCTCACTCGCGATGCGCATGATGCGATCGCGTTGCGTGTGCCACGACGCTGGCGCTTGCGTGAGACTCAAGCGAGCCGCGAGCAGACTCGCAACATCCGAGCCTTTGTCGCGAAGCATTGCACGCGTACCCACGGCACCGCCGAACTGAACGCGCAACGCGTCGGGCGCAAGCTCGCGCAACGCCCAACGCGAGCGCGCAATCGGTGCCAACCAACTCGCGCACTTTGCACCAAAGCTCGTCACCTGCGCCGCTTGCATGAGTGTGCGCGCGAGCACGGGCGTCGCGCGATGCGTACGCGCGAGATTCGCGAGTACGTACACAATACGCCCCAGTTCGGCATCGATCATTGCTAACGCACGCTTTGAGCAAAGCATCATCGCGGTGTCGATTGCATCTTGCGACGTCGCCCCGAAATGCACCCAGCGCGCGGCGTCTTTATCAACTGTGGCAACCGCCGCGCGCAATCGTTTCACGAGCGGAATCGCTAGCGCGCCCGCATGCGCACTCTCGCGCACGATCGCGTCACAATCAAGCAAATCGGCGCGACAGAAGCTCGCAATTGCCGAGGCCGCCCCCGAAGGAATGACGTTCGCTTCAGCCTCGGCATGCGCGAGCGCAGCTTCGAAGTCAAGCATGCCTTGCACGATCGCCTTTGCTCCAAAGCAATCGATTGCTTCTTGCGTAGAAAGAAAGTGTTCGTACGGAAAATCGCTCACGCGGTCACTCGTATTCGAAGAAAACGGTTTCCTTCGTTCCTTGCAGACGAAGAATCCATTCGTAGCGATTCGGCGCGCGCAGCGTCGCGATCAACGTCGATCGTCGCGATTCGGGGGCGGCATTGAGCAGCGGGTGATCGATGGCGCTCGCGAACACGGCGGTGAAATGATGATTGAAGCAGCCGCGCGCGAATACGCACACATGCGCAAGCGGCGCACCCGTCGTTGGTGCTGGAAGATGAAACGAAAAGCGTCCTTCAGCATCGGTCGGTTGGCGCAGCAAGCCGAAACCTGTTTCGCCGCTTACGTTGTCTGCCCAAATTTCCAGCAATGCATCGTTAATCGGCTGATCGTTGCCATCGAGCACTTGCCCGACGAGTTCAATCGCGCCGTGTCCTTGTGTGTACGACCACGCCAATGCGTTGTGAAAAAAAGGACCGATCGTTTGGCTTGACGTGACGTTCGACATGTCAAAGCCCCGTCGGTGTTGCGTCACGACCACGCAGCACGATGTCGAATACAAAACCAAGTGAGGTGCCGCTTACGGTTTCATCAAGACTGAATCGCGATATCAAACGATTGCGCGCAGCACCATCGGCAATACCGTTGAAAATCGGGTCGAACGGAAACAAGGGATCGTCGGGGAAATACATTTGCGTCACCAGTCGTTGCGCGTACACATTTCCGAAGAGCGAAAAGTGAATGTGCGCAGGGCGCCACGCGTTGTGATGATTGCCCCAAGGATACGCACCGGGTTTGATTGTCTTGAATTTGTAGCGCCCTTCGCCATCGGTGAGCATTTTTCCGTGGCCAAAGAAATTCGGATCGAGCGGCGCATCGTGATCGTCCTTCGCATGCGCGTAGCGACCGGCAGCGTTGCATTGCCAAACTTCGATCAGACTGTCGCGAACCGGTTTGCCGTCTTCATCGACGACGCGACCGGACACGGTGATCGCTTGGCCTTGCGGCTCGGCAGCGCCGTGTTTCGTGAGATCGGCATCGTTGGCTTTGAGCAATTGCCTTGAAGCCGCGACGCCGCGTGTCGCCGCAATCTCGTAGCGAACGGAAACGAGCGGTTCCCGCGCACCGCGCAGCATTGTGGATTTGTACGGCGGATGAATTTCGTTGGGGTGTTCGCCCAACCCGAGTGGCGGGAAATGCATGCTTTGTCTCGAAACACGAAGGACTTACTTATTCGTGACTATAGCGCCTACG
>JBOFBL010000537.1:0-1901 GCA_051645545.1 Casimicrobium sp. | reverse complement strand
GGAAGGATGCCGGTGTAAGTAACTGGAACGATTTGCGCGGTGTCGGTGACGCGGAAACTCACGTCGATGCCTTGGCGCTTCACGCTACCAAGCTCAACCAAGCCGCCGATGCGAAAGGTGCGGCCTTGCGGCGCTTCGTTCGCTTTAATTTGTGTCGGTGTGTAAAAAAACGCGAGGTTGTCTTTGAGCGCGAAGAGCACCAAGGCCGTCGCCGCCGACAAGAGCAGCATGCCGCCCACGATGAGCGCGAGGCGTTTTTGTTTAAGCGTCATGATTTCCTCGGGAAGACTGTAGCGCGCGCTTTCGAGCGGCGCGCAAGGCAAGGAGTTCCGCAATGACCGCGATTAGCAAGGCACCGTAGCTTCCCCAGACGAAAACACCGCGACCGCCCATGCTCCAGAACGCGCTCCAGCTTTCCCAGATCATTTCAAGCTGCCCTTCAACCAATCCGCGCCGTGTTCGCGTTCAATGATTTGCGTGCGAAGACGATGCATGGCGACGGCCACACAATACGCCCAAAAAGCAAACGTCATGATCATCATCGCGGTCAACATGATCGTCGCCATCGACGAGCCACCGGGTCGAACCGACGCGCCTTGATGCAGGGTGTTCCACCACTTCACGCTGAAATAAATGATCGGCACATTCACCGCACCGACGAGGGCGATGAGTGCGCTCGCGCGATCGCCTTTTTTCTTGTCGTCGAACGCTGCCGCGAGCGCGATGTATCCGACGTAGAGAAAAAACAAAATTAAGGTTGAGGTCAATCGTGCGTCCCACACCCAGTACGCGCCCCAGGTCGGTCGCCCCCAAAGCGCGCCGGTCCATAGTGCAATCACGGCCATGATCGCACCGGTCGGCGCGAGGGCATGACTCATCATGAACGAAAGCCGTGTGCCGAATGCAAGGCCGAGCGCGCACCAAAACGCCATCGCGAGATAAATGATCATTGCCATCCACGCAGCGGGCACGTGGATATAGATCACGCGATAGACCTCGCCTTGTGTGGCGTCGGTGGGCGCACGGAAGAAACCGATGTAGAGACCAATGACGGTCAACGCAATTGCGAGCACCCAGCAAAATTTTTCGATGCGGCCCGCGACCGGATAGAACTGCGCAGGCGACGCAAAGCGCCAGAACCAGCGTCCTGCGAAACGATCGTTGCTTTGTTGTTCGGTGCGTGCCATTCAATTGTTCCCGCCCCTTCAAGGGGAGGGTAGGGTGGGGATGGGGTTCTTATGCGTTAGTTCAGTCGGTTGAAATGCGCAGCGCCGCCGCTGCCGCAAGCGGACACAATGCTAGAGCAAAGAGCAGATACGCCGCTTGCAGCGAAAATTCGGCGGCGGGCGATTCGCCAAAGAGCACTTTGAGTGCGGCGCCCGCGCCGAAGATGAGCGTCGGGATCGTCAGCGGCAATACGAGCACGGCGGTGAGAATCGCGCCGCCGCGTGCCGAGACAAGCAGCGCTGAAGCGATGGCGCCAATCAAGATCAGCGTGGGTACTGCGAACATCACACTCGCTGCGAGCGTTAACGCAACATCGGTCGGCAATGCGTAGAACAATGAAAACACAGGTGTTGCAATCGCCAGTGGAACCGCAATCGCGACGCTCACCGCCGCAACGCGCGCGAGGATCAAGGCTGCGAGCGGTTCGCGCGATACGAGTAAATGTTCGAGCGAACCGTCGCGCGCGTCTTCGTCGAAGAGACGCGGCAAGGCAAGCATCGCGGCGAGCAGCGCGCCGACGAACACCGCGCCGATGCCAATCAGTTTGAGTTTCTCTGATTCGCTGCCGACGGCAAACGGAAACAGCGAGCAAACGATCAAGAAAAACATCAGCGGATTTGCCCAGTCGCTCTTGCGTCGCGCAAAGAGCGTGATCTCGCGCGCGAACACAGCTT
>JBOFBL010000536.1:0-7293 GCA_051645545.1 Casimicrobium sp. | reverse complement strand
ATCAGGGCTCGCCCTACGTTCGTCGAGAGAAACGCATCAGCATCCATCCCGAGCGTGATGGTGCGGCGCATCTCCGGCGTCATGTCATCAGGTTGACTCATACGCCATCGCCTCGCGCGGTTTCGATGCCATCATTCATCCCGACTTCTGGCCCCGGTGTTGGTTGCGGCAAAGGTGCTGGGTCAACTGGATTGGTGTCGCCGCCTTGCGAGAAGCCGACACCGGTACGTTTGTTTTTCACATCTCCCACAATGACGCTAGGATCAACGCTTTGAGCCGGTTGCGGAAGGTTCGGATCGACGCCTTCAGCATCTGGCTTAAACCCAGCAGATTGAAGCACTGAATCTGCCACTGGTGAAACATCGGGAACGGCGGCAATGACTTGTCCGGCCTGGATCGCTGAGTAAATTCCCTTGACCTTCTTGTCGACGGTATCCGCATTGAGCGCGTCGATTTCAGCCGTGATTTTGTTGATCTGAGCTTGAACCAGTTCGGGCGGATGCTTTGCGTCAAGCGCTTGTTGAAGTGCTGTGATTTTGTTTTGAAGTGTGGCAACCTGAGGGTCAACGTTTTCGTCGGGTTGTTGAAAAAACCTGGATCCATCGCTGTACCCGAGCTTGCCGAAGACCTCTTTCATGACTTCCTGAGCCTTGAGCCCTCGGCTTTCGAGTGTGTTGTCCTGGAGAAGATCGCGCACCGCCGTCATGCCAGACATGAAGTTTTGCACCTGGTCTTGCGGGTTCGTGGCACCCATGCCAACGTTGACCTTGACGTAGACGCCACGCTTGAAGAGTTCGTCGAGGTTGCCGCCCATCTGCATGAAGGCACGGCCTTCGGGAGACAACGAAATCTTGCCGGGATCGGTTTCGTACGCCATCTCCATCCGCACGATTTGATTCGCAACCTTTTCTACCCACGTTTCCACGAAGGTGCGTAGTTGGTAGCCCGCGATCTGGTTCGCGTTCGTGGTGATGATGTTCATGCCGCCAACGGTTTCGTTGAGACGGCGATTGCTCTGCACGGACGAATTCGAGAACGAACCGCTCATATCGTCGAAATCGAGATTCAAGCGATCCTGCTCTTGATACGACGAGCCCGTTACATCAGGCGTATCGATCTGTTTTACATCCTTCTCGATATCGTTCATCATCGTGACGCCGCCCGGTATGTTTCGGGTTAGTGCACGTAAATCTACTTGCCGGTTCCGTGCCACCCAGTAGCGCTTGTTCATCGCCAGCTTGACGTTGTCGAGGCGTTGGTTCGCGATCTCGTTGATCTCGGCTTGCACATCCTTCGTCATCCGCACCGGTCCGGCGGGATAAATCTTGTGCGCCTCCAACGCGCAGATCCCAATGGCGTAGGGTCTGCCGTGCGCGTAGACCTCAGCAAGCGGCTTCGGTTTGGACAGAATCAACTCGCGACCGAGGGTGTAGAACACCCAGTCTTCGTCATCGAGTCGCATGATGTTGCGATGCACCCAGGCGATTGAGTACGGACCGACGTGCGATTGCTCCTTGCTGTCGGTCCGCTTACCCTCGCGCAGTAGACGCGTCGAATCCGAATACGATGTCACCGCCGCATGAATCTCATTCTCCGCGTAGGTCTTCCATTTCGGTTCGTTGGTCTTCGGGTCAACCTGTTTCATTCGCGACTGCACGTCTTGGACGTACATCGGGATCAGTTCGATCAGGTACGGGCTGGACTCAACTGGATCAGCCCAATCTGTTGCTGGATCGATACGGAAGTTCTCAACAGGAACCAGTTTCGACATCGGTCGATCGATACCGCGTTTCTCGTTGTACTCCCAGTTCTGGTAGCTGATGCAGACACCATTGGTCTGTGCCTCTTGGTAGGCACCGATACAGGTCAGGAACCACGGGATCGAGAACTGTAGTCGGTGCTGGAGGATCGGTTGAAGGATGTCGGATGCCAGTTTCGAAGTCTCGTCGGCGTCGTCGATCGCCTTCACATTGACGACATCATGCGTCGAGAAGAATGCTTCGGCGGCAACGGCTTCGTTCTTTCGCACCGCCGTGCGCGTCTTCGGGCGGAACAGGCGACTTCGACCCTTGTACGCATCGGCGTTGTACTTTGAACCTGCTGGATGAAGCCCCTGGAACTGGCGCATGTCGGCCTCGATCGCGGGACGAATGCTGGCATCGAAGAATGTCGTTGATACCGAAAAGGCGCTGCGCGCGAGTTCGAGGGCTTTGTTTTCGTCCATGCGCTCAGTTCAAAATGATGTGCCGACCCGCGAAATCAGTTGCAAGCGAATCGATTTCGTCATGATTGAGTTTGCTGCGGCTGACCTTGTAGCGCTCCAGCAGTTCGCCGCCGTAGCGCATTGCCAGCTTTTCTAGTTCCGACACTGTTGCCCACTGCGTTTTGAGGATCCGGAATCCCCAGTTACCGGCGAGCATAAGATCACGCACGTTGATTACGCCTTGGTGCGGCGGAATGTCAACCGCCCACAAATGACCTGGGTAGTGCTTGTTCAAAGCCTCAGCAACGTTGCGCGCGGTGAGCGCGTCATTAGCGTCAACAAACGGCGTCTCTTCGTCGAGCGAGTACGACTCTGAAACGATTCGTTTAGTCTGCACGTACGCTGGCTTGCTGAAGAGTTGGGAAAAATTTTTCATAGTTCTACTTCTGGTGTGGTGTACTCATCAACCAACGTTGCGCGTCGTGACTCGCCGAGCCACTTCCATTCGTGGAATGTGACTCTTGCTTTAATCGATTCTGGCAGTGCGTCATACTCTGGCGAGGTGATCTCGTTGCTCAACCAACTCTCCACGCAGACCCGTCCGCCCACACCGGAACAAAATTGCCGCCGCCTCCAACAACAACGGCACCAAATGTTGTTACTGTTGCGTCGCTGACAAAGTTTCGCTTACCTACAGAAGGGGTGGGCAAAGACGAAACAGTGACCGGGTTATCGGAAGACAATTCGGACGCAGAAATGTTTAGATCGCCCAAAAGACCGGGGACTTTTCCATTTAAACGCAAACGGATGGGGCTAATATGCTCTCGATCGACATCAATGTTGCCAATCACAATCGGCGAATCACCAGGCATTAGCGCCTCTGTGATGCCGTTGTACATTTCAAAGTTGGAGTTGAAGTTAATGTGCGCTTTCGCGCCGGTAGCGGGGCCCGTTGATGCATAGCTAACACCAAAGCTTATACGTCCGAATTCATCACAATCAAGAATTCGCCCCCACGCCGTTCCTGGTGCCGGGCCTGAACCGCCTTCAAGCGTTATTGTGCCGCCTGGGTAAGCACGGGCAGCATAGCCCGCAGCTCCACTTACTGCGTTGCCTATCAATCGGCTCGCGCCGGAAAAGACTATGACGGAGCCGTTATCCGCAACGATTTCCGAAACATCACAAGCGGAAAACATCACGAAGCTTCCTCGAGATGAATAGCAATTTCCACGAATGGTTAGGTCTTGCAGGTATACAGACGGAGCGCCGCTAGAGAAATTGCAATCTAAAGTAACTGCGCTGCGGTTTGTCGAGTTTCCGTAAATCTGGATTGAGGAAATTTGATCATATACAACGCGCTCAGGCGACACATCAAGATTAGGATAATTGGGGTATCCATCAAACTCTGAGCTTGGCCACACGCCGTCAGCCAAGCGAATCGCCGCAACAAACCTCTTGTTACGCAGCTCTATCAATTTCTGCACAGCAAACCAAATGTGCCTGAAGGGAGAAGTTTGCGTACCTAGTCCGCCGTCATCGCCGGTTAACGATACCCAATATGTAATGTCAGCAACCTGACGAAGCCGATTTAAAACGTGATTTGCAATCGAGCTTGCAGTAGTTGAATACGGTGAATCGTCATTAACCCGTGCGATCGGGAAGCGATCTGTTGGGGCTAAATTTATTACGTCTGTTGCGTCACTAATTGAGGTCATATTAGCCCCACAGCACCGGGGTCAAATTGCCCCATGTCATCTGCGCTTGTGACGCACCCCAAGCAACCGGGTTGCCAATAACGAAATCATATAACGTGCCTGAAGCTGTAATGCGACGACCGCCTGAAAACTCATAGTCGTATTCGCGTTGTGGCGGCAATCCCGCTTGAGCATCTGCGCGCGCAACCTCGTCTGCGTACAGAAACTCGCGAACGTCAACGGCTGGGGTTTGAATCATGATCGTTTCCTTTTGGCGGCACCGTGACTCCTGCAAACGTGCCCGAGATACCGTGCTTGGCACAGTGATCTCTGAGTTCGTTGGCAAGCTTCATCGCGCCAGGTATGCCCGCACTTGGTGTTGGCTTGAAAAGTGATCGCCACCACGACCCGATTCGCGCGCGGCGACGTTTACAACCGCTACACGCCATCGCTGAAAATCTCCGGCTCCGTCGCGGATTGATCTATGTAAATCGGTGGCGGGATGTCCATGTCGTAAATCCTGCTCAGACAATCGATCGCGTCATCATGCACACTGAACGGGTACAGCAGATACTCTTCGAGCAGCGTCTTGTTCAGCGAATAGAGATTGCCTTCGTGGTCGGTTCGTTTCGTCGGTGTCAGGATGCGGAAGGCTTGCCCGCTTTCGCGCATCTTGGTTTGGTTCGCGGTTTCCTTCCCGGCCTCCACCGCAAGCGGGAGGTAGAAGCGTCCGTTACGGAAATCGGGTTCGAGTCGTTGTACGCGGTCGTACTTTGATCCGGGGCCATCGCGCGGCCACGCCAATTCCTCGATTTGGAAGTGATCGCCGGTCAATCGCATCTGCTCCTCGAAATACTCGAGATCGCTGGTTGATCCGTAACGCTCGTATCCGACCTTCACCAACTGGATGCCGGGGCGATTCATCCACGTCTTCCGCAGCGTCTTGATCGCGGTCCAGCGTTCCGACAGGCTCATCTTGTGGTGGTAGCCGTCCAGCAAAAACTTGTTGTTTGAGTAGTCGATGCCGACCACCTTGATCGATGTCCGATCGCTTCCCTTTTTCTTCGAGCTCGCCGGGTCGCACATGATGGCCACATTCAGCGTTGCCGGTCGGATGTCCGCCCATCGCAGCCACTCACGTTTGAACAAGGCCTCATTGCCAGCCGCTGGGTTCTGCAATTGCTGGCACGCAATCGTTGCCGCGCCCTGTTTCTTTTTCTTGTCCGCCCAGGCTTCCGGGGTCAGGAACACTGGCTTACCGTCAGGCGTGCCGTCATCAGTTGCCGCAAAGATTCGAGGCTTCAGCGCCTTGCGTTCCAGGATGTCCTGGTAGGTGTCGGCGTAGCTGTACCGCGTACCGATATGCCACGCCCTGAGTTTGCCGTCTTCACCACGCGCACCGAGGTTGTCACTGAGTTCCCAAGCGAGCGTTGTCTTCTTGACCTGATCCGGCGTACTCACCGATTCCAGCGTGACAACGTCATCGTAGACGCGTAGCGCGAAGTGCGCGCCGGTCGGCTGTCCATCGACCAGACCGTGCGCCTCTACCGTGGATTCCTTTGGGTTCGACTTCCGATTGACGCAGATTCCCTTTTCCTCGCTCCAGCGCGCGGCTTGTTTCGCGGGCTCCGGGAAAAAGATGTCTGGGTAAATCCGATGCAGATCCTCGTTTGTTTCGAGTTCAGACTTGATTTGATTCAGGAACTTACGAGCAATTGGCTTCGTGTGCGAGAAGATGCCAATGGTGATCTCGGGATCGCGGATGATTTCGTGAATGATTCCCGCAAACGTGATGATCGTTGACTTGTAGTGCTCCCGCGCCCATAAATCGAGATAACCGTCGGGATCTGCCTCGACCTGCCTGCACCGCGCGTACAACCACGGATGAAACGCATCCGGTCTATGCAGCAGGTTGACCAGTAAGTAGTAACGATCGACGCGCCCGAGCTCGGCTTTGATCTCATCCGAGTTACCGTGCGCCTGCTCTATCGACTCCCAGGCATCAATGAGATGTTCGAACCGGCATCTCTGCAACAGTTCGACGATGTCGTCAGGTAGGCGCACCAGCGAACTTGCTCATCTTCGCCCGCAACGCGTCGTACGCGCCAGCTGTAGTCGCCACCGGAATTGGAGCCGGGTTGTCCTCGTCGCCACCCAGAGCAACTTTGTCGGTCAACATCTTGAGGTGGCGCATCGCGAGCTGAATCGTTCCGACTCGATCCGCGATTCGTACCTTCTTTGAGTAACCGACAAACTTTCGGTCCTTCCCGGTTCCTTCATGAATCTCATCGGTATCGACCGATACCAGCGCTGCGGCGGCATCATCTGACAACTCGTGAATCGGTTTCAGCGAACCATCTGCGTCGAACAGCGTGCGGATGTCAAAGAACACCATGCGCCCGAGTTGCTCCAGCACTCGGTCGGCGGTCACTTCAGTACGTTTCGCGCGCGCCGCTATCCCAGCATCGACCGCTGCGCGCACATAAGCATTTGTTAACAGCCGCGAGGCTTGCACATTGGCCGTCTTTGCGCTGTACCCGACGCGCGTAGCGGCTTGAGCCGCATTCAGATCAACTAGGTATTCACGCACAAAAGCAGCTTGCTTCGGCGTCAATTCATTTCGCGACTTTTTTGCTTTCGATGCTTTTTTGCTCGAAACTCGCTTAGTCGCGCCTTTGGGTGGCGACTTCTGCTGTTTCATGTGGAACTTTCTAGTGAATGGTTGCAGGGGCAGGACTCGAACCTGCGACATCCGGCGTATGAAACCGGCGCTCTGCCAACTGAGCTACCCTACGATTGATCTATTCCGCGTCGTCAGACACGGAGAATTTGAAGGACTGCAAGCGATGCAGTATTGATTTCGTGTTGGCCTCATCCTCGCGTGCGCGGCGTTCCGCTGCGATGCGGAGACAGAAGTAAAAGGGGTTCTCGTCCGAGTCTGGATAGCGAGCACACCACTTCGAGGGTTTCTGGCTCATCTCCGTGGCGCGGTGCGCTGCATCAGCACATCGAGTTTGGCGTCGATCTGGTTGAATTTGTTGGTCATCTCGTTACGCTCGGTCTTGGCGTCTTCGCGATTTACAGTGACGCGGCGATCCAGCGTTTCGATTTGCGCGTCCTGCTTTGCGTTATGAACCGCTGACTCTTGCTTCATGTTTGTGATGAAGAACACGGCCGCCAACAATGCCGCGATCGTTGAAATGATGTGCGATATCTGCACACCTTTGGAAAGATGCCATTGCTCAGGTTCGCGCATACGTCACTCCGGTCCGTTGTAGTTTTGGTCAGCCATGCGCGCCTACTTCGTATTTGTGCAGGGCTGCGTCACCGGGTTGCTGGCGTTGTTCGTGGCTGGAGTTGTGCTTCCGCCAGTACCGCCTGGGCTAGTAGCTCCGC
>JBOFBL010000535.1:0-4023 GCA_051645545.1 Casimicrobium sp. | reverse complement strand
ACTTAACCTTACATCGCTTCGCGCTTGCCATGATTCATCGTCACACTACAAGATCCAACGCTCCTAACATCCTTCCATTCATTCGTATGTTTGTTGCGTTCTTTTTTGCGTCGTGCGCGCTTAGTGCTTTTTCACAGTTCGGCGACGGCACTGGGCAAGTGCGTATACCCAGCAATGTGGTTACTAATAGTCCAGAGTTTGGCCAAGCCATCGCGCTTCAGCCTGACGGCAAGATCGTTGTTGCAGGATCGTGCCTAGAGGGATTTTGCGTCCTTCGTTTGAACGCCGATGGCTCGATCGACACGACGTTCAATGCAAGCAGTGAGGGCAATGGGTATCCGGGAAAAGCCATCGTTCCACTCGATCAGTCGAGCGATCCTGGCGGCACCTTCATTGGTCTCGCCATCGATCATCAAGGGCGCATCGTCCTCGCGGCGAGTTGCAAGCTGACCCGCCCCGACGACCGACGCTTTTGCAGCGCACGCCTCACGCCAAGCGGTACGCGCGACACGACTTTTGTCGGCCCTGCGGGATCGAGCAGTGGGACTTTCTTGATCGAACAAACCGGAGTCGATTCACAGTTCCGCGCGCTGCATTTTGCGCAATGGACAAGTAACACGGGCGAAGTTCTGCGCCGTTTGTTGCTTGTCGGGGGTTGTGGTGTTGGGTTCCAATGCATCGCAGTGTTGAACGCGGAGACAGGCGCGCTTGATGCGTCTTTTGATCCACCCAACTCAGCGCAGCCCAATGGGCTCTTTTCTTGGCGAATCGCGGACTCAATCGGTAATAAAGCCCGTGGCGTTATCAGTCAATCCGGTGTCGACGACAATGGAAAAATCGTGATCGCTGCGACCTGCCAAACCGGAAATACAACTTCGGTTTGCATAACTAAGTTCAATGTCGATGGTAGCCTTGACAGAGATTTTCGCGGCCCTGACGGCTTGGCTACAGGTGCGTTTGTGCTCTATGCGCTGGAGCAGAATTCATCCGGTGTCATCCGCGAGCAGGCGATAGATCTTCGAGAGGCGAACGACGGGCGCTATTACTTGCTCTGCAAACACGAATTTGGTTTTACTTGTATCTATCGACTAAACCGTGATGGTTCGCTTGATCAATCCTTTGATAACGGCGCAGCGTTTCCTACGATTAAGGGCCGCGTGGTTTATCAGTATGGAGAGGCGCTTTCGGGCCGATTAAGCGTCGACAAAACAATTGATGCTTTGCTCGGTGCACCTGTTGCGCTAACAAACTGCGGCGGGCCATGTATTTCACGTTTCCGAGGCAATGGTTCGATCGATGCGAACCTCACTGGTCCGAACGGCGATGCAGCCGGTCAGTTCTACTACAACACCGGAAGAACGGTTGATGATATGACCGGGGTGGTTGTCAACAACATTGGAGAAATCTTTGTTGTCGGTACCTGTGGCGGTCGAATCTGCGTCATCAAGTTCAAACAAAACGGGCAACTCTTCACAAGCGAATGTCGTCGCGATGTGGATGGCGACAGCAACGTGAGCGCTGCCTCCGACGGCGCGACAATCTTGCGCTGGATGCGTAACGCATCGAGCGTTACGTCCATTCCCGTGGGGCTCGGCTATGACATCGATGGCGATGGCAGCATCAATCCAGCGATCGACGGCGTGCTTCTCGTTCGGAGAATGCTTGGGTTCGAAGGCGACGCGTTGATGAGTGGGATTACGTTTTCAAACACGGCTAGTCGCAAGACCTGGCCGCAGATCGAAAGCTATCTGCGCACTCGATGCCGAATTCCCGCGAGCGTAGGCACGGGTGGACCGCTTCCAGCTAGCTAAATTCAAGCGTTTTCTTCATTTTAGCTATATCGCCTATCTCTCAATTAAATTGGGCGTATTGTCTTTTTTCACATAAAATCAACTTAGTTGTTTATATTGCCCATTACCCAATATAGCTTCTTATTGAATCTTATTGTTATAGGTTATTTTAGAACGTAGTGTTAGGGTCAAGCTGCGCCATTGTTACGGCGCAAATTGCAAAACCAAGCAAAAAACAAAAACGCTGTCGCACCAACACTGATCGGACTAATGGTCAGTATTAGCGCGAGGGCGATAAAGGCGTTGCTACAGTCAACGACCAGTGCTACCGTTATGCCTGTAGGGTATTTGAATTGAGCCATTCGCGGGGAAACGGATGGCTGGCTCATTTCAATCGTGCATCGTGCTTAGCCACATGCGTGATTGCCTAGGTCTTTGCCTTTGATGAATTGAGTCTATGTCAAAAAATTTCCCCCCGCTCGGCGCGCTCCGCGCGTTTGAAGCCGCCTCTCGTCACATGAGCTTCGTGCGCGCTGCCGAAGAATTGAGCGTCACGCCTGCCGCCGTTAGCCATCAAATCAAACAGCTCGAGCACTGGATCGGCGCAAAGCTTTTCGATCGTGGCGCGCGCGGCGTCGTTTTAAGTCGCTCGGGGCACGACTACGCGCAACGTGTTCGCGATGTATTTGATCGCTTGATGAACACGAGCGCCGCAGTCCGCGCCAACCGCTCGCGACGTATCGTTCATGTGCGCGCGCAAATGAGTTTTTCGACCATCTGGCTGTTGCCGCGCGTCACCGCGTTCAACAATTCGAACAGGGACATCGAAATCCATTTGCACGCGCTACCCTTCGATCGAAACCCATCAAAGGGCGGCGCTGATATCTCGATTTATCAAGAACGGCAAGATGTGGATGGATACACACAGGAACGTTTGCTGAGCGGTCAATACCGTGTCTACGGCGCAGCAGATCTCGTGTCGAAATTAGCAGCGGCTACACCCGAAGAATTGCTCACGCAACCGCTTCTTCACACCACGGGCGACAATCCGCTGTGGCACCCGCCCACGCTGCACGATTGGTTTGTAGCGGCGCAGTTATCGCCGCCCGATGTAATGCCCGGTATGCACTTCAATCTCGAATACCTCACGGGGGCCGCCTGCATACAGGGCATGGGATTCGCGCTTCTGCTCGATGCGCTTGCGAACGATCACGTTCGTGAGGGTTGTCTCGTCGAAATATCCGGCCCTGCGATTGACAATCCTCATCCTTACTCATTGATGATGAAGCGACACGCCAACGACGAAGTGCTCCACGTGCGCGATTGGTTGTTAACAGACGCACCCGGCTGATTCGTGCCGTATCGGCTGGCAACACGTAGGTGTGCCTGCTAGTATTTGCGGTCATGAGCATCGAGCCACCCGATCGCGACGAGTCTGCTCCGAGGGCGACGCCCTCGAATGACGCGCGTCACGAGTATGGTCTAGTGGCGCTCTACGAGAACAATGCAACCGCGCGAGAAAGCAGTGAACCTTCGAAGCTACGCGCTTGGCTAGTCTCGATCAGCCGCCGTAATCAAGTATTCCAGGAAACGTTTACCGTAAAGGCTTACGGGAGCGAGCTTGCCGCACGCGAGGCTGCACTCGCGTGGCGCGATCAGCAACTACGCGATATCCCTCCGCTCACCCGTCAAGAGATTGTCACCAAACCGCGCAAGAATTCACGCAGCGGTGTGCCCGGCGTTAACCGCTATCACTACCCCCCTCGTCCACCGTACTGGGTTGCACGATTCGATGATGGTGTCAAAACGCATAAAAAATCGTTCTCTACCGCCGAGTTCGGTGAAGCGGGCGCTTTCGAACGCGCAGTGGCGCATCGCGAGCATTTACTTGCAGAATACGCGCAGGGCTTCGCCCTTAAGTCCGATGCCGCTCGAAAAATCGCCGCCGAACTCAACGCTGAGCCGCCGCCGACGAATCAGCGCGCCACGTCCAATGTAATTGCCAAGAATTTAGCTTCCCAAACCTCATTCCATCGTCATAAAATCGGGTTAACAGACCTTACTCGCAGCGAAAGTGCTTCTATGTCTACACGCATCCTAACCGCCCAGACGCCTTTGGGCGAAGAGTTGAAGTTTCAATCGTTGAGTGGGCGGGAAGAGTTAGGGCGTTTGTTTGAGTTTCGGGTGTCGTTGCTGAGCAAATCGCAATCGATCACGGCGAATGCCTTGTTGG
>JBOFBL010000534.1:0-1047 GCA_051645545.1 Casimicrobium sp. | reverse complement strand
ACAAAAAATGCGGTTCGATCTGCGCTTGCAACATGCGCAGTTTGGTCTCGGTGAGTTGTCGGGCAATATCGCTTTCGTTTTTTTCTGCCGAGAGTTTTCGATTGGCAATCGAGACGTGTTGCGCACGCAGATACACGATCGCGCCGACGATCGCAGCGTAAAGTACGCCCGCAGAGAGCCCCGCCACGAGCGTCACCCGAAAGCGCAAGTAAAACGTCTGCAATAAATCGTTGCCTTGCATGCGATCGAATGTCGCGCCGATCAACACCGCGATGAACCACGCCGCGAGCGGTGCGAACACACCGATGTGAACGAGCTTCCGCGCGAGCGACGCTGCCGGCGAAAACACTGGCACGATGGCGAAACCGATCAACAAGAACGCCACATTGAGCGCGGGCCAGGCCTCGAAAAAAACAATGTCTTGCACGAGATACGCGGCGGCCATTGCGCCAAAGAACGCGAGTGGCACCGAAAGAAATAGCCAGCGAATGCCGCGCAATTGATGCTCGATAGAAGGCGTCGCGGACTGCATAGAATTCAAATGATCTTATCTATTTATCGCCCAATTTAATTGGGTGATTGTTGAAATTATTGTATATATCGAATAAATCTATTTGTTGCTTTATCGCCCAATTAAATAGGGCAATTAAGCATAAAGCTGGCGATGCGTTTTCGTCATTTGTGACACCGATCATCCAATGCTAACCGCGCAAAAAAAGGTGCGCGATGCGCCGTGATCGCTTTGCGACGAAGCGCGCTTTTTCGGGATCGACTGCGTCGCACTTGCGCAACGATTACCGCTACAGTGCGAAGCGTGCGCCGATGCGCCATGTCTTATGTTGATATTTGTCTTATCGAAAGGTGTCGCGATGTTGTTGAACAAAAAATGGTGGGTTTCCGCGCTCTTCGCGCTCTCGTGCAATGCGTGGGCCAACGAGCCTGCACCGAGCTGCCCGCCGCCGCCAGCCATGCCCGAAGCAGCCAAAATGCAAGAGCTTGCGAAGAACGCGAAAGATCGCGGTTTTCTGTGGAAGATTTCGAAAGACG
>JBOFBL010000533.1:0-3252 GCA_051645545.1 Casimicrobium sp. | reverse complement strand
GCTGGCGGGAATGTTGCTTTGATGACCGCGTAACGGCAAACGAACGAAGCATGCAAAACCCGCATTCAAGACTGCGTCTTTCAAGGCAGAATTGCGTGTTTGCTTCGTCGGTAGCCGAAATCGGAGCTTGGGCGACCGCTACGAATTCAATTTGTTTAACTGGGGATATTCATGTCAATCGACGTCTTGCTGCAGCAGATCGTCAACGGTCTGGTGGTAGGCAGCGTGTATGCGCTGGTTGCGCTCGGCTACACGATGGTCTACGGCATTTTGCAGCTCATCAACTTCGCGCACGGCGAGGTCGTCATGATCGGCGCGCTCGCGTCGCTGTTCATAACCAACGCATTGATGGCCGCAGGTGTGCCGCCAGTACTCGCGCTGGCCATCGGAATATTGGCGGCGATGATCGTGTGCGCCATCGTCGGGGTGACCGTTGAACGGGTCGCCTATCGACCGCTACGAAACGCGCCGCGACTGGCACCACTGATCACTGCGATCGGCGTGTCGATCCTCTTGCAGCAACTCGCGATTCTTGTATTCGGTCGTAACTATTTTTCGTTCCCAGAAATCATTTCGAAAACACCAATGACGTTCGGGCCGATTACTGTGACACCCAACGAAATCATCATCTTCGTGACGTCGGTTGCGCTGATGGCAGGGCTGCTATGGCTCGTTAACAACACGAAGATCGGCACCGCAATGCGCGCCACTGCCGAAGATCAAAAAGTCGCAGGTTTGATGGGCATCGACATCAACAAGATCATCGCGTTCACTTTCGCTATTGGCTCCGGCTTGGGTGCGATTGCAGGCGTGATGGTCGCTTCGAACTACGGTCAAGCGCATTACTACATGGGCTTCATGCTCGGCCTAAAAGCGTTCACCGCAGCGGTCATGGGCGGCATCGGTAACTTGTGGGGCGCGATGGTCGGCGGCCTGATTCTGGGGCTCGTTGAAAACGTGGGGCTCATCTTCGTGCGCGGCGATTACAAAGACATCTTCGCCTTTGTCGTGCTCGTGCTCGTCTTGATCTTCCGTCCCCAAGGGCTGATCGGCGAAAAAGTCGCCGAGCGTGCGTAAAGGAGAATCAAGATGAGTGCTCTGACGCAAAACAAGCGCAATCAAATTCTCGCGATCATCGCGCTCGGGATCGTGTTGTTGATCCTGCCGTTCCTTGCAGGGATGCTCGGCCAAGCCTGGGTGCGTATTCTCAACGTGACCTTGCTCTACGTGATGCTCGCGTTGGGTCTCAACGTGGTGGTCGGCGTCGCAGGACTACTCGATTTGGGCTATGTCGCGTTCTACGCGGTGGGTGCGTATGTGTGGTCGCTACTCGCGTCGCAACATTTCAATTTGCACTACCCGTGGTGGGTGTTGCTGCCGCTCGGCGCGTTTCTCGCGGCGCTTGCGGGTTTGATGCTCGGCGCGCCCGTGCTCAAACTGCGGGGGGACTATCTCGCGATTGTGACCTTGGGCTTCGGTGAAATCATCCGAATTCTCATGAACAATCTGGATAAGGTTTCACCTCCATGGAGCGATGAGGTCTACAACATCACCAACGGGCCGCGTGGCATTACAGGCATCGACGGACTCAGTTTCTTCGGCTTCAAGCTACGGCAAGGCATTGAAATTTTCGGCTTCCCAATCACCGGATTGCAGCTTTACTACTTCGTGTTTCTCGCTTTTGCGATCTTCTCGGTGTGGATGGTCTACAACCTGCAGCATTCGCGTTTGGGTCGCGCATGGCAAGCACTGCGCGAAGACGAGATTGCTGCAAAGGCGATGGGCATCAATGTGCGCAATGTGAAGCTCGCAGCGTTTGCGTTCGGCGCATTGACGGGTGGATTGGCTGGCGGTTTGTTCGCCGCGATGCAAGGCTTCATTAGCCCCGAATCATTTGGCTTGCTCGAATCGGTGATGATTCTCGCGATGGTCGTGCTCGGTGGCATGGGTCACATCCCTGGCGTGATTTTGGGCGCGGTATTGCTCGCGGCGATGCCAGAAGTGATCCGCTACGCAGCGGATGAAAACGTGCAGCAAAAAGTGTTCGGTGTTGTAGTGATCGCACCGGAAGTGTTGCGCAATTTGATTTTCTCGCTCGCGCTGATTCTGATCATGCTCTACAAACCGAAAGGCTTGTGGCCGTCACCCGATAGAAAAGCGGAAGCAGAAGCGCAAGGAGCGGTGAAATGAGCAAGATGATTTTCACCGCCGAAGGTATCACCAAGCGCTTTGGTGGTGTGACCGCGCTTGATAACGTATCGATGTCGATTCCGAAGGATTCGATCTTCGGCTTGATCGGACCGAATGGTGCCGGGAAAACGACGTTCTTCAATACGCTCACGGGTCTTTATCAAATCGACGAAGGGAAATTCACCTTCGACGATAAGCCGCTCAATGTGAAAGCGCCGCACGAGGTGGCACAGGTCGGCATCGCGCGCACCTTCCAAAACATTCGTTTGTTTGGCGAAATGAGCGTGCTCGAAAACGTGATGGTCGGCCGTCATGTGCGCACCAAAGCCGGTGCGTTCGGTGCGATTTTCAGACCGCCTTCAGTGCGTCGCGAAGAGCGAGAAATCGAAGCGCGTTCGCGGGAGTTACTTGCGTATATTGGACTTGAAAGGAAAGCGGGCGAGAAAAGCCGCACGCTCGCTTATGGCGAGCAGCGTCGCTTGGAAATCGCACGTGCGCTCGCAACCGATCCGAAGTTAATCGCGCTCGACGAGCCTGCCGCAGGTATGAATGCGACAGAGACCATTGAGCTGCGCAAGTTGATTGAACGCATCGCGAAAGACGGCAAGACGGTGCTCCTGATCGAACACGATATGCGACTCGTGATGAACGTGTGTCATCACATCGTGGTGCTCGATTACGGCAAGAAAATCGCCGACGGCACGCCCGCACATGTGCAAAAAGACCCCGCAGTGATCAAAGCCTATTTAGGTGGCGCGCACGGCGACGTCCCTGGAGACTCAAAATGAGCGCGGTCCTTGACATCAAACAACTCGAAGTTGCCTACGGTGGCATTAAAGCGATCAAGAAGATCGATTTTCATGTGAACGACGGCGAGCTCGTAACTTTGATCGGCGCGAATGGCGCAGGTAAGTCTTCGACCCTGCGCGCACTCTCCGGTTTGGTGAAACCCGTCGGCGGCACGGTCACTTACAAAGGGCAAGACATTACCGGCGTGCCTTCGCACGCGCTGGTTGGCTTGGGTATTGCGCTCTGCCCCGAAGGTCGTGGCGTCTTCAAGCG
>JBOFBL010000532.1:0-3662 GCA_051645545.1 Casimicrobium sp. | reverse complement strand
GGTTTCGCGCGCGATAGACTCATTTTCATTTTCCATCGCGAACGCATGATGTTCACTCTTCGCACGCAGTGCTTGAAAACAATCCTTACAACGCTTGCGCTTCTGTCGTTGTTGTTCGGCGTGGTCGCGCGTGCAGCGGAGCCGCCGAAGCTATTGCTTGCCAATGTGCTTGCGCCGCATGTCGATGTCACTAAATATTTGGTGAGCGAGAAGTACGATGGTGTGCGAGCGACGTGGGACGGCGTGACGCTCAAATTTCGTAGCGGTCGCACGGTGGCGGCGCCGAAGTGGTTTCTCGATTCGCTGCCGAAGATTGCGCTCGATGGCGAGCTTTGGATCGCGCGCGGTCGCTTTGATGAGGTATCAGGCATCGTGCGCAAGGAGCAGCCGCTTGATGACGAATGGCGCCGCGTGAACTACATGATTTTCGAATTGCCGCAAAGCAAAGAAAACGAAGGACTCACATTCGCCGAGCGCGTGAAACAAATCGAAGCGCTGGTCGCGAAAGCAAATTTCTTACAACTGCGCGCAGTGCCTCAGTTCGCCGTGAAAGATCGTGCACAACTCAAACGCGAGCTCGATCGTGTCGTGAAAGCGGGTG
The DNA here is from genome assembly GCA_051645545.1 of Casimicrobium sp. Classification (GTDB taxonomy): domain Bacteria; phylum Pseudomonadota; class Gammaproteobacteria; order Burkholderiales; family Casimicrobiaceae; genus Casimicrobium. Next base: position 3,061 of record JBOFBL010000532.1, on the reverse strand, counting down.
GCGAAGGCTTAATGTTGCATCTCGCCGACGCGCCGTACGTGACGGGACGCAGCGATGTGCTCTTAAAGCTAAAACCCCTGCTCGACACCGAAGCGAAGGTGATCGAACACCTTCCTGGCAAAGGCAAACATAGTGGAAAAATGGGTGCGCTGCTCGTCGAAACAAAAGACGGCGTTCGCTTCAAACTCGGAACGGGATTCACCGATGCGGTGCGTGCAAGTCCGCCGCCGGTTGGGTCGCTTGTAACTTACACCTATCGCGATGTCACAAAAAACAAAAAGCCGCGTTTCGCGGCTTTCTTGCGGGTAAGAGACGATCCTTGATATAGGAAACGCCGAGTAAGTCGGCGCTTCCTAGGAGTCTGCAAGCTTGATTTCAATTGTCGCGCGGTCGCGTACTTCACGCAGCCACGCCTGATACGCTTCGTCGCTCTTGCGTTCGCGTAGCGCTGCACGCGCGGCTTGGCGTGTGCGCTCAGTGGTCACGTCTTGATTGCGACGCTCCATCACTTCGATGAGGTGAAATCCAAATTGGGTGCGCACTGGTCCAACGACCGTTTTCGGAGCAGCAGCTTTCATTGCAGCTTCAAATTCCGCCACCGTTTCTCCGGGCGACAACCAACCGAGTTCACCGCCACGGGGCGCGCTGGTGTCTTCACTATTGAGTTTGGCAACGTCTTCAAATTTTGCGCCGCCAGAAATGCGCTCTTTGAGCCGATCAATCTTGGCCTTAGCTTCGGCTTCGCCCACGAGCTCATTCACGCGCACGAGAATGTGGCGAACTTTATTTTGCTCGACGACGGTTTTCTCCTGCTGACCAGTCTTCTTGTCGAGCACACGCAGGATGTGGAAACCGTTGGCCGAGCGCAACACTTCGCTCGTGCCGCCGACGGCTAATTTCTCTGCGGCCTCTGCATAGATCGTCGGCAAGCGATCGGCCTTGCGCCAACCGAGTGCACCGCCCTGCGTTGCATCGTTGGTATCGGAGAACAGCGCGGCTACCTGACTAAACGCAGTGCCCGATTTGACTTGCCGTAGCGCCTCTTCTGCGCGTTTTTTTCTTGCTTCGACTTGCTCAGGCGTTGCTTGCTCGGGTACGAGCACGAGGATGTGCGCGAGCTGATATTCCGCTTCAAGTGAGCCTTGCAATTTTGCAGTTGCAAGATACGCATCGATTTCACCATCGGTGACCACCACACGCGAATCGACTTCGCGATCGCGCACGCGATTCAGGATGATGTCGTTTTTAAGCTCTTCGCGAAACTGTTCGACCGAGAGTCCATCTTTCTTGATCGTTTCGGCAAACTGCTGCATCGACATATTGTTTTGTCGTGCAATGTTTTGCAGTGCGGCGGTGACGGTTTCGTCGTCGGCGCGAATGCCGTTTTCTTTGGCGTGCTGTAATTGAACGCGCTCGTTGATGAAGCGCTCCAATACTTGTGCGTCGATCTCGGTGTCAGCCGGCGGTTTCACGCCTTGGCGTTGCAACTGAGCGAGGATCGCGCGCTTTTGGTTATTGAGCTCAAAGCGGGTAATCACTTCGTCGTTGACCACCGCGACGACGCGATCGATGAGTACCGCGCGCGATTGTGCGTGTGCGGCCGTTGAGGTAAGCGTCGTTGCGGCAATGATGGCAGCAATGGCGGTGGCGATCAAAGTGTGTTTCATAAGCATTTCAAAAAGCGCGCAAAAGTTGCGACCCAGCCTTAGTTCGGATTCCAGGGCGTGAAGGTCGGCGTATCGGAATTATCTACGCGGCGGCGCGTTGGGTTTTCATAGAGTACGGAATAGCCCGGAATGTTCCGCTTGAGCACGTCGAGTGGGTTCGAACCGATTCGTGCGAGGCCGTTTAGCTCGAGTTGCAGGAAAAACGTCGTGGTGGCCGTCGTCGACGAGGTTGCGAGGCGCTGCGCTACTGCGCGAACGACATAGCAGCATCCATCGTATTCAACGCCAACCACGCCTTCGGTCAAACGCCGATCCGCAAGCGAGTAATTGACGCGACCCACGCCATAAAGATTTCGATAAATCGGCCATTGCGCAGAGGCATCGATTTGTTGCACCTTGATCGACGTTTGCAGTGTCGGCAGCGCACGGATCGAGCGGTAATTTAGGTTGAGCGTTCTTGCGCGATCGGGCGAGTAGCGCATGCCAAACGACAATCGTTCGTTGCGTCCTTCGTCGGTGTTGTATTGCGTATTGGCTTCGAGATAGAGATTGTCGGTAACGCGTCCCTGAGCAGAGATCAACACATCGGTTGCATTTTGTTGGCGCGGTGTCTCGCCGGGTAGCGTTACTCGTTGCGGACGGAAATACACGCGATTGCCAATCGAGAAGCGCAATCTTTCTTTCTGCGACTGTGCATCGAAGAGACGCGACGTGACGCCAATCGAGAGCTGCGACGTGTCGCCAATCCGGTCTTGACCGACGTAGCGATTCTCATTGAAGAGCTGCAAGTAATTGAAATCGGCGAGCGCGGTGTCGAACAGCGGGATTTGCGATTGCTTGCGAAACGGGATGTAGGTAAGCATCGCGCGCGGCTCAAGCGTCTGGCGAAATGCTTGCCCGAAAAGCGTCGCATCGCGATCGAAGAAAAGGCCGCCGTCGATGCTCGCAATCGGTGCCACACGCGTGGTGTCACCCACATCGTCGAAGTCACCGATGATCTGATAGCGCGAGGTGTGCAGCGACACGCGTGGGGTGAAGAAGTATCCGGGCGTTGCATACCGATAGGCGAGCGAGGTGTAGTTGTACGCGCGGTAGGCAGATGGATTGATCGAGTTCGGATACTGAAAACGCGTGACTTCGCTCGTTGTTTGCAACTCAAGTCGTTTGTTTTCGCCGAACCGATACACGGGCGATTCGGCGGTGAGCTGCGGTAGCCGGTCATAGGGGGGCGACACCGCGAAAAATGCGTCTTGCAGCGTCTGAAATTTCTGTGCGCGCCCCGTAAACGTCCAATCGAAATTTCGATAGGTGAGCGTTGCTTCGCGCGGCAACGTGGTGATCGAAGTGATCGCAACGGAGTCGGACAAATCGATGAAATAGCGCGGATCCGACAC
>JBOFBL010000531.1:0-1884 GCA_051645545.1 Casimicrobium sp. | reverse complement strand
AAGAATTTGATCGCGACCAGGGACGCTCCTACTCGGAAAGGATTTCATCGAGCGCAACGAGTAGCGCTTCGACTTCGGTTGGAGTACCCGCTGAGAGCCTTAGCGTATTCGCCATACGCGGATGCAACGCCGAGAGATTCCTTACGAGAATCCCGCGCGCTTTGAGACCCTCGAACACTTTCGCCGAATCCGGAAAACGTGCGAGCACGAAATTCGCGGCGGACGGAAACGGCGTAACGCTTGGCATCTTTTGCAACGCGTGAAACATGCGATCACGTTGCTCGACCATCATGCGCGCATGCTGTCGCAACGTGTCGAAATGTTTGAGCAGCACTTCGGTGGCGACTTGCTGCAACACACCAACGTTAAACGGCCCGCGCACTTTGTTGAATTCGTTGATCCATTCCGGCGCGCCGATCGCATAGCCCAAACGAATGCCAGCAAGGCCGATCTTCGAGAGCGTGCGCATGATGACGAGGTTCGGAAACTCATCGAGTCGCGCGAGCCATGAGCAGCCTGCGAAGGCTTCATAGGCTTCGTCGATTACGACGAGTCCCGGCGCGGCCCTGATCACGCGCTCGATATCGGCATCGGGGAAGAGATTGCCCGTCGGGTTATTCGGATGCACGATCCACACGAGCTTCGGTTGTTCGCGTTCAATCGTTGCGAGCAGCATGTCAACGTCAAGCGTGAAGTCGTCGCGCAATGACACACCAACGTATCGCCCAGCCACCGCGGTCGCCGCGTTTTTGAAAACGGAGAACGAAGGTTCGAGTGAGACGACCGTGCCGCCGCCCGCAATCGTTGATTGCGAAATGATCGTGATCACTTCGTCGGAGCCTGCGCCGAGCATGATCTCGTATTTCGCGTCGATGCCAAGCGTTTTGCGCATCATGTCTTTAAGCGCAGGCGCTGCAGGATCAGGGTACCGATTGAACGCAGCGGCTGCGATGCGCTCGCCCAATTCGCGACGCAATTCCGGCGCGGGTAAATGCGGATCGAGGTGCGTGTCCTCCATCAACTCAAGCTTGATTCCAGGCCACGGAGGGGCAACAGGATATGCCTTCATCGCCCTAACTTCTGGGCGAATTACGCGATCGATATAGGTATTCAACATAAATAATTTTTACTTATATCGCCCAATTAAATTGGGCGATTGGGAATAATGCTGTAAATAGTTTTTTTACTCGATACGTAACTCAGCCGCACGCGCATGCGCCTGCAAACCTTCCGCATACGCGAGCGTCGCGGCGGCGCGCCCGAGCGTGCGCGCGCCTGCGGGCGAGGCGTAAATCAAACTCGTGCGCTTCTGAAAATCGTACACGCCGAGTGGGGACGAGAAGCGTGCGGAACGCGATGTCGGCAGCACGTGATTGGTGCCCGCGACGTAATCACCGAGTGATTCACTGGAGCCATAACCCATGAACACCGCGCCTGCGTGTTTGACATGCGGCAACAGCGCTTCAGGATCGGCAACCGAGAGTTCCAAATGTTCGGGCGCGATGTGATTCGAAATCGCGCAGGCTTCCTCGAGTGAGCGCGTTTGCACGATCACGCCGCGATTCGTAAGCGACGCGGTGATGATGTCTTTACGTGGCATTTGCGGCAGAAGTTTCGCGATGCTTGCTTCGACACGTTCGATGAGCGACGCAGATGGCGTGAGCAAAATCGACTGCGCAACTTCATCATGTTCAGCCTGCGAAAACAAATCCATCGCGACCCAATCGGGGTTCGCGTTGTCGTCCGCAATCACGAGAATTTCGGATGGCCCCGCGATCATGTCGATGCCGACGATGCCGAATACGCGACGCTTCGCAGCCGCGACATACGCGTTACCGGGGCCGACAATCTTGTCGACTTGCGGAATGGTTTGCGTGCCGTATG
>JBOFBL010000530.1:0-1568 GCA_051645545.1 Casimicrobium sp. | reverse complement strand
GAAGCAAGCCAATGCTTCCGACGAAGCGCTTCGTTTCGTGCCGGTCGGCATCGAAGCGTGGGACTATTGTCGTGCCCTCGCGAAAGCAAACATGGAGCCCTATCTCCTGCGGCGCGGTCAACAATGGACGCGCAACGGTTGGGACGATAAAGCGCCGTCGCGCGAATTCTTCGAACTCTACGTCGCGCGCGAACGCGTTGGTTTTGTCTCGCTCTGGAGAGACAACGATATCGGCGGCGTGCACATCGGCGACATTCAACTCGAAGAAAGTGCACGCAATCGAGGCATCGGCAAACAAGCCATCGAGCGCGTGTTCGCGATCGCACGCTCGCGCGGTCTGCGCGAAGTCACGCTTAACGTTTTTCGCGACAATCCCGCAATCCGTTTGTATGAACGAATGGGATTCGTTGTGATCGATCACGGTTTCGACAAATTTCGAATGCGTTGCATTCTCAAGGACGACGCTGCGCTATGACGACGCAGCTTCGCTGCTAGGACGACGCGCTTCGCGCTAGGACGCAAGATTTGCAAACACTTTTCTCCAAAATGGCGACTCTATAACAACGATGGATTCAACCAACCCTGATCGCAAAGCTTTGCGTCATAGGTGCGAAGCACCGTCGTCCTAGCGCGTAGCGCGTCGTCCTAGCGAAGCGACGTCCTTTCGCGGTCTTGTGCGACCGCGATTCATCACATTTTTCAAGTAACGTAAGCAAAGAGCATGAGCACCAGCATCAGACAAGATCGCGAAACCATGGAATACGACGTCGTCATCGTCGGCGGTGGGCCCTCGGGTTTGTCGGCCGCGATTCGATTGAAGCAATTGGCGGCGGAGAACAACAAAGAGATTTCCGTTTGCGTGCTTGAAAAAGGCGGCGAAATCGGCGCACACATTCTTTCGGGCGCAGTAATCGATCCCACGGCGTTAAATGAATTGATTCCCGATTGGAAAAACAAGGGTGCACCGATTTACACGCCGGTCACCGACGATCAATTCTTTGTGCTTACCGAATCAGGCGCACGCCGCATACCGAATTGGACGATGCCGAAGTTAATGAATAACCACGGCAACTACATCGTCTCGCTCGGTCGCGTGTCGAAGTGGCTTGGTGAGCAAGCCGAAGCCGCTGGCGTTGAAATTTATCCAGGCTTCGCAGCGGCGGAAGTTCTGTTCAATGAGCAAGGTGCCGTGCGCGGCGTCGCAACTGGCGACGTTGGTATCGCGAAAGACGGAACGCACAAAGGCGAGTTCCAGCCCGGAATGGAATTGCATGCGAAGTACACGCTCTTCGCCGAAGGCGTGCGCGGTTCGCTTTCGCAAGAGCTCATGAAGAAATTCAATCTGCGCGATGGTATCGATCCGCAAAAGTACGGCATCGGCATCAAAGAGTTGTGGCAGATCGATCCCGCGAAACACAAGCCAGGACTCGTGATGCATTCGCAGGGTTGGCCGCTCGATTCGAAAACCGGCGGCGGCTCGTTTCTCTATCACTTGACCAATGAGAACAACGATCCGCTCGTCGCCGTCGGCTTTGTGATTCATTTGAATTATGAAAATCCGTGGCTCT
>JBOFBL010000529.1:0-1621 GCA_051645545.1 Casimicrobium sp. | reverse complement strand
GATTATTTCGTGGGCTTTAGTCCGAGTGCTTTTCTTGTTGTTTCCGTGAGTTCCGGAAATTTTCTATTGAGTTTTTCGTTGTTGAACTTGATATGGTTGCTCGCCGGATCGTATTCCATTTTGCCGGGCTCCCGTGCTTGTCCTGCCTCGGCGATCTTGAAGTCGATGATTCGCGTCTGCGCGTTGTAGGTTGCCGCAATTCGAATGCCGATCGTTGGCGGTCCACCGACGATTGCGCCCGCGCCATCTTTGCCAAGATACACCGCTGTGCCTTCGGATAACGTTGAACCCCGCATCACGGAGGCATCGGTTGCCCACACGCCCACTAAATTCTGCGGAATGACATCTGCGGCGTGTACCGAGACGATAGGAAGCAACGCTGAAACCAAAAAAGCAATGTGTTTCATGACGATCGCAACGAGCGTTTGTCGCATTAACTAGCGCTTTCCACCGAATATCGAACCCAACACACCGCGAATAACACGACGCCCGACTTCGGAGCCGATGGCGCGCGCTGCGGATTTCATTGCGGCTTCGCCGACGCCTTGGCGCGTGCGTATCGTGCCGCCGCGTGGGCCGGTCTTGGGTGCATCTTCACCAAAGATGCCGCCGATCATATCGCCCGCTTTACTGAAGAAACCAGGTTCGTCTTTCTGTGGTTCTGCTGAATTTGACGAAGCGTCACCACGTGGTTCGACAGGCTCACCACGAGCGGATGGGGGCGTTGCGTTTTCAATTCGCTCGCTTACTCGCCCCGTTAACTTCTCATAGGCGCTCTCGCGATCAACGGTTTTATCGTAAACACCTGTTACGAGCGAAGCCTTGATAAGCGCTGCGCGCTCGGGCGCGGTGACGGGGCCGATGCGCGATGATGGCGGAATCACCCACGCGCGCTCGACCGGATTCGGTCTGCCTTTTTCATCAAGGAACGAGACGAGTGCTTCGCCGGTGGCGAGTTCAGTAATCGCTTTTTCGGTATCGATTTTTGGGTTGGGGCGGAACGTCATCGCAGCGGTTTTCACGGCTTCGGCATCGCGCGGCGTGTACGCACGAAGGGCATGTTGAATGCGGTTGCCCAGTTGACCGAGCACGACATCCGGAACGTCGAGCGGATTCTGTGTAACGAAATAAACGCCGACACCTTTCGAGCGCACAAGACGCACGACTTGCTCGATACGACTACGAAGCTCGGGCGGCGCTTCGCTAAACAACAAATGCGCTTCGTCGAAGAAAAACACGAGTTTTGGCTTATCCGGGTCGCCGACTTCGGGCAAGGTTTCGAAGAGCTCCGAGAGAAGCCAGAGCAGAAACGTTGCGTAGATGCGCGGGTTTGCAAGCAATTTGTCCGCTGCCAAAATGTTGACGACGCCTTTGCCATCGACCGCCTGCATGAGGTCATCGAGATTTAGTGCGGGTTCGCCGAAAAACTTTTCACCGCCCTGCGATTCGAGCGTCAAGATGCCGCGTTGAATCGCGCCAATACTCGCGCCGGAAATATTGCCGTACGCTAGTTGGTATTCCTTCGCGTTCTCGCCCGCGTGCACCAGGATTGCACGAAGGTCTTTCAAATCGAGCAGGAGTAAACCTTTGTCGTCGGCGATTTTGAAAACAGCGGTCAACA
>JBOFBL010000528.1:0-4148 GCA_051645545.1 Casimicrobium sp. | reverse complement strand
CCGATTTCGACGTGAAATTCTTGCGCACTGCGCTTGCGGGACATGCGAACAAAGCGATCGCAAAATCCTTCGCGGCGAACAACATCGACATGCAACGAATTGCACCTGCTGCATTTCCGAACGTGAAAGCGAAATCGCTTGGCGAATGGAGCTCTACGCTCAAGTTACCGATCAAGAAACAACATCGTGCGCTCGCCGATGCTTTGGCCACTGCGCATTTGTTGCAGCGCGTGTTGGCGACCTTGCCGAAAGAAAAGCGAACGTTTGCCGAATTGCAACGCCTCGAAAGCGCGGCGAAGTGGACTGCGTAAAATCGTTCGCATGAGTGCCTCTTCTTATCCCACCGTTCGCATGCGCCGCATGCGCCGCGATGCGTTCACGCGCGCGATGATGCGCGAGACCTCGCTCTCGGCAGCGAACCTCATATGGCCGGTGTTCGTGATCGAAGGCGAGAAGCGAACAATCGCGGTGGAATCGATGCCGGGTGTTGAGCGCATGTCGATCGATGTGCTCGTCGAACGCGCTAAGGAAGCAGCGGCGCTCGGCATTTTTGCGATCGCATTGTTCCCTTACATCGAAAGCGAGAAGACTCCTTACGCCGAAGAAGCACACAACGCAAACGGCCTGATCCCGCGCGCGATCAAAGCACTCAAGGCGAACTTGCCCGACATCGGCGTGATCACCGACGTGGCGCTTGATCCGTACACATCGCACGGCCAAGACGGATTGATCGACGACAGTGGCTACATCTTGAATGATGAAACGGTCGCTGTGCTCATTCAACAAGCGCTCTCGCACGCGGGCGCAGGTGCCGATTTCGTCGCGCCATCGGACATGATGGATGGCCGCATCGGCGCGATTCGCGAAGCGCTCGACGAATCCGGTTTCTTTCAAACGAAGATCTTGGCTTACAGCGCGAAGTTCGCAAGCAATTTCTACGGCCCGTTTCGCGATGCCGTCGGCTCCGCAACCTTCCTCGGCAAGAGCAGCAAAGACACTTATCAACTCGATTTCGGTAACAGCGACGAAGCAATGCGCGAATGCGCGCTCGACGTCGCCGAAGGCGCGGATATGCTCATGGTGAAACCGGGGCTGCCATATCTCGACATCCTCGCGCGAGTAAAAGACGAATTCAAAATGCCCGTCGCCGTTTATCAAGTGAGCGGCGAATACGCGATGCTGCGCGCCGCCGCGCAAAACGGTTGGCTCAACTACGAAAAGTGTTTGCTGGAAACGATGATCGCGTTTCGTCGCGCGGGCGCGAGCGCGATCCTCACGTATGGCGCGATCGATGTCGCGAAACTTCTGCAGGAGAAGTAATCCTGGCCCCGCCGTTCCTCGCCCAATTTTATTAGGCCATGAACGGTGTTTTGTTGTTTTTCGAAATAAATGATTTATTGAAGTCTTGCCCAACAAAATCGGGCTAAGCGCTGTGGCGTTGGAACTAGAAATCATTGCATCTGCGAACCCAATTCGCTCGCGCAAACGTGTCACTCGCACACTATGAAACTCACGCATTTCACCCCTTCAACCGCGCAGACCCCGAGCATCGACTACCCCAAACCCGAGCGCTTGCTCGTAGGCAATCCGAAACGCGAAACATGGAGTGCCGTCGATGCGCCCGCGAACGCCACAAACTTTTCAACCGGCATTTGGCGTTGCGAACCGGGAAAATGGCGCATTGAATTCGGCGCATCAAAGCACGAGGTGTTCACTGTGCATTCGGGTCGCTGTCGCATACACGACGATGCGGGCAGTTACGAGGAAGTGGTCGCTGGCGAATCGCTACACATTCCACCGAATTTCAAAGGCGCGTTCGAAGTGCTGGAGACGATTACGAAGACTTACGTGATTTTGGAATAGGTGTGGGAGCGCGCTTGCGCGCGAATGACCGATTCAACGTTCAATCTCTGCTCGCAACAGCAGCCGTTCTGTTCCTCTTTGTCATTCCCGCGAAGGCGGGAACCTAGACCCCGACGGATCGAACAAAGCGAACGCACAACTTGAGCCACACGGTCTGGGTCCCCGCCTTCGCGGGGATGACAGCGAGTGACGAGCGTTAGGATTTGCATGCGTTTAGTCATTGGGTGATACTCGTTGCATGAGACGAAGAAACTTGACCGCATTCGCCGCCGCTGCTGGGTTGCTCGCGCTCAGTGGTTGCAGCTATCTAGCGCCATTGCTACATCACGGCGACGGCAAATTTTCTGTAGGCGGCCCGATTGGATACGGATTCCGTTATCTTGATTTAGGGGAAATCGACCTTACTCGTACGGCCAGCAGAACATTTCAGTTCGGCGGTCTATTCGCTAACGAAATGGTGGTTACGTTGGAGGTAACTGAAAATGAGACAAACTCTTTCTCCAAGCCGAGGCCGATGCATTTGGCGGTGATTCGACTGACAATGCGCACACTAGACGACGAGGTCGTAGTTGACGAAACTTCGAGGCTATCCGAGTGGACTAGAGGCTATGGAGCGAATTCGAAGATTTCTTCGTACTACCTTCGGGGCAAGAGCCGAGAAGTTCCTATTCGTGAAAACCTCACGCGCAGCGAAAAACTCGACGTTAAACCACACGGGGGTTGGGTGACTTACTTTAAGCCTTCCGTCACGTCGACTTATCGATTGACGGTTGAGGTGATGGTGCCAAATGCCGAAGCCGTCGCTGCGCGCGTGAAGCTCAATGGCTGGTAACTCCCACGGTGCGGACGTGAAAGAGTCGAGACTTGCCTTACGCGCCCGCAGCGATCAACGTATTCTGCAAAAGCATCGTAATCGTCATCGGCCCCACACCACCTGGCACCGGCGTGATGTAGCCCGCGACTTCTTTCACGGCATCGAAATCAACGTCGCCAACGAGTTTTCCGCCCTCGCTCTCCGGTAGGCGATTGATGCCGACATCGATCACAACGGCACCGGGTTTCACCATGTCTTTGGTCACGAAGCGCGGACGGCCGACGGCGGCGACGAGAATGTCCGCTTGTCGCACGATCGATGGCAAATCTTCCGTACCCGAATGACAAATGGTGACTGTGGCGTTCGCATGCAGCAGCAACATCGCAATCGGTTTGCCGACGAGGTTACTGCGTCCGATTACGACGGCATGTTTGCCGCGCAAATCTTTCATACCAATATCGGCGAGCATTTCCATGCAACCGAGTGGCGTGCACGACACGAATTTGGGCGTGCCGATCATCAGCGCGCCCGCGCTATCGGCATGCAGGCCGTCCACGTCTTTATCGGGCGAAATTCGCGCGATGACGGTTTCCTGACTAATCTGTTTCGGCACCGGAAATTGCACAAGGATGCCGTGAATCGTTTTGTCAATGTTCAGTTGATCGACGAGTGCGAGCAATTCCGCCTCGCTGGTGCTCGCGGGCAAGCGATGCATGATGCTGTGCATGCCAACTTTCGCACAGGCCGCGACTTTGTTCTTCACGTAGACCTGTGAGGCAGGATCATCGCCGACTAGTACGACCGCAAGCCCCGGCGTCACGCCTTTTGCTTTAAGCGCCGCGACTTCGTCAGCGATCCGCCCGCGCACTTTTTCGGCGAGTGCTTTGCCGTCGATGATTTTGGCCGTCATGATGGTGTGTTTGCGTTAGGTCGGCTGGGAGTGGAAGTGCGCTTGCGCGCGAATGAAGTCTTCAGATTTACGATGATTGCGTCAAGCGCTGTTTCGCGCGCAAGCGCGCTCCCACAGAAAAGTGAACTCACGAAGAAGCGTCAGCAGTTGGCGTTGGAGTTTCGGCGTTCGCTACCGGTGTCGTTTCTTCTGTCTTCACACTCGAAGGCAGCATCGGCGGCGGTGGCGGTGGTTCAGGCACATACGGATACACAGTAAGCTCTGTCACCACCCAATGCATCTTCGCATCGTGTTCTTCTTGTGGTAGTTGATCGGCGATTTGCGCTTCGTAACAAATGCCGATGCGCGTGCAGTTGTCAGCGAGTTTCGCGGAGAGGCGATCGTAATAACCACCGCCGCGTCCTAGGCGGGAGAGCCCTTTGGTGAAGGCGATGCCGGGATAAATCACACAATCAATATTGATAGGCTCGGTCGGTGCCGATCGCGTCACATCCGGCGCGCGAATGCCGTGCTTGTGCGGAATCAAGGCATCCAAGTTGCGCACACGCCAGAGCGTCATCA
>JBOFBL010000527.1:0-4616 GCA_051645545.1 Casimicrobium sp. | reverse complement strand
CTGTGCAAGTGTTTTCGCATGAGCTTCGCATGGCGGCGGGACAGGTGCAGGGCTACGAAGCCCCCGTGTTTCAGTTAGCGACGCAAGACGACATCGAACGCATGTTCGAGCACATGGAACATGCGTTAACCGCCTCGGGTTTTTTTAATCCCGAGAATCCGAAGCGACTTTTTCCTCGACTGCGCAGGCTCTTCAATCGCACGCGGCTGGAGAAAGAAGAGGTCGATATTTTTCGCGGCATTTTCCGCTCGATCGAGACACGCGCGAGTGCGCGCAATTTGCCTTCGGGGGCAAAGGACGATTGATCCAATGTAGCGCCGAGCCGTTCGAATGCACTGTTTTTGTGCGGTTTGACCGTACCGTTTCGCACCAAACTAGTCATTGATGCACTATGTTCGATGCGCCGAACTGGTGAATCGAAAAAATAAGTGTTTGAAATCAATCGCTTAAACGCACCGAATTCGGGCGTGATAATTGCTTTAGCTCCGAATTGACATAAAACGGGGCGCTCGTGGAAGCACTAAAAACATCAACCGATACCTTGTTCATTCTTCTGGGCGCCATCATGGTGCTGGCGATGCACGCGGGGTTTGCCTTTTTGGAATTGGGCACGGTTCGCCGGAAAAATCAGGTGAACGCGCTCGTGAAAATCCTCGCCGATTTTGCGGTGTCGACGATCGCGTACTTCTTCATCGGGTACTGGATTGCGTACGGCGCTCATTTTTTCGGACCCGCGGATGCCTTGGCCGCGAAGAGCGGTTATGACCTCGTTAAGTTTTTCTTCTTGCTCACCTTTGCTGCGGCGATTCCAGCGATCGTGTCGGGCGGTATTGCCGAGCGTGCGCGATTTGGACCACAGCTGGTGGCGACGTTGTTGCTGGTTGCGCTGGTGTACCCGTTGTTCGAGGGCATCGCATGGAACAACGCATTTGGCATCCAAGACTGGATCAAGGCAAAGTTCGGAGAGAATTTCCGCGATTTCGCGGGCTCGGTCGTCGTGCATGCGGTCGGTGGCTGGATCGGTCTGATTGCGGTGCTCTTGCTCGGACCACGCAGCGGGCGCTACGGCAAGCAAGGACAAATGACGGCGCATCCACCGTCGTCGATTCCGTTTCTCGCGCTGGGTGCTTGGGTGCTCGCGGTGGGCTGGTTCGGCTTCAATGTGATGAGCGCGCAAACGATCGACAAGATCAGCGGATTGGTGGCAGTGAATTCGCTGATGGCGATGGTGGGCGGCACGCTCGTCGCGTTGCTGCTGGGACGTAACGACCCTGGCTTCGCTTACAACGGACCGCTTGCGGGCTTGGTTGCCGTGTGCGCGGGCTCCGACATCATGCATCCGATCGGTGCGCTCGCAGTGGGCGGTATTGCGGGCGCGATCTTCGTGCAGCTTTTCACGCTCACGCAAAACAAATGGAAGATCGATGATGTGCTTGGCGTGTGGCCGCTGCATGGGCTCTGTGGTGCGTGGGGTGGCGTCGCTGCGGGCATCTTTGGGCAGAAAGCACTCGGCGGCTTGGGCGGCGTCTCGTTCGGCGCGCAATTGGTAGGCACGCTGCTTGGCATCGCGATTGCGTTGATCGGCGCTTTGCTCGTGTACGGCGCGATCAAAGCGTTCGTGGGGCTCAGGCTCGATCAGGAGCAGGAATTCAACGGCGCAGATCTATCGATTCACAAGATTGGCGCGACGCCAGATAACGAGCGCTAGGAAGCGCTGCGGCTTCTGCAAAGAGTGCACGAAAAATCGATCCAGCTCCGTGCGTCATCGCCCAATTTAATTGGGGCGATATCGTTATTACTTTATTTTTCGAAAAATATAGTAAATGCTTTGAGCGCCCAATTAAATTGGGCGTTTAATGATAAAGCTAGAACGTTAAATATTTTGATTTTTTGTGATGCACCGAGGCGATCTGTCGCCGTTTTGCGTGGGCGCGAAGCTTATTCCGACGATTGAGGCTTCGCCGCGCGCCGGGTTCTGCCTTGCCAACGATAGCCTTGCTCGCGTGCGCGCACGAGGCGTGCGCTTTTCGCATCTGCCATGACTACGCGATAAAGCTCGATGCGATCGCCGTCTGCAAGCGGTGAATCAAGCAATACGCGGCGTCCCCAAATGCCAACGTTGCTATCAGCGATGTGATCGATTGATTCGAGTTCGGCCAGCGCGCGTTTTGCGGAATCGCTCGATGCGATCGCGAGCGCGTTGCGCACGCACGCATCCGCAGGCACGCGAACTGTTTCTCGCGCCACGCGATCGGCAAACGCTTCGACAATTTCGACTGCGATCATTGATGGCTCAGACATAGAGTTGATCCGCGCGCTTCACAAACGCATCGACAAAAGTCGCTGCAATTCGATCGAACACAGGCGCGACGAGTACCTCAAGCAACCCTTCGAATGCGTAATGCAACTCGAACTCGACTTTGCAACCCACGTCGCCCAATTGCGTAAAGCGCCACTCGCCAGTGAGCTTCGAGAAAGGACCACTCACCAATTGCAAACCGATGCGCTTATCGTGTTCGAGCGCGTTGTGCGTGGTGAAGCTTTGATGTAAACCCAAATACGCGATATCGACGCGCGCTTTCATTTCCGATTCACTGCGCGAGAGAATTTCCGCGCCGCCGCACCACGGCAGAAACTTAGGATAGGAGGGAACATCGTTCACGAGCGCGTACATTTTTGCAGCGCTGTGCGGGACGAGAATCGAGCGAATGACGTGTTTCACGATCGAGATTATTTCATCGCGCTCGCACCTAACGGTGTTTTCACAAATCGCGATAGCGATTTGTGAGCGAGTATCTCCCCTCGCCCTCTGGGAGAGGGGCAGGGGGTGAGGGTTGAGCTTTCCGAGAAAATTGTTGTGAATACCGGAAAGCTCAAAAGAAGATTCACTTCGGCACCATGTTTTGCGATGCCATCCAGGTCAGTGTTTTTCGCACAGTTTCTTCGAGCGATACGGTTGGCGCGTAACCGAGTTTTTCTTTCGCGATGTGCCCATCAAGATGTTGCCCGGAGGACATCACAGCGATTGCCGTTTCGGAAATCTTTGGTACCGCGCCGCCCAGTCGCCAGCGGAGCGTTTGCAGCTTGTTCAAGAACTTCGCGGCACCGAGTGGTACTTCCTTTGGTGCGGGCACTTTCGCGATGCGTGCGGCGAGTTCACAGAGTTCTTTCATGTCGGTGTTGGTGCCCGTAAGCAAATAGCGCTTGCCGGGTTCGCCGCGCTCTGCCGCAAGCACCAAACCGCGCCCCGCATCGCCTGCATAGACGACGTTGCGTTTTCCGGCGACGTATTTCGGCAGCGACTGATCGGCGATGCCTTTGATGATTTGCCCCGTCGTCGGCCCGAAATCGTATTCGCCGAGCGTCATGCTTGGAATTGCGATGAGCATCGGCACGCCGCGCTCGGCGGCTTGTAACGCCATTTCGTCCATCGCCCACTTGGCTTGCAGGTAGGGATTTTTGTCTTCGGGTTCGCCTGCGTAACGCTCCGTGCCGTCGGCAATCTTGCCATCGGTGCGCTTCGGTAATGCAATGGCGCCGCCCAAGTAAATTGCTTTCGCGATACCGGATTTTTCGACGGCATCGATAAAGCGTTGCTGCTCCGCGCGTGCGTGGGCGACGTCTTCTTGCCATTTGCGCGGAATCGTTGGGTAGTAACCCGCCGCATTGATCACGGCGTCGCAACCACGCATCGCCTCCGTCAAACTCGTCACGTCGGAGAGATCGGCTTTGACCTGCTCGGTTGGCTGAATCGAGAGCTTCTTGAGGCTTTCGGGACTACGGTATGTCACGCGAACTTGATGTCCGGCGGCAAGCGCTGCATGCAGCGCGTGTTGACCCAACATGCCGGTTGCGCCGATGATGGCGAGTTTCATTGCGTCCTCCCTGCGTTCTTTCTTTGCGCGAATGTTAACGCTCGCGCTAATCGCGGTATCGGCAATCGCCTCGTAAAATCGCGGCAATGAGTATTGTCGACAACAAAAAAGCTTTCTTCGATTACTTCATCGAAGATCGATACGAAGCCGGGCTCGAACTCGAAGGCTGGGAAGTCAAAGCCATTCGCGCCGGACGCGTTCACATCAAAGAAGCCTACGTGCGCGTGCTGCGTTCGCAGGTGTATTTAGTAGGCGCAACGATTTCGCCGTTACCGAGCGCGTCCACGCACGTGACGCCCGATCCGACACGCTCGCGCCGATGTTTGCTCCATCGTAACGAAATCAATAAATTGATCGGTAAAGTGAAAGAGCGTGGCTATACCTTAGCGCCAATTAATTTGCATTGGAAAGGCAGCAATGTGAAGCTTGAGATTGGGCTCGCGAAGGGGAAGAAAGATCACGACAAGCGTTCGTCGATCAAGGATCGGGAGGGCGCGCGGGAGGCGCAGGCGGCGATGAAGAAGTCGAAGCGGGAGGAGTAAGAGGCGCTTTGATCGCTCGCGCCTCCGCACTCGCGATTTGATTTGCGCTTCGCTCCGACTTTACGTTGCAATGACGTGGGCGATGCGAACACCTTTGGCGCGTTCATAACGCGTATGAGGTTGCAGTCCTTGGATCGATTTGAAATTGACCCAATCGCATAAAAAAGTCCCCCGGACTTTTTTATGCGATTGGTGCCCG
>JBOFBL010000526.1:0-3459 GCA_051645545.1 Casimicrobium sp. | reverse complement strand
GCGAAATCGACATGCTCACCGATTTGCCCACGCAAGACGTCGCCAAGCTTCGCGCCGATCCGAAACTCAAAGTCGTTGACGGCCCTGAAGTTCGCACGATTTACATTGCGATGGACTTGGGTAGCGATGAGTTGAAGAGCTCGAGCGTAAAAGGTAAGAACCCGTTCAAAGACAAGCGCGTTCGCGAAGCAATGAACAAGGCCGTGGATCGTGAAGCCATCAAAACGCGCATCATGCGCGGCCTTTCGATTCCTGCTGGCATCATGGTTGCGCCAGGTGTCAACGGCAATACTCCAGCGCTCGACACCCCAATGAAGCTCGACGTTGACGGCGCGAAGAAACTGCTCGCTGACGCAGGCTATCCGAACGGTTTCGATTTCACGCTCGCATGCCCGAACAATCGCTATGTGAACGATGAAGAAATTTGTCAATCGCTCATCGCGATGTGGGCGCGCATTGGCATCAAAGCGAAACTACAAGCCGAGCCGATGTCGACCTTCTCGCAGAAAATGCAAAAGTTTGAGCACGACGTGTACATGCTCGGATGGGGCGTTGCGACCTACGACGCGCAGTACATGATTCAGTCGCTCGCACGCACGAAGACAACGGGTTCAAACGGCAACTTCAACTGGTCGAAAGTTTCGGATCCGGTTGTTGATCGTTTAAGCGACGCAATGGCCACTGAAACCGACATCGCAAAAAGGAACGGCATGATCGCTGAAGCGCTTACTCGCATTCGTGACGAGCATCTCTTCATCCCACTGCATCATCAAATGCGTCCGTGGGCGATGAAGAAAGAAGTCAGCACCGTGCACCGCTCGGACGATCGCCCCGAAGCGCGCTTTACGAACGTTGGTGGTTCGTAGGCAAAAAGCTGAGCTTTAGCGAAGTTTTGTAAGCACGCAGAGGCTTAACGTAAAAGGCGCTGAGAAGCGCCTTTTTTTTGCAAGCAAATCAACTACAACTATAGCCGAGCACAAGAAAGCTGCCGACGTGCACCAACAAATCGCTTCACCCCCCAAAGGAGGCGCAACGCACGCGTGGGTGCGACCAGCTTTACCAGCCCGCTAAACCTCCCTACCTTTTCTTCGGCGGCGCGGGCGGCGGGATCATCGCTTCATCCAGAAAACGATAGGTCTTCGGCGTGCGGGTTCGCCAGATGCCAGAGGTAAGTTCAGTGAAATGCGTGTTGCAGTGTCGCGTCAATGTTGCGGTCGCTTCCGGCTCGCGCATGTTTTCAAAACCGCTCACGATCAGCTTCTCCATCTGAGCCAGTTTAGGGTCTGTTTTGCTCATCCGCTCCCACGAATTCTCGGTCTTGACGATGTTCATATGCTCCTCTTCCTCCCATGTAAGAAGCTTTTGAGACATCTGCGCTTTTTCATCTGGAAAGCGCGCAGAACACTCTCTCAGCATCAATCGATTGGTGAGTATGAACACTTTCATGATCCCAACCGCTTCAGCGTGTGTATCGGCATCGTTGTAAGTGCGTTGTTGAGCGGTTGCCACCGTGCTGAGGACTAACAGAAAGAGTGCGAATGTGAAGGTGCGCATGGAAATGAAATTGAGACCTTGAGAAAAACGATAACAACAAAAAACGAAGCGCGATGGATGCCTCATGCTTGAAAGCTCTCAGAACAAAGCGGTGAACCGCCGCATGCAGGTGAATTCCTAGCGATCACAGCGACACCACCCGACCATTGCTCGCCTCTTCTTCCAAGTAACGAAATAGCCCTGGCATATCGTCGGCGATGTACGAAAATTCGACTATTTGGTCGTGCGACCAACTATAGATCGCATTCCGGCGATCCGCTGCGTCTGTCGCAAGATCAAGAAGAAAACAATCCGGGCCGTGAGCGGAGGCGAGCACGGGCAGCATGCGATCTACGTCCCGACCGCTCTCCGATAGCCACTGCCGCACGTCTTCACCCAGCTCATCATCGTCGTGTAAGTGCAGCCATGAATGGAATAACTCGCGCTTTTCATTGGCTATCGCAGCTGTCAGAAAGTCGTACTGCGTTTCATACGCGCCCTCATCGTGAGGCTCTGTCACCATGAGCGCCCTCATCGCCTTTTTTTCAAGCCAGCGAACGAAGTGGCTCGGAAGTTGAGCGCCCATCTCTTTGGAGAGCGAGTGCCAATGCTCGATTTCTTTCTTTGGGAGCGTGGTCTCGTCCTGTCGCTCGATTCGAATACTTGCGATGCGCGACGCCTCAGCGGTCGATTCCAGCGATTGACGTTCAGCCAAAAACGCCTGATAGCGTGGCAGCGTGATGATCTCGGTAAGCCACGTTCCGCCCCAAATCGCACAATGCTCAAACGCCTCGGATTCGCGCCCGAGGGCAAGCAGCGCTTTTGCTCTCAAACCTTCGCAAAAGCTCGACGCATAGCCCGTCGCTGACGCGGCCTCGCAGGCGCGCAATGCGAGTTCGAATTCGTTTCGACCGAAACGATACTCGGCGATGGTTTCCTGAGCAATCGCCGTCAGACTCTCCGCACTCAGGTAGTTGTCCCCGAATCCGTATGGCGCTGTGTCCGCAGCCAGCGCGGCAAGCGTTCCTTCGGCGTATTGATTCGCCTCAGCAAAGGCTTGCTCGCGCACGTTTGCATCGTCAGCACTTCGTGCGCGCAATACATGCAGGCGCCGCAGGGTCATCTGTGCAAACGCGGTTGCGCGAATCGCATCGGGCAGAGAGGACAGGAGTTGTTCGGCGCGATCGAAATTCGCGACTTCGACGTGAAGCATCGCCCAATCC
The DNA here is from genome assembly GCA_051645545.1 of Casimicrobium sp. Lineage (GTDB taxonomy): Bacteria > Pseudomonadota > Gammaproteobacteria > Burkholderiales > Casimicrobiaceae > Casimicrobium. The sequence continues at coordinate 703 of JBOFBL010000526.1, read as the reverse complement.
ATCGTTTGCTCCGCCTCGGTTTTCAAGCGATAGGGCTGGAAACTCGATGGCGAATAGGCGAATCGGCCGTTGTCTACTGGCACGACTTGATCATGGGTCGCGGCCAATTCGCGGTACCACTGTTCCACAACATCCATCACGCGTTTCGGTACGTCGCTGTCGTTAAGGTCCTTGCCGTCGGTTTGCTTAAAGCTCTCCGAGGTTTCCAGCGCGCGAAAGCGAGTCAAATTTGCCGTCTGGCCTTCATGATCGTAGGCCACGTTCAGCATTACACACTCGCGAGTGGCGCGTTTGTACGTTGCCGATTTAGAAACCCAGAAACTCTTATAAGTCATTGATACATCAATATTTTTTTAAAAAAACAAACACACGAACAAAACAAAATTTTAAATGGCGTTTTTTTGAAGAACTGCCTGAGTGCGGCCGCCAAAGCGTGAAAGTTGTTTAGCCAAGCCACAACGGTAGTTAGGCGTAAGCTTCGGTGAACAGAATCTTTGCGCTCGCAATTCATGATGAGCGCCGCTTTGTCCTGCGGCATCGTCAAACGCGTCAGTGGGCAATGAAGAAAGAAGTCAACACCGCGTCGCACAGACGATCGTCCCGAAGCACACTTCACGAATGTGGGTGGCTCGTAAGGACCAAAGCGATTTTCGAATCGAAAACAAGGTATCTTAGGGTGATTCTTTTTTTATAAGCACCATCG
>JBOFBL010000525.1:0-6972 GCA_051645545.1 Casimicrobium sp. | reverse complement strand
TGCGAACCATGTGGGAAAACGGCGGTACGCCGCGCGCGTGCTATTTGACGCTTGGTCAGAAAGCCGTCGTGAACGCCTTCCCTGGCATCGCAGATCGCCGGGTGGACGTGAAGCCGGGCGGCAAAGTGCCGACGTTTGGAGTTGTAGCTGTCTACATTTGGGAAACCGGCCCAATCGCGTTCATCCCGATCTATCAGAACCGCCTGCGCACGCGCACGATGCTGATTACGGACGGCGAAAGCGTGAAGCGTGGCTACTTGCGCCCAATTACGCGCTTGAAGCCCGGCGTGACCGGCGACAACTCCAAAGACATGATCGTGACCGACACGCTGGTCAAGGTCACCAACCGTAGAGGCATCTGCAAAGTCGCCGATCTGTCGTAATGGTGAACGAGAGCCCTTCGGGGCTCTCTTCCCTTTTTCATTCAACGACAAGGACGCGCGATGGACAAAGAACTAGTAGATGTAAACCATCTCAAAGGCACGCAAACGCATTGGCACACGGACGATGCCGGGCGCGTGGTGGAGCAAATCACATACGACATCAATCCGGTGTTGGATTACGCTGCTGCGGTGCGCAACGAGCTGGATTTCTCCGGTAAGGAATTGCAGCCGATGATGCTCATCCCGGAAGCGCTTTTCCACAAGTGGGCGCGCGAAGGAAAGTTGTCTGAAGTTCCGGGCGGCTACATCATCGACAAGGCCAAGCTTTTGGAGTTGTACCGCGACCCTGATTACTCGCGACTGCGGCTACAGGGATGATTTCGAATCTGTCAGAGCTGAGCGCAGAGATTGCGGCGCGCGCTAAGCGCACCGACTTGGCGCTACGCATCCCTGAATACATCTGGCTTGCCGAGAAACGCATGTCGGTGGACATTGAATCGCCCACGCTCGTCAAAACGCAGGATGTCGTGTTTACGACCAACAGCGCGGCGAAGCCAAGCGACTTGCGACTTGAAAAAATGCTTTTTTGCGCGCAGGCGCTTGACCCTGTCGTTGCCGTTGTCAGTGAGCAGGAATTGGCTCGCCATAGCGCTGCGCAGGTTCAGTCGCTAGACAGGCTTGTCGTGGCGATCGTAGGCAGAACCTATCAGCTTGCCTACACGCCGCCGTCGTCAATCACAATGCGTGTGACTTATCAAGCGAACGTGCCGAATCTGACGCTCGCGGCACCGACAAACGAGATATTGACGCAGTACCCGTTCCTGTACCTTTATGCGTGCCTGATCGAACTATTCAATGACACGCTGGACGCCGAAGAGGAAAACCGGGCAGAAGCCAAGTACAGGGCTTTTCTTTCGCAAGTCAATATTGCAGATCAATACAGGGGGCAGGCGGCAGAAGTGTCGTTACCCTCTTACCGGTAACGAGCCATGCCAGTCGAAACCGCTTTCTACTTCGCGCAGCTCAACGCCAACGCGCCGACAAACTCGGACTTCAAGTTTGAGGGCGACGATCAGCTTCGGCTAATCAAAGGTGTTTTGCAAACGCAGTTCCCATCGCTTGGCCTTAACCCTGTCAACGCGTCAGCGCTTGAACTAAGTACGCTTGCCGGCATCAGCACGGGATCTACGTTGGCGACGCAACTTGCTCTTCTGGCGCCAAAAGCCAGCCCTGCTCTTACGGGCATTCCAACTGCGCCGACGCCACTTGATTCCGATGACTCGACGAGGATCGCAACGACCGAGTTTGTGCAAAACATCGCAGCAACGATCATTGCGTCTTCCTTGCCGGTTCAGACCGGTAATCAAGGCCGCGTGTTGACCACAAACGGAACATCCGCGTCTTGGTCTAGTACTCTGTCTCGCGCGGCAACTGGAATTTCCTTGTTTGGTTTTCAAAACCCAAACATTGCTAACGCAGACGAAGCGCAAATTGCCGCGTTTACCGGCAAGGCAAACGTAAACACGCTTGTTCGGGCGATCAACACGTCCAGCGGCGGCATCTCTGAGATTAGCGCTGGATCTGCGTGTACCGCCCTTGTACTTAGCCTTGCGGGAGGCGCTTCAGCTCAGCTAAACGCAGTCACGGGCAACTTCGAGGCAAGCAATGGGTTGACTTCGCTAGCCAATTTTGTTGGGTTTGCGCTTCCTGACTACTTCCTTAGCGTTTCGGCGGGCAATCCATTCATCAATTGGGATGTCAACGATTTTACGCGCTTCACCCGCTCGACCAATGTGTTTGACTGGACGATCGGCGGGACGCAGCGCATGACTCTTGAAGCGGATGGCAAGGTATTTGCCTCGTCCGGTCTTGGGGTTTTAACAGAACTTGGCTTTCGTGACGTGCCGCGACGCACCGCGTTTGATGCGAATGCGCGCGGGTGTTGCGTGGCTGTATCGGCTGGTTTTACGGTAAATACAGGGGTGTTTTCTGCGGGGAATGCGGTCAGCATTTACAACGACTCGGCTTCGAGTATCACGATCACACAGGGTGGCGGCATGACGCTGAGAATCGCCGGAACAGCCACAACTGGCAGCAGAACTCTTGCGCCTCGTAGTATTTGTACGATTTGGTTTAATTCCGGCACAGAAGGCGTTTTCAGTGGCGCGGGGCTTTCCTGATGGGCGTTCAACAGATGCTTATAGGCAGCGGCGGTGACGGCGTGGTGCGCCCGATTCCAGGCGTCTTCCCTGGTGCCATAGCGCCGAATGGCTTGACTCCGGTGGGGGCGATAGCTCGGTTTGAGCCGAGCGGAACGCTTCAAGCATTGAACATTAACGGGACAGACAATAGCAGCACAGGCGGGCCAAGGTGGCGCGATTTTGCTGGCGGATCTGGTTTTTGGCTGCGCCTTACAAGAACAGGCGGAACCGAGACGTCAACTTCTACAACTTCGCTTGGAACGTGGAATGAACTGAGTTCTTCGAGAGACTATCAAATAGGGCCGACGCTCCTAAGCCCGAGCGAAACAAAAACACTCTTTTGCACATCGGAAATTGCTACCGACGCTGCTGGCGCAAATGTCATTGCGACCGGGGCGGTCAATTTTACTTTAACGGCAGGATTTTGAATAAAGGGATCGATTTGTACACGTTCAGTGCTCAATTTGTTGCCATGCTGCGCGCAACGCTGGAGTCTTTGCCATTCAAGGACGTTGCGCATGCAATTTCCGCGCTCACCGCCGAAACGCAGCGGCAGGACAGAGAATTGTTCGATAGGCACGTTGCCGATCAGGTCGCAAAAGCAGCCAAGACTGAGAGCGTGGCGCTGCCGGAGATTAAGGCAGACTGATGCCGATTGAGCGCATCGCGGACGTCGGGCAGTTTGGGGTCAACAAAGACCAATTGCCAGAAGAGTTGAATCTGAACGAATGGTCTGATTCAAAAAATGTCCGTTTTCGCGCGCTTTACGCAGAGCGTTTTGGCGGGGAATCGTTAGCGCACGGGGCCGATACATACCCGGTTCATTTTCTTGCGCCATACGCTACGCCAACGCAGCTATTCACCATTCAAGCGGGACTGCAAAAAGTCGCTGCTGTGCAGGGTCTGACGCGAACAAACATCACGCGGCAAACCGCTAGCGTTGATGTGAACTACACGGGCACAGCGGATAACCGCTGGACTGGCGGCACGCTTAATGGCGTATTGGTGCTGAACAACGGCGTCGATGACCCTCAGTTCTGGGGCGGCACTGGGCGGCTTGCCGCGCTGCCTGGGTGGCCCGCTGGATGGAAGGCGGATTTTGTCCGTCCGTTCCGTAATTTCCTTGTCGCGGGCGGAATATTGCGCGGCGGCGTCAAAGAGCCGCACACGATCGCATGGTCAAGCGCTGCGCCACCTGGGCAAATACCGAGCCAATGGACGCCATCGCCAACAAATGATGCGCGTGATACGCCGTTTCTTGCCATGTCGCCAGACGCCATCGTTGATGGCTTTGCGCTGAACGACATATTCGTGATTTACAAAGAGCGCAGCATGTACGGGCTGCAATTCGTCGGTGGTCAAGATGTATTCCGTACCTATCAGATCGATCCGAGCTACGGCATGCTCGCACGTGGCTGCGCGGCGCAATTTCCAGGCGGCCATGTGGTTTTAGGAAATGGTGATGTGTACGTTCACAGCGGGCAAGCGCCGCAGCCTATCCTGACAAACCGCATGCGCAAGTGGCTGTTTGGCAATTTGGACGCGCAATTTTTTCAGCGATCTTTTGTCGCAAGCAACCCTGAACTAAACGAGGCGTGGATTTGCTTTCCTGAACCAGGGTCGTCTGAATGCTCGCTTGCCTTGGTGTGGAATTGGGAAGGCAATACTTTTTCGATCCGTGAGTTGCGACGTGCACGTCATGCCGCGCCGATTAACTTGCAGGGTGGAAGTTCTGACACATGGGGCACTGACACAGGAACATGGGGGGAAGATGATACGCGGTGGGGCTCTTTGTCGAACAGCCCGGCCGCGCCTCGGCTGCTGATCGCAAACGACTCCGGGACTGTGATTTCAGACGTCGGCGGGACGTTTGAGACGCTGCCGATCAATGCGTACATGCAGCGATCGGGCATTGTTTTTGGTGACCCGGAAGGCGTAAAAACGGTCAAGCGTATTTACCCCCGCATTGAAGCCGGCCCAAGCACGATGATGAAGATTCGTGTCGGCTCGCAAATGGAGCGCGGCGGGCCGATTTCATGGGGCGCAAGTAGCACGATTCCGGCGCGCTCGTACAAGTACGACTGTTTTGCGACCGGGCGATTTTTGGCTCTGGAAATCACGTTTGAGTCGCCGCAATCTGCGCGTATGCGCAGCTTTGACATTGAATTTGAACCTCGAGGACGCTACTGATGGCCTACGAGCCGCTTAACCCGCCGAGCGATCCCAGGGAAATATCTCGCTTTATTGCGGAGGAAACGCGGCGCCTTGCGCAAGAGCTTAGGTCGGCGCAAGACTCATTGCTCCTGCGACCGCTCGCAGGCGAGCCGACAAGAACACTTCCAGGAATGATTGTCTACGCAAATGGTTCAAACTGGAACCCAGGAAGCGGAGAGGGGCTGTACCGCCGCAATGTCGCAAACTCTGCGTGGGTGTTTGTCGGATGATTCACGTGGAACCAGTCATGACCAGCGCGATCGCGGCACGATGGGTTGAACTTGCGCCGATGCTAGAGCGCGCGGTCATGCGCGGTCATGGCTATGTTTCGCTTGATGAAGTGCGCCAATGCCTCGAAAATGGTGATATGCAGGCATGGGCGATTATCGAGCAAGCAGAAAGTTATGGAGTCATCTACAAACAAGAAGGCAAGCTTCTAGCTGTTTGCGCAACCGAGGTAAAAAGCTACACAAGCAAAAAGGCTGTTTGCTTCAACGCTCTGGGCGGATCAAAAATGAATGAGTGGCTAGATCTGCTGATTGAGATGGTGCGCAATTTTGCGCGTGAGGTCGGCGCAACGGAACTGGTTGCCGTAGGTCGCCGCGGTTGGGTTAGGCAACTATCTTCGCGCGGATTTGATGAAAAGATGGTCACTGTTGTGAAGGAAATCTGATATGGGCGGTTTGTTTGATAAGCAACCAGACACGGTGCAAACGACGCAAAAGCAAGAGCTTGACCCGGACATGAAACGCCGCTTGCTTGGCATGATGGATCGCGGCGAGGCGTTGTACAACAAAAATCCAACCGGCATGAACGACATGATGCGCGCCGGCATGGAAATGCAACGCCAGCAGTTGACCGACCCGCAGTACGCGCAAGGCTACCAGCAACAACGCGGGCTGGCGCAATCGCTGATGGGCGGCGGACTGGCGGGCAATCCGTTTATGCGTGGCGGCGGCAGCTCCGGCATGGGCGGACTTTTTGGCGGGCTTGGAGGCGGCGGGTTGATGCAGCTTTTAGGCGGGCAACGACAGATGCCCGGTTCATTTGGTGCTGATCGCGCAGGAGGCGGACTAGAGCAGAGCATGCAGCGTCCGCCGATGCAACCTCTGCCAGAGGCGGCTATGAGGCCGATTGAGCAAGAGCCAACAGCCCGGCAACAGCAAGCAGTAGCGCCTACACAAATGCAACAGCCCCAAAGAACGCAAGAGGAAGATGATTTCTTGCGTGAAATGAGGCGCCGCTATCAGCAAGAATATGAAAGCTCAGTGAGGTATTAGTCATGATGCCACAAGGCCAAACAAACCGGCAGCCCATGGGGATGATGCGGCCAAAAAACCCGCTTGAGCAGTATCAACCCGGAAATCAGGCGCCGGCCGCAATCGGCGTTGGCCCCGCAGGAGGCGGACTAGAGCAGAGCATGCAGCGTCCGCCAGCCCAAGCCATTGAAGGCGCATCGATTGGCATTGGGCGAGCCCCAGGTGTTATGGGCAGCAATCCAACTGCGCAACAACAGCAATCGCTTCAGCAACTTCGCGGCGGCATGCCGTCGAACGGCGCGTTTTCGTCGCAAAGACTTGCCGAGGCGACCGGTGCGCAGCCGGCTCAGTCGGCTTCTTCGACAAACCCTATTCTTTCCTGGGCGCAGCAGCAACCAGGATGGGAGAGCGCGTTTAACGAACGTGACACCCAGTATCGCGCGCAAAGCGCATGGGATAACGCTACCAAGCGTTATGGGCTGCCGGGCGGTGGTATTCGCGTAACCACGCCTGACGGACAGCAGCGCATCGAGCAAGACCCGCAAATCGACGTTCAGGCGCTGATCCGGCAAACCGGCGCAAATGGAGGTGCCGCAGCGCTAGATGCGGGCCGTCCGCAGCCAATGTCGGCGCCGGGGATGCCGCCAGGCGCAATGCAGGATCGAGCAATCTCTGCGCCGCGCGCTGCGACACAAACGATGCCGATGGCTGGCGTGACAGGTCAGCCGCAAGGGCTTACCGAGGCATTAAATCGCGCCCTGTCCGGCTCTTTTGACCCGCAGTACATGGACGCGCAGGCAAGCGCCATTACGAACGACATTACGCGCAATTTTCAAGAAAACGTCATGCCGTCGATCCGCCAAAGCTCAATCGCAAGCGGTAGTTTCGGCGGCAGCGGTGAGGGCATTTCCAGCG
>JBOFBL010000524.1:0-4878 GCA_051645545.1 Casimicrobium sp. | reverse complement strand
CTAAACGAATTGTGACGACACGTCACAAAGAGAACCACTTGTCGTGTTACATCATCTGTACGAACAGCAAGCGAGTATTTCGCTGCGCTTACATTGCGAGGAGAGAGGCACGCAACCTAATTTCATCGGCAATGTTTTCTTCAAATAAAGCGCAATGCCTGATCGATAGGCAATAAAAAAAACCGCGTGTTTTGAGCACGCGGTTTTGTGGAGGAGCAGAACGCTTTTTAAGGGCAACTTGGCGAATTCGGCACGTAATCTTGCACTGCCGCTAAAGCATCGACTCGACGAATCGATGTGCCGCAAATCTCTGCACTACGTTCCGCGATGCGCTTGGTAACGTCCACTGGCTTCCAATCAGGGTTCGCTTGCTTGATGAGCGCCGCAACACCGGCCACCAGTGGTGCCGCCATTGACGTGCCGCTCCACGTGCCCCACTGGCCTCCTGGCAGCGCACTTTGGATTTGATTGCCAGGTGCGGCCACATCGATCCACGGGCCGCGATTCGAGAAGCCCGCAAGCGAGCCGTTCTGCTGAGTCGCGGCAATCGCAAGTGCGCCTTCGGCACGTTCTGCGGCCGGGTAGTGGCGCTCGGTGGCACTGCCGCCATTGCCAGCGGCGCTGATCACAACGGAGCCGTGACGCACATTACAACGCTCACGATCGGCGTCAAATCCAGGATCGGAATAATCATCGTTATCCTCGTCATCATCGTCATCGCTGCACGTGGCGAGCTCGACCGCTGTATTGAGCAATCGCGTTGGGCGATTGGTGCCGAGGCTTAAATTGATGATCTGCGCGCCATCATCGGTTGAAGGATCGCCATCAGGATCGACCGCATGCATGATCGCTTCAGCGAGCACCCAGACGTTGCCGCGTCCTGCTGCATCGAGCACGCGTAGCGGCATGATCTTCGCTTCCGGTGCTGAGAGCGCTACTAGACCCGCAACGTGTGTGCCGTGGCCGAAGCCCGCATCGAGCGTGCTGCCGCCTTCGCTTGGATCGTTGTCATCATCGACAAAATCACGACCGGCAATCAGTTTGCCCATGAATGCGGGATGCAGTGCATCAATGCCAGTATCGAGCACAGCGACACGTACCGTCGGGGAATTCGGGTTTTGCGAGATTGCAGCAGCCTGCGCGGGATAGAGATTTAGCGCGTTTGCAGCCCATTGGGATGCGTAGGCGGAGGAGCTTCCGCCGACTATGTATACGTATTTGCGACGCCCTTCAGGAGTCTCGTTCTCATAGTTCGGCTCCGCGTATTCGACGTTTGTATTCGCGCGCAGTGCGTTTACTGCGCCATTCACCGTTTGCGGCGCGTTGACTCGCAAGCGATAGATGGGTCGACTGCCAAACTGATCAATTTGCGTGAGCCCATGCTGCGCAAGAACGGGGGACAATGTTGCGCCGGTACGAAGCTTGATGACCACCTCATTGGCGACTACTGGATCAGTCGTTGCAGTCGCCTGCGTGGACGAGATGGCCGCGCCGACTATAGTCGCGCTCACTAGTGCGCGAATACCCGTAATACGTTCGTTCTTCATAACTACTCCTGGGATTTTCCTCAACAAGATGTCTGCTCACAGAAGATCCCAACGCCGTGAAAAATACAGGAAAAGACGAAAAAACTTTTCAGGGCCTACCCGTGACCGTAAAACCTGCCCAGTAGTAGGGATGTGGATGCTGCGAGCGAGTGGCTATCTGCGCATTACGTAGCGCACGCGCCGCCGACTCGCCTTTCGCAATGCTGCGATAAAAAAGCGTCATCAACGATGAGGTCACAGCATCATCCACAGCCCAGAGACTATTCACCACGTTTTTTGCGCCCGCGCGCAGGAAGGCTCGGGTTAAACCCAGCAATTCATCGCCAGGAGAGAGCTGGCTGAGGCCGGTCTCGCAAGCGCTGAGCGTAACCAAATCTGCGCTAAGTCGCATCTCTCCGATATCACGTACCGTAATCGCACCGTCGGCGAAATGAAGCGCCGAAAAATAGGGGCTATCAGCGCGAAACTGGCCGTGGCACGCTAAATGCACGATGCGCGCCGTAGGCATCGCGCGCGACACACGATCGACGGTCGCCGACTCATCCATAAAGCGATCGGAGCTTGGTAAGATTGATGCGAGCGCCGCGAGTTCGTCCGACACGTGGGCAAGGCTCCCTTGCGAACTACCGACAAGCAACGCGCGACGCGAATCATCGCAATCAGCGAAGGTCGTCGAATTACTAAGTAAAGCACTCGCTGATGAAAGCATCACGATTTCGAACGAATCGACCAGCGCCGCGCCATCGAATTCGAGCGCGGCGAACGGAACGTAGTGCAGTGATGAATGAGCAACCACGAGCAATCGCGCTTTGCCGACCAAGAGCGGCGCAATCGGTTCGAGCAAACAATGCCCTAATTCGACAAGACGCCGCCGCGCTCGCGCCAGCAGCGTAGCTTGATAGTTCGCGAGATGCAGCGCGCTACCCCGCAGCGCTTCAAGTTGAAAGCGACACTGCCGCACGCGCTCTGCGATGGCGGCGTCCGTACACCGATGAACGACCGATTGCGCACGCGTAAGAGCGACCGAATACAAATCTTCGCCCACACAAAAGAACTCAACGAACAAATCGCTGTCGGAAAGGCTGCGTTGTAGTTCGCCAATCTCGATCTCAGTGCGAAGAACCTCTCGTGTATCGACACCGTCTTCTGCGATAAATTTAGAACGGCGATGATGTTCTAGCAGCTCTGACTCCAATGCCCTAATTTTATTGGGCAATGACTCAATTTCTTCATTGTTTTCGATTTTCTTTGAAAACCGACGGTACGCCCAGTTTAGTTGGGCTTTGACCGCCTGCGTTCGATCGTTGTTATTGGTGACTGCACGCATCGAATCTTTGGTTTGGAAGAGCTGCGCGCGGCCTCTCTCCATCGCTTCGAGCGTCTGCGAAACATCACCGGTGCGAGCAATCACGCTAACCAAACGTTCAAACGCGCGTTGGCGTTGCGCACGAAAACTCGTTTGCATCTCTTCCGATTGCAGCATCGCACACTGCGTTTCAATGCCGGACGCAGCTTGGCGATAACATTCAATCGCTTCGCCGTCCTTGCCTTTCGATTCGGCGACCCATCCCAAACGCTCGAAGCAATCCGCGCGCAAAGCATGGTCGCTATGCGAATCGATTCCTTCTATTAAGGCTCGAAGCGTTCGCTCAGCGCTATCGGTGTCGTTTTTCAAAATCGCAAGTCTCGCGACGAAGAAGTTCGCAACGCGCTGCACTTGCTCCGGCACATCGCCATCGAAAACAGCCTGAGCACTCGCGAGCGCGGTTTCCGCTTGTGCAACGTTGCCTTCTTCCAGCGCAACATCCGCTTGCAGTATCCACGCGCGCGAAGCACCTACGCGACCACCGAGCGCCACGAAGTCGCGTGCCGCAGTCGTTGCGATACCTGCCGCTTCTGTGCGTTGGCCCATGCCGCGAAGAGCGTACCCGAGATGAAGACGCGCCCAGGATTGCTCTAGTTTCGAGCCAATTCGATCGAGACTTGCAATGGCGCGCTCGTATAAGGAGCAAGCCTCTGGATGCAACCCGACGCGCAAATGCACATCAGCCAAGTCGCGCAAACAATCAGCGAGCAGCTTGTCGTCGCCCAATGTTTCGTAGTCACGCCGCGCGAGCTCTAACCAGTAAAGAGCCCGATTCGGTCGCCCGCTAAAACCCTCAAGCAACCCCAGACTCTGGCGAACATAAGTCGCTAGTAAACTAAAGCCGCGATTCTCAGCACGCTGCCTCGCACGCTCGTATGCGCGCAGCGCGTCGTCGAACTCGAACGCATCGGTCAGCGCGTCGCCCAACCCGATGTCGGCCATGATGGAGTGTTCGACTTCGCCAACGCGCGCGAATCGCACGCTAGCGCTTCGGTAAAGCTCAGCCGCATCGCGAAAGCGATCTTGCTGAAGCAGAAGAGACCCTAGATTCACTTCGATCTTGCCGGCCCATGAGTGGTCTCGGTGTAATACAAAAATGTCTCTAATTGACCGAGCGCAGGTCTCAGCCTCATCCATGCGCCCAAGCTCAATCAAAGCGATTACTTTTGCGTTGCGAGCCTGCGCGGCTATAGCAGGTTTGCCTGTTTCATTGAAGTATGTGGCAGCTTGTTCAGCTTCCGTAATACAAGCATCGTGTTCGCCCTGAGAAAGCCTCGCAACTGCGTTCGCCCATTTTTGTAGCGCTGTCACCTCGTCGGAAATAGCACGATTAACACTGAGGTCAAGTTGTGTGATGGCTGCGGCAGAGTACTTTGCGCGAGACGGTTCGCTGACCCAACTAGCAAGGCTCTCGTCCTTCAGTTGCCAAGCCAGCTCAAGCTTTCCGTCCTCATCGAGAGTCGCGACCTCGCGCCAAGCCTCTTCGGCCATATTCGCATCGACCAAACGTTTTGCCAGCGCGGCAGCGCGCTCACTCATAAGCGGACTTCCGTACTAATGATTAGTGGGCGGGGATGCGGAAACCGGGCAAGGTGACTTCAGCGCCTTCAAAGTTCGCACTCAAACGATAGTCACCTTCGGGCAAATCGTCGAAGTGGAACTCGCCCATCTCGTCAATCGACGTGGTCCATTCGCGCCCGGCACCTGTCAGGACGATCAATCCATTTTCGTCAGGCCCGAGGATTTGGCCGCTCACTGTCCACGCTTTCGTCGATGGCATCGCGCTCTTTGCGGCGATTCGCAAATCAATATCGCGGGTATCTGCTGAAAATATGATCTGTCGAGTTGTAGCACCAACCGATCGAACGCCCAATGAAATTGGGCTTTGCATCGCACTGTCAAATTTAATCACAGCGAGTATTTTCGAAACAATCGAGGTCGTTTCCGGCTTCACTTTCGGCTGCC